>NZ_JBEKCZ010000209.1:0-8880 GCF_050014615.1 Bradyrhizobium sp. | reverse complement strand
CTGGCGGCCGCGCGCGAGGTTCGCACGGCGCTGGCGGGTGAAACGCTCACCGGGCTGGTCAACAATGCCGGCATCGCGGTGGCGGGACCGGTGCTGGAGCTTTCGGCCGACAAATTCCGCCAGCAGATGGAGGTCAATGTCATCGGCCCGATCATCGCCACCCAGGCCTTCGGTCCGCTGCTCGGCTCCGATCCGACGCTGAAGGGGCCGAAAGGGCGGATCGTGATGATCAGCTCGGTCGCGGGCAAGAATGGCAATCCGTTGACCCCGGCCTATTCGGCGTCCAAGCACGCGATCGAGGGCCTGTCAGAGAGTCTGCGCCGCGAAATGATGCTGTTCGGCATCGACGTCATCATCGTAGCGCCAGGTGCGGTGAAAACCCCGATCTGGGGCAAGACCGAGGAACTTTCCGGCTACGAGAATTCACCCTATGCGCCGGCGCTTGAAAAAATCCGCGCCTACACCAAGCACCTGAGTGAAATCGGATTGCCGGCCGAGAAGATCGCCGAAGTGATCGCCGATGCCCTGACATCGGCAAACCCCAAGGTCCGTTACCAGGTCACGCCGGATCCGATGCGGCACCTGATTACGGGCATCCTGCCGAAGCGGACGGTCGATCGTATTATCGCCAAGCGTCTCGGATTAATGCCGCCGGCCTGACCGAGCGCGTCCAGGAAGGTTGACGGCCTCAAATGGCCCGGAAGCGGCGCCCGGCCAGCCGCTTCTGTTGCGCTGTCATGACGTTTCCACTACATTTTTATGACACGCCGCAGACTCCGGCTGCGGGGTGCGTCTCCTGGTCATCGCCAGCCAAGGCCCAAAGGCCGTGCCGGGTATCGTTGCGTACGAACCCATGGCGCCGCCGCCAAATCCAGGTCCCTCCGCTACCGTCGCCGCCGCAGGGGTCGCTTCGGTCGGGTTCTGGCGGTGGCTGGCGGTCGCGGCCCCCCATCTCGGGGCGCTCGTCGTCATGTTTCAGACCGAAACCGATTTTGCGGCGCGCGCGGGCTTTGTGCTGTCGTGGGGAATCCTGAACTTCTTCTGGATCGCGCTGTTGCGGCGTCCGGCGCTGTCGGGCGCGCTGTCGCTGACGCTGGTCGTGGTGCTGGTCCTGCTGTCGCGGCTCAAGCACGACATCGTGCAGATGACCGCGAACTTCGTCGATCTGATGGTGATCGACCGCGATACCGCGGCGTTTCTGTTCACGATCTTCCCCGGCCTGCGCTGGTCGGTGATCTCGGCGGCCTTGGTCACCATCCCGCTGATGTATGCGCTGTGGTGGCTCGATCCGTTTCGCATTCGCCGCCTGCCGGCGGCGGCCGGCATGCTGGCGTTTCTCGCTGCACTGGTCGGATATGCCTTCGCCTGGCCGGACGAGGCCTGGCGCGGCTACTACGACGACGGCTATCTGTCGAAATTCTCCCGCTCCGGCGTCACCGCGGTGTCGGATTTCATCCATTACGGCTTCATGGAATCGGACGCGGTCGCCACCGCACGTCTCAATATGCCGCTGCTGGATTCCTGCCATCCGACCGGGCGGCGGCCGAATATCATCATGATCCACGACGAATCCTCCTTCGATATTCGAAGCGCCGATGGCATCAAGGTGCCCCAGGGCTATGGCAGCCATTTCAAATCGTTCGACGGCAAGGCGCGCAAATTTCTGGCCGAGAGCAATGGCGGCCCGAGCTGGTTTACCGAATACAATGTGCTCGCCGGGCTGTCGTCGCGTTCGTTCGGCCGGTTTTCCTATTTTGTGACCCGGATCGCGTCGGGCCGCGTCGCGCGCGGGCTGCCGCTGGCGCTGCGCCGCTGCGGCTACGATACGATTTCGCTGTATCCGGCGTTTGGCGCATTCATGAGCGCACGCAGTTTTCAGATGACCACCGGCATCCAGCATTTCTACGACGCCCACGATCTCGGCGCCAAGGACGTCGAGCCCGATAGTTTCTTCTACGACAAGGCCCTGGGCCTGATGTCGCAGCAGGCGCCGGCGGCGCCGCTGTTCATGTTCGTCTATCTCGCCGCCAATCATTTTCCGTGGGAGACCCGATTCCGTCCCGAACTGACGCCGTCGTGGCGCCCGCCCGGCAACGAGCCGGTGGTCGATGAATATCTGCGCCGGCAGGCGATGAGTGCGGACGATTACACGGCGTTCATCGCGGGATTGAAAAAGAAGTTTCCGGCGCAGCCGTTTTTGATTGTGCGGTACGGCGATCACCAGCCGGAATTCTCGCCGCATGTTCTCGATCCCGACCTCGACGAGGCCGGCGTCGGCAAGAAGCTGGAGAATTACGACCCGCGCTATTACGCGACCTATTACGCGATCGATGCGATCAATTTCGAGCCGGTCAAAAGTCCCACCGCGATGGAGACCATCGACGGGCCCTATCTGCCGCTGGTGATCCAGGAAGCCGCCGGCATCCCGCTCGATCCGTCGTTCGAGGAGCAGAAAGCGATCATGCTTCGCTGCAACGGGATGTTCTATGCCTGCAGGGACGGCGCCGAAGCCCGCCGCTTCAACCGCCTGCTGATCGACGCCGGCCAGATCCACGGATTGTAGGCGAGCGGATTTGGGTTGTAGGATGGGCGAAGGCGCATTCGCGCCGTGCCCGCGATCATTCACCGAACGAGCCTTGAAACAACCATGCGACGAAGTCACGATCGTATTCTCACGACGCATACCGGAAGCCTGCCCCGTCCGCCCGCCTTGACGCGGCTATATGCCAGGGGAGCGCGGGGGGAATCCGTCGATCCGGTCGAGATCGAGCAGGCCGGCCATGCCGCCCTGCAGGAGATCGTTCCGAAACAGATCGCGGCCGGGATCGATATCGGCAACAATGGCGAGCAGCAGCGCGAGGGATTCTTTCTCCATGTGCGGCACCGGATGACCGGGTTTGGCGGCACCTGGAAGCGGTGGCCGCGCGCCGATGTCGAGGACTACCCGGTTTTCAAGCAGTCGCTGGAACAACAAAATGCCGGCAAGGAAATGGTCAGCAGCTTCGCGCCGCCGAAAGCGATCGGCGAAATCCGCTACGCCGGCGTCGCGGAGGCGATCCGAGAATGCGTTGATTTTCGCAACGTGCTGAGCGATCGCGCGAGCGCCGGCGAGCGCGGCTTCGTGGAGGCGTTTCTGACCGCGCCGTCGCCCGGCATCGTCGTGGCCGCGATCCGCAACGAGTATTACGACACCGAGGACGCCTATCTCGCCGCCGTCGGCCGCGCCCTGCAGGTCGAATACGAAGCGATCGTCGCGCAAGGCTTTCTGCTTCAGCTGGACTGCCCGGATCTTGCGCTGGAGCACCACATTTCGTTTCAGGATCGCCCGACTTCCGATTTTCTGGATTTCGTCGAGCGCGTGGTGGCGACCATCAACGAGGCGCTGCGCAACATCCCGCGCGACAAGGTCCGCATGCACGTATGCTGGGGAAATTACGAGGGACCGCACGATCGCGACGTGCCGCTTGAGACGATCCTGCCGCTGATCGCGCGAATGAATGTCGGCGCCCTGGTGTTGCCGTTCGCCAATCCCCGCCATGCCCATGAAGTGCGATGCCTTGAAGGGCAGGCGATCGCCGATGACCAGATCGTGGTGGCCGGCGTCATTGATTCACTGACCAACTTCGTCGAGCATCCGCAGGTGATCGCCGAGCGGATCGAACGCGTCGTCAAGACGCTTGGCGATCCCTGCCGCGTGATCGCTGGAACGGATTGCGGGTTTGACAGCGCCGCCGGTGCCGGTCGCGTCGCGCAGGACGTCGTGTGGGCCAAATTGGCCGCCTTGAGCGAAGGCGCCCATATTGCGTCGAGCCGGCTGTTCCCAAAGGCCTGAAGCCGCCGCTCGCCGCCTCTCTGGCGTCACCCGGTCGCGCCGCTCTGGCGCGGCAAGCTGTCCGATCCTGACATCGGCGGCCGCAGTTCGGCGAGAAGCGGCTCCAGCAGGGATCCATAGCCGTGGCCCCTTCCGATCGAACTCGTATAGATCGGCTTCCTGACCTGAGTGGCGCTCGAGGTGCGGACAACTCTTTCCGTACGATGGAAGTCGAGACAATTTGGGTCCCACGGCAGGCCGCAATGGGCGACAACGCGACGCGCCACAGCCTCGACGTCGGCGACCGTATCCTCATAATTCACGTCGATGATACGCCCGGGCGGCAGTACGCGGTGCCAATGCGCCATCAGGGCCTTATAGTGCCGGTAGTAGCGTCCGAGTTCGGTGAGATCATAGGTCTGGTAATTACCTTCGGTGAAAAGCTTGGAGAAGCAGGAGATGCAGGTATCCACCGGATCCCGGACGGTGTGAATGATGGTCGCATTTGGCAAGGCGAGGTGGATCAGTCCGGCAAAAGCAAAATTAGCCGGCATTTTATCGGTGACATGAGACGACGCCGGCGCCAGTTGCTGGATTCCGGCCAGATATTGCCGGCCGAGTTGGCGAAAATGTTCGCCCGACATATGCAAGGCGAGTTCCGGATAGGCCGGCGCGCCGCGCATCGCGGAATGGAGATCGATAATGGCGCGATCGAGCAGCTTCAATTCTCCGGCGCCGTGCACTTGAGGGTGGCTCGCCAGAATCTGCTCAATCAGGGTCGTTCCTGACCGCGGCATTCCAACGATGAAGATCGGCTTGCGCGAAGGTTCGCCGACGCCGTGCGAGGCGCGGATGAATTCGGACGTAAACACCTGCTGGGTGCGATCAATCACGCCCAAAACGGCGGCTTCGTCATATTCGATGCGCGCGCGCTTGAGCTTGTTGCCCGCCAGGAGCCGCCTGAACTCGTCTTCCGGCCGGCCGATGTCCGCGTAAGCCTTGGCCAGTGCAAAGTGCAGTTCGGTCCGTTTGGCGACCGCGAGGGAGCCTTCATCCCTCAGCAAAACCTCGAGCGCCGTCAAATAAGGATCGCCGTCCGTGTATTTTCTGACTTCCCCCAACTGACGGAAGTGCATGGGCTCCCGCGGCGCCAGCGCGACGGCCCGTTCGGCGGCTTCGCGGGCTTCGGTCAGTCGGCCGAGATCCATCAAGGCGACGCCGAGATTGTGGTGGGCCCCGGCCAAAGTGGGCTTCAACGCGATCGCGCGTCGGGTGACTGCCTCTGCTTCATCATGCCTGTCCAGCGCGATCAGGACGTTTCCGAGATTGAAGTGCGCCTCGGCGTGATCCGGGTTGATCGCGATCGCACGCCGGATCGCGGCCTCCGCCTCATCATATTTGCCGAGATCGCCCAGCACCTTTCCGAGATTGGAAAGAGAAGCGACATGGTTTGGCTTGAGCTCGACGGCATGCCGGATGACCGCCTCAGCCTCGGCGAGGCGGCCATAGTCGGTGAAGACGATTCCGAGATTGCAATAGGCTTCGACATAATCCGGCGCGAGCTGGATGGCGCGCTGCAGCGCCTGCTCCGCTTCGCGGGTACGATTTAGCTTCTGAAGGGCGCTGCCTCGACCATTGATCGCACCGACAAAGTCGGGCTCCAGCGCCAGGGCCTGGTCGTAATCCGCAAGCGCTTCGTCTATTCGGTCCAGCTCCTGCAGCAGATTGCCGCGGTTATTGAGCACTGCGACCAGGCCGGGACTCAATGCCAGCGCCCTGCCGTAGCTCAACAGTGCCTCATCGGACCTCCTGACGTCAGCCAATACGACGGCACGATTATTGTGCGCCTCGACAAAATCCGGATTCACCGCGAGGGCTGCGTCAAAATTCGCAAGCGCCTCTTCAGATCGATTCATATCCTTCAATATCATGCCCCGGCTATTGAGCGCCGCGGCCAGGTTCGGGTTCAAAATGGTCGCCGCATTGTAGCAGGCCAGCGCCTCGTCGGTGCGACCAAGGGTTCTCAGAACATTGCCGCGGTTATTGAACGCGTCGGCATAGTCGGGCTTCAGTTCCAGGGCTCGGTCGTAACTTGCAAGCGCCTCATCCAGACGATCGAGGATATGCAGCATGTTTCCGCGGTTGTTGAGAGCCTCGGCGTAGTTCGGTTGCAGCGCCAGGGCCTTTTCGTAACTTTCCAGCGCCTCGTCGATCCGACCCAGCGCGTTGAGAACGGTGCCGCGGTTATTGAAGGCGTCGGCGTAGTCGGGCTTGAGTTCGAGTGCCTTGTTGTGGCTTGCCAGCGATTCCTGAAACTTGCCCAGGCGTTCCAATGCCAGGCCAAGGTTGGAAAACCAGGCCGGGTTATTTCGGTCCAGCCTTATCGCCCTGCCGATCCATTCGGCGGCGACGTCATAACGCGCAACCTGGTAGGCGATGGAGCCGATCAACTGAAGTGCGTCGGCATGATCCGGCTGTATGGCCAAAATCCGTCGATAATGCTCCTCGGCCTCGGCAAGTTTTCCGGCTCTCTGGCATTCAAGTCCCAGTTCCAGCAAGCCGGCGGCCGCTGGATTGACCGATCGATTGCCCAATTTGGCGTTGGCCCGGCGTTGACGACGATTCAGTGCGGGCGCTCTTGCTGATGGCATCGGTTCCTCAATCGCAGGATTGCTTATGGGACAATCGATCGGCAATTCTGCGATGCAGGCGTTCGAGTTCAGACCGGCTCATCTCCACCGAGACATCGTCTTGATTGATGGCCGGATCTGTAATGAAATTCAGCTCGACTGAATCTCCCTTCAGAACCGGCGTGCCGCTTACCGATTTGTAGATGAGCCGCCTTCGCATGGTGATATTCGCCGCGCTATGAAGAAGCGCCGTCCATTGAACAAGTCATGGCGCTGGATGAAGTGGGGAAGTCGCGAATCACGCATCTACAAACACGAAGGTACGGACGCTGCATCGCATGACGAGTTAAAAAATGTTTAGGTGCTGCTCAAGCGGTGAGCACCGCAGAAACAAATAGACTCAAATGCGAAGCCCGTATTTTTACGGTCGCGGTGAAAAACCTTCGATGATGCGCAACTGTTGACGTGTTCAGCGGTGTTTTGGGTGCTGCTCACGCAACGCCAGCAGCGGGCAACCTGGAAACAAATAGACTCAAATGCGAAGCAGGATCTTTTTTCGTTCGCAGTGAAAAATCGTCGATGATGCGCGGCAGTCAAGCCGGCCCTGATTTTACGCGCAGGTCACGGGCCATGGATGACGCGACGAAGCCGGCGCCGGATCCATCGGGACGTCGATGCCGGGTCGTCGTTCGAGATAGTTAACTGATGATTAATTTTATTCTGCCAGGGATGCTTGGCGCGGCCCGCTATCGCGGCGGCGATGAACGGAGGTTTCTAATGAGCAGTATCATGAGCGTCCTGCAGTCTTCCTACTCGACAGCGGCGACCCCAAGCCTCATCTCGCCAGGAGACAAATTCGCCCCCGTCAATGCCGCAAGCTATCAGGGCACCTGGACCGGCAAGGATTATCAGAATCAGCCGATCACGATGTCGATTACCAAGGTCAGCGGCTACCGCGCCAACGTCACGCTGCAGACCTCCGCCGGCCTGCAGTTTCAACGAGCGCTGATCACCACCAAGGGCACCTTTCGAATCGGCGATTCCCAGTTCACGCTGGGTGCAAACGGTTCCGCGACAATCAGCACGATCGTGACCAATGCCACCACCGGCATCCAGACCGAGAATAAGGCCACCCTTACCCAAGACACCACCCCCTAGCTGTTCGTGATGAAAAGAGGCCGCCATCCGACGTGCTGGCTCGCTATCGCGACTGGATCGGATAGTTCGCGGAAGCCGCCCGGGCGCGACGAAGCGAGACGCACCCAACCAACAGCCATCTGATGTTCGATACGATCATCTTACTGACCAGCAGGGTGGAGCGGCCGATTTTCGCGTCCGTTCTGTCCACGCACAATCCATGCCTGACCATCGTCCCGGTGGAAACGCTTGTTGAACTCGACGCGCTGGCGCCGGACACGCTGGCGCGCGCGCGGCTGATTGCCTACGCCACCGGCATCGTCGTGCCCGCGCAGGTGCTGGATCGGCTTGGCTTTGGGGCTTATAATTTTCATCCGGGGCCGCCGGCCTATCCTGGCTGGGCGCCCGCCCATTTCGCGCTATACGCGCGCGCCACGCAATTCGGCGCGACCGCGCATGTCATGGTCGAGCGGGTCGACGAAGGCCCGATCGTCGGCGTCGAGATGTTTGCGATACCGCCGGGCGCTTCGGTGGCCAGCCTTGAAGGGATGGCCTATGCACGTCTGTCCTTTCTGTTCTGGACGCTGGCGAGACCGCTCGCCACCGGCAGCGAACATTTGCCGGAACTGCCGCTGCGATGGAGCGGAACCAAAAGCACGCGCCATCACTATGCGGCGCTGTGTGACATTCCCCTCGATATTGCGCGAGACGAACTGGATCACCGCATCGAGGTGTTCGGTGAAGACCCGAACTTCGGGTCGCGCCGAACATTTGTCGGCGCGGCGTAGCGTTTTCCGCGGGAAAGCTCCCAGCAGGTTTGCCGGGAAATCGGGGGCGGCTGGCGCGTGACGAGGGCTAGCGCAGCGGCAGCCAGACGATGCCGCAGGGGCCGTTGCAGCTGACACAATGCGCCGGTTGGTCGAAGGTGGCGGCCAATTCCCATGCCTGCTGTTCATTGCTCCACTGCGCGGTCGCCTGGGCGATGATGTCGTCGGACTGGCAACTGGCGCATACCGGCGTGGACCGTGTCGCCCGCGACATCTGCCGGTTGACGATCTGGGCTGGCTGGGCTGACGACTGGGTTGACTCTTGGGTTGAACCAAACTGGGTCGAATTGAACGGATTTAGAAGCAACGCGTGTGTCATGCTATTTCCCGTTGAAGTCGGGCCGGATCCAGCCCTCATCACGGTGCAAACTTACCCCCGAGATCACGTCTCTGTCTCCAGTGTGTCACGTTCCACTGTGGATTATTTTGATACCGGTTGGGACGAGGGGGTGTCAGGGCTCTTGCATGCAAAAGA
>NZ_JBEKCZ010000208.1:0-9810 GCF_050014615.1 Bradyrhizobium sp. | reverse complement strand
GATCTGCGGCGAACAGGTGCGTGTCCATGGCGCGGGCCGAACCGATGCCGGCGTGCACGCGCTGGAGCAGGTGGCCCATTGCGACATTGCCAAACCTTTCGTGCCGGGCCGGTTGCGCGACGGCCTGAACGCGCATTTGCGGCCGCATCCGATCGGCGTGCTCAGTGCGGAGATCGTGCCGGATGATTTCGAGGCGCGGTTTTCCGCCAAACGGCGGCATTACCTTTATCGCATCAGCAACCGCCGCGCCAATCTCGCGCTCGAACTCGGCCATGTCTGGCGGTTGCCGCGGCCGCTCGATACCGATGCGATGCATGAGGCCGCGCAGCGCCTGATCGGCAAGCACGACTTCACCACGTTTCGCGACACCGAATGCCAGGCCAAATCGCCGGAAAAAACCCTGGACCAGCTCGATGTCATCAGAGACGGCGACGCGGTCAACATCGTGACCTCGGCGCGCTCGTTCCTGCACAGCCAGGTGCGCTCGATGGTCGGCTCACTGGTCTGGGTCGGCGAAGGCCGCTGGAATGCCGACGATCTCGCGGCCGCATTGGCCGCCCGCAGCCGCGCCGCCTGCGGCCCGGTCGCGCCGCCCGACGGGCTCTATCTGGTGCGGGTGGATTATTGAACCACAGCCGTCATACCCCGCGAAGGCGGGGTATCCAGTACGCCGTGCCTGATGGGATTGAACCGAGACGCCGCAGAATACTGGATCGTCCGCTTTCGCGGACGATGACACCTGTTTCTAATCGGAGAGCTTCTTGAGCGCATCCCAGAACAAATCCTGTCCCTCGGCGATATCGGCAGTGTGATCACCAGCGAAGTCGGTGGCATCGCCGGTGATAAATTTGAATGAGCGCCAGGGGATCGAGTGGCGCTGGCAGACATGGGCGATGGCGAACAGTTCCATGTCGACGACGTCGATATTATTCTCCGTGAGCCATGGATCGGGCGATGTGACGAAACTGTCGCCGGTTCCGCAGGTGACGTCGCCAAACCCCGAGGACAACCGGTCGAGGTTGGACGAGTACGGCGTTCGTCCGCGCGGCACCAGCGGCATCGCCATCATGTCACGCTGCACGACATGCGCCACTTCCACAAGGCCGGAAAGCGCTTCGTTGATCCGTCCCGCGGTGCCGTAATTGATCACCCGTGCCGGCCGCAGCACCAAGAGCGCCAGTGTCGCCGCACTGGCGGCGTTGACCTTGCCGACGCCGCTATAGATCACCTCGACGCCCGCGGGGGCGCGCGCCTTGTCCAGTTCGTCGTCGATCGCGGTGAGAACGAGGATGCGGCCGGTCATGCGAAATAGCGGTCGAGGATGCCGCGATAGATTTTGGTCAGCTGCTCGAGATCGGAAACCGGCGTTCGCTCGTCGACCTGGTGCATGGTCTGGCCGACCAGGCCGAACTCGATCACCGGACAGTAGCTCGAGATGAAGCGCGCATCCGAGGTGCCGCCCGAGGTGCTTAATTCCGGCTTGCGGCCGGCGACCTCTTCGATCGCCGCGACCGCGAGGTCGGTGAAGGCCCCGGGCTTGGTCACGAACACGTTGGCGTTGCAATACTCCCACACGATCCGGGCGCGGACGCGATTGCCGGCCGCCTTGGTCATGCGCTGCTCGACCAGCGTGCGCAACGAGTCTTGTGTATGCAAATCGTTGAAGCGGATGTTGAACTTGGCGCGCGCCTGCGCCGGGATCACGTTGCTGGCGGTGTTGCCGACATCGATCGAGGTGAATTCGAGATTCGACGCCTGGAATTGCGCGCTGCCGTGATCGAGTGGTTCCTGGCTCAGCGCCACCACCAGCCCCGCGATATCGGGCACCGGATTCGCCGCGCGGTGCGGATAGGCGACATGGCCCTGCACGCCGTCGACATACAGCGTGCCGGACAATGAGCCGCGGCGGCCGACCTTGATGCAATCGCCGAGCGTCTCGACATTGCTGGGCTCGCCGAGCACGCAGTGGTCGAATGTCTCGCCGCGCGCCGCGACCCATTGCAGCAGCTTGACGGTGCCGTTGACGGAGATGGCTTCCTCGTCGCCGGTGATCAGGAACGAGATCGAGCCTTTTGGTTTGCCGCCGACGTGCGCGAGATATTCCAGCACCGCCGCGACGCTGCAGGCGATGCCGCCCTTCATGTCGACGGCGCCGCGGCCATACAGAAAGCCGTCCTTGATGTCGCCCGAGAACGCGCCGTGGGTCCAGGCGGCCTCGTCGCCGGCCGGCACCACGTCGGTATGTCCGGCAAAGCTGAGGTGCGGCGCGCGCCCGCCGATGCGGGCATAGAGGTTGTCGATATCGGCGGTGCCGGGTTCGCTGAAGGTGACGCGATGCACCTCGAAGCCGGCGGATTTCAGGATGTTTTCGAGCACGCCCAGCGCCCCGGCGTCGGCCGGGGTGACGGAGGGGCAGCGCACGAGGTCGCGGGTAATGGAAACGGCGTCATTCATGTCTCCCGCTTAACATGAGGTCCCGGCGATGGGCTAGCACTGTGCGGAACAAATTCCAGTTCGCTGTGCTGGTCCCAGCGCGTCGCGACAGGAGCGTCTCGAACGACCGACGCCAGCGGATCGGGCCCGAACCGGTTGGGGCCGCGCGTCCCCTTGAAGAACGGCAGCTCGACGAAGCCCCAGGCATAAAAGCCGAACGCGACGAGGGCGACGGCGACGGCCACATAAGATTCATCGTCGAGCCGGTCCACGAGGCTGCCAAGCATGGCCGGGGCAATGAAGAACGCGACGATCCACCAGCCGCTTTTGTTGCGATCGTGAAGCCGCTTGATCGTGGTGGCCGCCATGATCCAGATGCCGACCACCGCGATCGGCGTTCCCGCCAGATGGAATAGCAGGGAAATGAGTGCAGTCGTCTCCGGGTCCGCCTTACGGAAGCTGGCCTGGAACGGGAATGATGGCGGGATGCCGAAGATGGCGAAGATCTGGATGTCAACGGATTTGACGTGGACGCCGAAGATGATGCCGATCGCGAGTGCCAGGGCCAGCATGAAAACAAGGCAGGAAATCATACTGGCAAACAGCGCGTACCAGTATTTGGCGCGGTTGATGCGCCCCTCGAAGCCGAACAGAAATTGGTTGTCCGTCAGTTTGCCCATCGCCCAAGCTCCGGACCGCCGAAAATGGCCCCGGCCCGGTAGGTTGGTCGTCTCTGACAGATTTTGGTTCGATTTCGGGGCGAGATCCCGCCCCGAACAATGAATCTTAGTCGCGCAGCAGCTCGTTGATGCTGGTCTTGGCGCGGGTGCGCTCGTCGACGCGCTTGACGATCACGGCGCAAGCCGTCGAGGGGCCGGGCTGGCCGTTCTTCAAGGGTCTGGCCGGCAAGTTGCCGGGCACCACCACGGCATATTCCGGAACCTCGCCCACAAAGGTCTCGCCGGTGTCGCGATCGACGATCTTGGTGGAGGCGCCGAGGAACACGCCCATCGCCAGCACCGCTCCCTTGCGCACGATCACGCCCTCGGCGACTTCCGAGCGCGCGCCGATGAAGCAATCGTCCTCGACGATCACGGGTTCGGCCTGCAGCGGCTCCAGCACGCCGCCGATGCCGACGCCGCCGGAAATGTGCACGCGCTTGCCGATCTGGGCGCAGGAGCCGACCGTGGACCAGGTATCGATCATGGTGCTTTCATCGACATAGGCGCCGAGATTGACAAAGGACGGCATCAGCACGACGTTTCGGGCAATGAAGGCCGAGCGGCGCACGATGGCGCCCGGCACGGCGCGAAAACCCGCGTCGCGAAAGCGATTCTCGCCCCAGCCCTCGAATTTCGAGGGCACCTTGTCCCACCACGAGGCGTTGCCGGCGGCACCTGAAATAGCGGCCATGTCGTTGAGGCGGAACGACAGCAGCACGGCCTTCTTGAGCCACTGATTGACCTTCCACTTGCCGCTGGTCTCGCGCTGCGCCACCCGCACCTCGCCCTTGTCGAGCAGATCGAGCGCATGATCCACGGCGTCGCGGACTTCACCCTTGGTCGCGGCCGAGATGCCGTCGCGGGCGTCGAACGCGGTGTTGACGGTGGATTCGAGGGAAGCGAGAGACATCGAGATTTCCTTGGGCGGTATTGTTGATTGAGCGAGGGGCTTTTTCGGGATTTGGGGAGGGAGAGTCAACTGTTTCGGTTGTCATCACCCGCGAAAGCGGGGCTTGCGGCTCCTCCCTCGTCATTGCCGGGCTTGACCCGGCAATCCATCTTCTGCGCGAGGTTCTTTTGAAGGTTGATGGATGCCCGGATCAAGTCCGGGCATGACGACCGAATGTTTTGGCAGTGGTGAGCTCTAGGTCGGGGCCAGCCCCAGCAAAAACCCGGTCAGATCGTCGGTGACATGATCGACATGGGCGGCGCCGCGGCCTTCCAGTTCCCAGTCCTCGCGCACGACTTCCCTGGTGCCGTCGGGAACTACCAGCACCGTGGTCATGCCGAGTTGGTGCGGTACGACGAGGTTGCGCGCCAGATCCTCGAACATCGCCGAGCTCGCGGGATCGACGCGGTGATCTCTGAGGAACTTCTGATAGGTCTGTGGCGCCGGCTTCGGTTCCAGATCGGCGGCGATGATGTCGAACACCGCTTCGAAATGCGTGGCGATGCCGAGCCGCGCCAGCACCTTGTCGACGTGATCGATCGAGCCGTTGGTCAGAATCAGCTTGCGTCCGGGCAGTCTGGCGATCGCGGCGCCCATCGCCGGATTCGGCTGCAGCGGCGAATGATCGATCTGGTGCACATAGGCGAGATAGTCGTCGGCGCGCACGCCATGCTCGGTCATCATGCCGCGCATGGTGGTGCCGTAGCGCCGGTAATAATCCTTCTGGATCCGGCGCGCTTCATCCGCGGAGACTTTCAGCCAGGCGCTGACGAACTCGCCGATCCGCTGATCGACCTGCTGCCACAGATTGACGTGATGCGGATAAAGCGTGTTGTCGAGATCGAACACCCAGGTGTCGATATGGCTGAAGGGGCGGGAGGGCTTCTCGATCATTGTCACAAATCTCTCAACGGGCCGTCCCCGCGTACGCGGGGACCCATACGCCGCGGCGGTTACGATGGGCACGGTGTGAGTTGCCTGCGATCGTGGTTGGCGCCAGCGGTATCGACTCAGAGCAGGGGTTATGGGTCCCTGCGTTCGCAGGGACGACGATGGAGCTTTTCATCATGGCATCGCGAAACGAAGCGTCTTGCCGCCGCTCGACATGTCGACCACGGCAAAGCCGATCGGGGCGAGGCCGCGGGTGCCGCAGTCGCCCTGCTCGCTGATCTCGAATTTGTTCTCGCGCGTGCAGAGCTGGGTGGTGCCGCCCCAGTTCAGCGGCCGGTCCTTGAACCTGATGGCGCGGTTTTCGGCGTCGACGGCTTCGGCGAAGCTGAAAATCTGTTTGGGCTGGCCGGTCACATCCGGATGCAGGCATTTGCCGGGCTCGATGCGGTACCAGCCGCGGCTGGTCACCGCCTTGCCATCGTCGGTGGCGACGGCGGCCATGATCTTGTGCGGGGTATCGTTGCACCAGGTGAGCCCGGTGGACGAGGGCGACTGCACCGCCTCGATCATTGCCGCGAAAAAATTCGGCGCCTGCACGATATCCGGCGTCAGCCCGCGAGCCCTGAGGAATGCCGCCAGCGCGGCCTGGGTTTTCGGGCCATCGACGCCATCGATCGGCGCCGCGTCGTAGCCCGCGATCACCAACAGCCGCTGAATGCCGGCGAGCCTGGCCTGCTCGTCATCATATTCGCTGTCCTCGGCGAGATAGGCCACCAGGTTGCCGTCGTCGGTCGGGGTCGGCGTGATCTGGGTAAACGGCGCCGGGGTCTGTCCGGGGCGGCACTGACGCGCGGCCGCGATCACGAAATTGTCGGGCGCGATGCACAGCGTGTCGCCGCCGTTTTGCGGGATCGGCGACGAGCCGTAGACGCTGAGCGCGCGGGCGTTGAGCAAGATGCGATCCGCGGTCAGCGTGCCCTGCGCGACGACGCGGCACGCCGCCGGATCGATGCGAAACCATCCGCGCGTCGCGGTGGCGGCCTTGTCGTCGATGCCGATGGCGGCCTCGACCACATAGCTCATGCGATTGCAGAGTTTCAGATCGGCATGGGCCGGCGCGATACCCGCGAGCAGGGCGATGGCCGGAATAAATCCGGCCATGATGGCTCTGGTGTGCGTGGCCGCCTCGATCATCACTTGTGTATCAGTGTGCCGGTGCCCTGATTGGTGAACAGTTCGAGCAAGACCGCGTGCTGCATCTTGCCGTCGATGATAACGACGCCCTCGACGCCCTGCTCGAGCGCGTAGATGCAGGTTTCGACCTTCGGGATCATGCCGCCGGAAATGGTGCCGTCGGCGATCAGCTTGCGCGCGTCCTTGATCGACAGCTGCGGGATCAGCTTTTTCGACTTGTCGAGCACGCCGGGAACGTCGGTCAGCAGCAACAGCCGCTTGGCCTTCAAGGCGCCCGCGACCGCGCCGGCAAAGGTGTCGGCGTTGACGTTGAAGGTCTGCCCGGTTCGCGACGTCGCCAGCGGCGCCAGCACCGGGATCAGCTCATAGCCGATCAGCTGGTTCAGCAGGGTCAGGTCGACCTTTTCAGGTTCGCCGACAAAGCCGAGATCGACCACCCTTTCGATGTGCGAACCCGGATCGACCATGGTGCGCGTCACCTTCGACGCCGTCACCATGTTGCCGTCCTTGCCGCACAGGCCGACCGCCTTGCCGCCGGCTTCATTGATGTAGCCGACCAGCTGCTTGTTGATCGAACCGGCCAGCACCATTTCGACGATCTCGATGGTCGCGGCATCGGTGATGCGCAGGCCGTCGGCGAATTCCGACTGGATGCCGAGCCGCTTCAGCATGGTCGCGATCTGCGGCCCGCCGCCATGCACCACCACCGGATTGATGGCGGTCTGTTCCAGCAGAACGATGTCGCGCGCGAACGCCTTGGCGAGGTCCTCGGCGCCCATGGCATGGCCGCCATATTTGATGACGATGGTTTCCTCGTCATATTGCTGCATATGCGGCAGCGCCTCGGACAGGATGCGGGCCTGATCGAGCGGACTGATATATGGCGCGTCGGTCATGAAGCGGGTCTCACGGCATGCAGGATGGGGCGGGTTCTATCTGATTGGCGGGCACGGCGCAAAGCATGTCGGCCGCCGTTTCAGGTGCCGCGTCGTGGCCATGCCGCCGCCACCGCGAGCAGCAGCCAGCTCACGATCAGAAGCGTGCCGCCCGTCGGCGCGGCCATCGGGAACAGGCTGTGGCCGGCATAGTGCCGCAGCGTCAGGTCTCCGGCGAACAATGCGGCCGCGATCACAAAGCCGAACGCGGCGGCGATCCCGATCCGCAGATGAATGATGCCGCGTTCGGCCAGCGCCACGGCCACGAGTATGGCAGTGGCGTGAAACAGCAGCATCGATGACGCCGGCACCAGCCGCGTCGCGTCGCCCTGATGCGCCGAGGCGGCCGCCAGGATGACGCCGTCGGCGCCCATGATCCCGGCCAGGATGATCAGGATGCGGAACAGACGGGATTGCATCATCAACTGCGCTCCCCGAGCAGGCGCACCATGGCGGCGCGCAGTTCCGCCATCCCGGCGCCGGTGCGCGAGGATGTCACGATGACTTCCGGAAAAGCGGCCGGGTGTTTGGCCAGCGCGGCCAACGTAGCCGCGGTACAGGCTTCCAGCGCGGCCGGCTTGACCTGATCGGCCTTGGTGAGGACGACCTGGTAGCTCACGGCGGATTTGTCGAGCGTGTTCAGCACGTCGAGATCGACCTCCTTGAGGCCGTGCCTGGCGTCGATCAGCACATAGACCCGCGCCAGGCTGCTGCGCCCCTGCAGGAATTGGTGGATCAGCTTGGTCCAGGACGCCACCTTGGCCTTCGGCGCGGCGGCATAGCCGTAACCGGGCATGTCGACCAGCCGGAAGCCGGCGTTTTCGGGGCCCTCGAAGAAGATCAATTCCTGGGTGCGTCCCGGCGTGTGCGAGGTCCGCGCCAGCGCGTTGCGGCCGGTCAGCGCATTGATCAGGCTCGATTTGCCGACATTGGAACGGCCGGCAAAGGCGACTTCCATGCCCGCCATCGGCGGCAGCGTCTCGATCGAGGGCGAGGCCCAGAAAAACTGCCAGTCGCCCGCAAACAGCTTGCGGCCCTGTTCGATCAGCTTCGCATCGGTATCCGTGGTCATGCGAAGGCTTTCTGTCCACCGTCATGGCCGGGCTTGTCCCGGCCATCCACGTCCTTTTTTCTCGGTAACGTCGCAAGACGTGGATGCCCGGCACAAGGCCGGGCATGACGAGTTGAGAGTTCCTGTTTCTTATATCAGGCTCAATAGGAGGAGCCCATCACGTCTTCGACTCGGCCTTCTTCGACGCGAAGGTGGTCTTGAGATTGTCGAACAGTTCAACCTTCACGCCGTTGCGGTGCATGATGAAGCTCTGTTGCAGCACCGAAAGCAGATTGTTCCACGCCCAGTAGATCACCAGCCCCGCCGGGAAGCCGGCGAGCATGAAGGTGAAGATCACCGGCATCCAGCTGAAGATCATCTTCTGGGTCGGATCCGGCGGCGTCGGATTGAGCTTGAACTGGAACCACATCGTGATGCCCATGATGATCGGCCACACCCCGAGCGCGAGGTAGTGCCCGAACAGCGGCAGCTGGGTCGGATCGAAGCTGAACACGCCGAACAGATTGAACAGATTGGTCGGATCGGGTGCCGACAGATCCTTGATCCAGCCATAGAACGGCGCGTGCCGCATTTCGATGGTGACGAACAAGACCTTGTAGAGCGAGAAGAACACCGGAATCTGCAAGGCGACGGGAAGACAACCGGCGATCGGGTTGATCTTCTCCTTCTTGTAGATTTCCATCATCTCCTGCTGCTGCTTCACCTTGTCGTGGGTTGATCTTCTCCTTCTTGTAGATTTCCATCATCTCCTGCTGCTGCTTCACCTTGTCGTCGGGATAGCGCTCCTTCAGCGCGGCCAGTTGCGGCTGCACCGATTTCATCTTCGCCATCGAGGCGTAGGACTTGTTGGCGAGCGGGAAGAAGATCAGCTTGACGAGCACCGTCACCAGAAGGATCGCGATGCCGAAATTGCCGATGAAATTGTAGAAGAAGTCGAGCGCCAGGAACATCGGCTTGGTGATGAAGTAAAAATAGCCCCAATCGATCAGAAGATCGAAATGGTTGAGTTCGAGCTGCTTGTTGTACCCGGCAGGCCCGAGGACAGGAAAATTGATGCCGACGACGCCGGCTTCCTTGGCGCCGGCGAACAGCCGCGTGTCGGCGCTGCCGGTGCCGCCGATCGCAATCGTCTGCGGGTCCTGAAGGTAATCGGTCTGATAGGTGCGGACGTTATTGACAAGGTTGGACGAATAGCGGGCCTGCAACTGGGCGCGGGTATCGGGCAATAGCGCGGAGGCCCAATACTTATCGGTGATGCCAAGCCAGCCATTGGTGACCTTGAAGTCGACCCTCTTGGCGTCGTCGATCTTCTTGTAGGTATATTCCTGAAGACCCTGATCGCCGAGATAGCCGATCAGGCCTTCATGCAGGATGTAATAGCCCGAGGTCTTGGGCGTGCCGTGCCGCGAGATCAGTGCGAAAGGATAGAGCGTGACCGGCGCGTTGCCGACATTGGTTACCTCGTCCTTGATCGTGAAGAGATAACGGTCGTCGATCGCAATGGTGCGGCGGAAAGTTAATCCATCGCCACTCTCATATTTCAGCGTTACCGGATGGCCCGGCGTCAGGCTGCCGCTCGTCTCCGGCTGCCAGAGCGTGTTCTGGTCGGGCATT
>NZ_JBEKCZ010000207.1:0-13008 GCF_050014615.1 Bradyrhizobium sp. | reverse complement strand
AATCTCGGATAAATCCAGCGATTGCCAGTGTGCGGGTAGATCGGGATCGCAGGTCGAGGACAAGGGCGACGCGACTAGCAACATCGTTGTGGCTCGCAAACGATAAGGGGCATATGTGATGAACGAGTTCGGGCAGAAGGGAAAGGTACCGCTCTCGGAAAGGCTCTCGGTGTCACCTGAGGAGGCAAGCGCCCTCACCGGGATCGGGCTGACCTCCATTCGCGAGGCGATCGCCAGCGGTGATCTCAAGGCCAAGAAGCACGGGAGGCGTACGATCATCCTGCCGGACGATTTAAGAGTATGGCTCAAAACGCTGCCGGACGCCCGGAAGCCGATTGTAGAAAGCCCCGCTTAGACGGGGCTTTTACTTTTCGGCGGTGCTGCGGGAGCCGACTGACGGTCGGAAGAAGCGGTAAATAATTGGCAACTAAAAACAATACGCCGAAAAAAGCGCAACAATTATTGTGGCTTATCTGATTCCATCACGGATCATGTATCCCGCGCCGCGAATGGTGTGAAGCAATGGCCGTTCGAAACCCTTGTCGATCTTGGAGCGCAGCCGCGAAATATGCACGTCGATGACGTTGGTCTGCGGATCGAAATGATAGTCCCAAACGTTTTCCAGCAGCATGGTCCGCGTCACTACCTGCCCGGCGTGCTTCATCAGATATTCCAAAAGACGGAATTCGCGCGGCTGCAGCGTCAATTCGTCCTTGCCGCGCACCACCCGGTGCGAAAGCCGGTCGAGTTCGAGATCGCCGACACGATAGGTGGTTTCCTCGGCGGGGCCGCCATGGCGGCGCGACAGCACCTCGACCCGCGCCAGCAATTCGGCGAATGAATAGGGCTTTGGCAGGTAGTCGTCGCCGCCGGCGCGCAAGCCCTTGATGCGGTCGTCGACCTGTCCGAGGGCCGAGAGAATCAGCGCCGGGGTACGATTTCCCTTCTCACGCAGGGAGCCGATCAGCGACAGTCCGTCGCGTTTCGGCAGCATCCGGTCGATCACCAGCACGTCGTAGTCGCCGCTATCGGCGAGGGCCAGGCCTTCCTCGCCATCGCCAGCCAGATCGGCGATGTAACCGACTTCGCGGAACGCTTTGACCAGATAGTCGGCGGACTCGCGGTCGTCTTCGATGATCAAAAGGCGCATCTGGGTGTCAGTCACGGTCAAGTGAGGCAGCTTTCTATCACCATGGCGCGGTCGGCAGCCTCATGCAAGGCGACCGGGAGCACTCCATTGAGCCAAAAAAAAGCGGGCGGTGAAGCTGGGGGACCTCACCGCCCTTTGACCTTCCGACGGAGGGGGGCGTATTCCACCGGAAGGTAACTTGAGGGAGCGAGCTTTTGGCCCGCCCCCCGGAAAGAGCCGTCGGCGGGGGCGACTATTGCCGGCGACACCCTCCATCTCTGTTTGAGCATGATCTTTTCGGAAAACCGGTTCCCACTTTTCCGGATCATGCTGTCAGGCGCTCAGCCTTTCGCCAGCGGCACCGCGACGAAGCGCGACGACCCGCCGCTCTTGATGCGCATCAGAACGCTGTTCTTGTTGTCGGTGCGGGCGGCATTGATCGCTTCGCGCACGTCTCCGGCATTGGTAACGCTCTTTCCCGCGACTTCGAGAATCACGTCACCTTCCTTGAAACCACGCTCGGCCGCCGCACTCTTCGGATCGACCTCGGTCACGACCACGCCGTCCTTGCCGGCCCCGGCAACGCTATTGGCGGGCGCGAGCGTCAGACCGAGCTTCGGCACGTCGGTTCCGCGGGTAGCGCCACCCTTGTCGCCATTATCGGTGTCGGCCTTGGCTTCCAGCGAATTCGGCAACTGGCCGAGAGTGAGGTTGACCACCTTGTCCTGGCCCTTGTGCAGCACGTTGAGCTTCACCGCAGCGCCGGGCGCGAGACCGCCGATGGTGCGGGCGAGTTCACGGGCATCCTTGACCGTCTCGCCGTTGACCGCGGTGATCACGTCGCCGGATTCGATACCGGCCTTGGCCGCCGGACCGTTGGCCTGGGGTTCCGCCACCAGCGCACCTTCCGCCTTCTTGAGGCCGAGGCTGTCGGCGATATCAGCGGTGACCGGTTGAATCTGGACACCGATCCAGCCGCGGCTGACGGAACCCTTGTCCTTGAGCTGCGCAATCACGGTCTTCACGGTCGAGGCCGGGATCGAGAATGCGATACCGACGCTGCCGCCAGACGGCGAATAAATCGCGGTATTGACGCCCATCACTTCGCCTTCGGTATTGAAGGCCGGACCACCGGAGTTGCCCTTGTTCACGGGCGCATCGATCTGGATGAAATCGTCGTACGGGCCATTGCCGATGTCGCGGCCGCTGGCCGAGACGATGCCGGCCGTGACCGTGCCACCGAGGCCGAAGGGATTGCCGACCGCGAGCACCCAGTCACCGATCCGGGGTTTGCCGTCGGAAAGCTTGGCGAACGGGAAGTTCGAGCCACCCTCGACCTTGATCAGCGCAACGTCGGTACGCGCGTCGGTGCCGATCACCTTCGCGGAATAGGTCTTGCCGTCGTCGGTGGTGACTTCGACCTTGTCGGCACCGTCAACGACGTGGTTGTTGGTGACGGCGTAGCCATCCGGCGAAATGAAGAAGCCGGAGCCTTGACCGGTCACCGCGCCGCGTCCTCCACGCGGTCCACCGCGCATTCCGGGCGGCATGCCATCGGGTCCGCCGAAGCGGCGGAAGAAGCGCTCCATCGGAGATCCCGGCTGGAACGGCGAATCATCATTGTTGTCGGCGCTGTCGTTCTTGGCGACTTTCTCGTTGATGTTGACCTTCACCGAGATCACCGAAGGTTTCACGCGCTCGACGATGTCGGCAAAGCCGACCGGCTGCGCAACCTTGCGGACTTCGTTGTTGACCTGCGCGTGCGCGGTGCTGGTGAAAATATCAACCGGGCCCGACGACGGGCTGAAGCCGTAAACGGCAACCCCGAGGCCGGCGACGACCGAAGCCATCAACGCGAACTTGCGCGCGGAAAAGAGCGAGCGGCGGGGCGCTTGATAAGACGGAAGGGACGAAAAATCGGTGGGTCGGTCGGTCATACGAACATCTCCAGAGCCTGAATCGACGGTGCGGGGGGCAAGCACCTTGTGGTTCTGAACATGGGGATTTCCGCCTTACAGCGCGCTGGCGGGGGAATTAAAGTTTTGTAATAAATGCGCGATTGAATGCGGCAGTTTATCGCAGGGGCCAAAACGGCTTATCGCAGGGTCAAAACGCGATTAGCGCCGCGCTAAACCGGCTTGTCCGGCGAGGGTTCCGCGATCAGCCGTTCCAGCCGCGCTTCTTCGTCGGCCGTCAGCTTGAACAGCGAAGCGTCTTGCGTTGTGTCGGATTTCGTTCGGCGCCGGCCATGTGCCCACAGCGCGACCCCGCCTCCGGCCAGCGCCAGCGGCGGCAACAGCCAGAGTAACCAAGTGTGAGGGTTCAGCCGCGGCTTTAACAGCACGAACTCGCCGTAACGCGCGACCAGAAAATCGATGACCTGCGCGTCGCTGTCGCCGGCCGCGATGCGCTCGCGCACCAATAGCCGCAGATCACGCGCCAGCGGCGCTTCGGAATCGTCAATCGACTGGTTCTGACACACCATGCAGCGCAGTTCGCGCGACAAATCCCGTGCCCGCAATTCCTTTGCAGGATCGGACATGATCTCGTCGGGCTGCACCGCGTAAGCCGAAGACCCCGCCATCACGACGATCGCGAACACGCAGGAAAGGATTCGTTTCAAAGCATCACTCCGCCGCCTGCAATCCGCGCAGGGATTTCGCGGGCTTCGGCGCGCCGACCCGCAGCCGCCGGTCTGACAGCGACAACATACCGCCGAACGCCATCAGCACCGGGCCAAACCAGATCAGCAACACCAGCGGCTTGTGGTAAATCCGCACCGCGACCGTGCCGTCGCCAGCGATATCGCCCAGCGAGACGTAGAGCTGGCTTGCGCCTCGCGTCAGTAGCGCGGCCTCGGTTGTCGTCGTTGCCCGCGTGCTGAAACTGCGCTTCGACGGCGTCATCATATCAAGCAGTTCGCCGTGTTGCAGAACGCTGAAGTGCGCCACCGTTTCGCGAAAATTTGGTCCCTGGCGCTGTGTCACGCCATCGAGCTTCAATTGGTAGCCGGCAATAACGGCCACATCACCTGACTTCATCGATCCGATATATTCGCTGTTCCAGGTGGTCTCGCAGACGATCCCGATCAAGGCCACGCCAACGCCGGCATGGGCAAACACCGTGCCCCAGGTCGAGCGCGGCAGCCCGCGGGCGCGCTGCGCAACGGTTCCCAGCGGCACGCGAAACAGGCCGGTACGCTCGGCAAGGTCGCTCAACGCACCGACGATCACAAACACGGCAAGCCCGATCGCGAGCGGCGCGAAGGCGCCGCCGCCGCTCGTCCATGCCCATACCACCGCGACCATGATCAGCGCCGCGATCCCGGCCGCCATCAGCCGCTGCGCCGCGCCGAGCAGATCGCCTCGCTTCCAGGCCAGCAACGGCCCGAACGGCACCGCTATCATCAACGGAAGGAACAGCGGCCCGAAGGTGAGATTGAAAAATGGCGCGCCCACCGAGATCTTGTCCCCGGTGATCACTTCCAGCGCCAATGGATAGAGCGTTCCGATGAAGACGGTCGCGCAGGCCGTGGTGAGAAACAGATTGTTGAGTACCAGCGCGCCTTCGCGCGAGATCGGCGCGAACAGACCGCCCTGCTTGAGCGTCGACGCCCGCCAGGCGTAGAGCGAGAGACTGCCGCCGATGAAAATGCATAGAATCAGCAGGATGAATACGCCGCGCGTCGGATCGGTCGCAAACGCATGTACCGAGGTGAGCACGCCCGAACGCACCAGGAAGGTGCCAAGCAGCGACAGCGAGAACGCCAGGATCGACAGCAGGATGGTCCAGACCTTGAGCGCATTGCGCTTTTCCATCACCACCAGGGAATGCAGCAGCGCTGTGCCCGCCAGCCACGGCATCAGCGAGGCATTCTCGACCGGATCCCAGAACCACCAACCGCCCCAGCCAAGTTCGTAATAGGCCCAGTACGAGCCCATGGCGATGCCCAGCGTGAGGAATATCCAGGCCATCAGCGTCCAGGGCCGCACCCACCGCGCCCAGGCGGCGTCGATCCGGCCTTCGATCAGCGCCGCGATGGCGAAGGAAAAGGAGATCGAGAATCCGACATAGCCGAGATAAAGCATCGGCGGATGCACCGCGAGGCCGATATCCTGCAGCACCGGGTTGAGGTCGCGGCCCTCGATCGGCGGATTGGCGATGCGCAGGAACGGATTCGAGGTGATCAGGATGAACAGGTAGAATGCGCTGGCAATCCAGGCCTGCACCGCCAGCACATGGGCGCGCAACGACAGCGGCAGATTGTTGCCGAACATCGCGACGAGGCCACCGAACAGCGCCAGGATCGACACCCACAGCAGCATCGAGCCCTCGTGGTTGCCCCATACGCCGGTGATCTTGTAGATCAGCGGTTTGAGCGAATGCGAATTCTCGAACACGTTGACGACGGAGAAATCCGAGGTGACGTGTAGCGTGACCAGCGCCGCGAACGACGCTCCGACGAACAGCAGTTGCGCCAGCGCAGCCGAGCGCGCGACATTCATCAGCGCGGGATCGCGCCAGCGCGCGCCCAAGATCGGCAACGTCGACTGGATCAGGGCCAGTGCCAGCGCCAGCACCAGCGCGTAATGTCCGGCTTCCGCTATCACCGCTGCACTCCTTGTCCGATCTGCGCGGCACCTTGCGCCGCGCGCGACGCTCCGAGGCCGGCTCCGGCTTTTGCGTCGTCATCCGGCTTCGCGCCGTAATCGTCTTTCCAGTGCCCCTGCTTCTTCAGCGCGTCGGCGACATCCTTGGGCATATAATTCTCGTCATGCTTGGCAAGCACGGTGTCGGCCTTGAACACGCCGGCGGCGTCAAGCGCGCCTTCTGCGACCACGCCCTGCCCTTCGCGAAACAGGTCTGGAAGAATGCCCTTGTAGGACACCGGCAAGGTGGCGCTGCCGTCGGCAACCTGGAAAGTGACCGCGAGGTTGTCGCCACGCACCAGCGAGCCCGGCTGCACGAGGCCGCCGAGCCGGAAACGCTTGCCCGCCTGAATGTGCTTCTCGGCGACCATCGCCGGCGTCGAGAAGAACACGATGGAGTCACGCAGCGCGTTCAGCACCAGCGCCGCCGCAACCGCGAGTACCGCGAGCGAACCGCCGATGATCGTCAACCGCCGCTGCTTGCGCGTCATGCGTGGCCTCTTGCTCTCGCGCATGATGTTGTCCGAAAACCGCTCACACTTTTCGGCATCATGCGCCTTTATTCCTACGCATGATGTTGTCCGAAAACCGCTTCACACTTTTCGGCATCATGCTCATCCATCAAGCCCGAGATTTTTCAGGCCCTCATTCAGTTGCCGCAGCCGTTCCGGATCGTTGGCAACGGCCTGACGGGCCTCCGTCAGCGCGCCCTTTGCCTTGTCCTGGTCGCCCATGACCATATAGGCCCGTACCAGCCGCAGCCATCCCTCGACGTCGTCGCCGTTCAGCTTCAATCGGGCGGCCAGACGCTCGACCATGCCACGAATCATCGCGTTGCGGTCGGTCTCATTCATGTCTTTTGCCGCGGCCATCGCATCGTTTGACAGCACCGGAGCGGGGGAACCGCCGACGCGCACCAGCGCACCCTGGACCAGCGGACGCCACGGCGCATTCGCCGGTGCCTTCTCCAGCATCGTGCGCCAGATCGTGGCGGCCTCGGCGGGACGGCCGTCCTGCTCGGCGGCAAGGCCGAGGAAGTAGCTGGCCTTGACGTCGTCTGCGTTGAGCGCGACGGCGCGTTGGAATTCGGTCTTGGCTTCTACCGTGACAACGCCACCAGCTGCCGCGGTAAGGATCTCACCAAGATCGGCCCGGCGCTCGGCGCTGTCGCCACCATAGGTAATCGAATTGTGATAGGCCCGCACCGCATCGTCGTAACGGCCCAGTCTTGCCAGCACCGGCGCGAGCACGTTCCAGCCGCGAGCGTCGGCCGGGTTATTTTTCAGGTGCTGTTCGACCTGTGCCACCAGATTGTCGAGCGGCTGCGTCGCGTCAGGCGCACTGGTGCGCTGCGCCAAGGGAAAATCGGCGAGACGTGGCGAGCCAAGCGGGTAATAAAATCCGACCGCCACGATCGGAAGTCCAACCAGGGCTATGACCGCCGCCGCACGGCGCAGCCTGACGTTCGATCCGGAGGGTGGATCGCGCTGATTATCCGCCGCGGCAAGCAGCCGACGGCTGATTTCGACACGCGCCGCCTGCGCCTCGGAGGCGCCAATCAGGTCAGCGGCAACGTCGCGATCGATCTCGGTAAGTTGATCCTTGTAGACGGCCGCCTCGCTGCCGTCATTTGGGGGCCGGCTGCCACGGCTCAACGGCCAGAGCACGGCGAAGATCGCCGCAGCCGTCATCAGCGCGAACACAAACCACAGCGTCATCAAGCGGGTTCCGGTGGAACGGCACTAACCAGCGCCGATGCCGCCGCTTTACACCACTGGCGGCAAGCCGGGCAATTGACAATTGTCAATTTGCCGACGTGGCAAACAAATCCAGAAAATCCAGAGAAAATCGGCTGTTAGGCGACGGAAAACCCGACGCTTTGTGCGGCAAACTGGCCATGCCCGTTTAGCACCTTCAGATAGTAGTTCCCTGACTTGACCGAGGCCGGCAGGCTGATCCGCAGCGAGCCAACCGGCACCGGGGAGGTAATCCTGACAACCGGATCGGGCAATTGTTCCCCGCTGGTCTTATCGACAAGCATAACCTTCGCCCCGATCATGAGGTTTCGATAGGTTACCGAGATCACGCGGTTTTCAAGTTCAACGAAATTGATGACTGGATTCATACCGAATAGGTACGTCCCCGGCCGCATTTGGTCAACCGCAAATTGTAATTTTGATTTACACTATCTTTTTATCCGGCGCGCGATGGCTTGCGTTCGACGGTAGCCGCGTTTTCAGCCGCCCTGCTCATCAGCGAAGCGTAATCGTGGCCGAATAAGACGTCACAGAAACGAATTGCCGCGGCGACCTGCGCCTGACGATAGGGGCGGCTCTTGCCGGTGCTGGCGCGCAGGGATTGCACCAGCGCCTCGGTCGATTGTTCGACATAGTGTTGCAGATCGGAATAGGTCCGCAGCGTGACCTCATTGATGGCGAGTTCGCTGGCATAGGTGCGGCATACCGCGACGAAATCGATCAATGCCGCGGTTTCCTCGACTTCGCTGGCATCGACCTGGACACCGATGGGGATATCCTTGTCGGATCGCTGCCGCAGCAGACGCCGGACACGGCCAGGCACGCTGTCGATTTCCGATTGCAGGGTGTTTGAAATATCGGCCCGGATCGCCACCAACCGTCTGCCCCAGGTGGAATCGTTGCGAAGATCGAGTTCGGTCCGCAACCCCCGCACGCCGTCATGAAGGATCTTGAGATGTTCGGCGACGTTTTCGAAATGTCCGCGTTTGATATCCACCCGCAGGCTTACTGCCAGGCAATACAGATCGTGCAGGGCCAGGGTGACGGCAACGCCATAGGGCGTGGCGGCAACGCGCAGTTCATCGTCAGACGCGGCCATCTTGATGGCAAGCCGGATGATCTGCCACGGCGCGGTCAACCGCTGCATCACCAGCGACAGCGCAAACGGCAGCAATTGCGGGGTTTGCAGCGAGGGGACGTTGAGCGCCGTGCCCACCGAGGCGATCTGCGACTCCCCGAACACCCGCAAATAGCTGGGAAGCCGGCTGTTGAGGGTGTCGATCGCCTCGCGGGCCTGCAAGACCGAACCGATCGGCAGCAGATCCTCGATCACGTCGGGTGAGCCAAGCCGGGCCAGCGCGCGCCGCTGGTCGCCGCCCTGCACAGGTGCAGTTTTCGGACCGCCGCCTCGATATCGGACGTTGTTCCAGTTTCGGGCCCCTGCGACAGCGCCCTCTCGAGCACTTTTACCTGCTCCGGCGCTCCTTCCCGGACTAACCATTGCCACACCGGCAACAGCGAGGCGCGGCGAACCTGCCCGGGCCTCACCGGAAGGTTGCCCTCGACAAGAAAAGGCTCCAGCGGACGGAACAACAGTCGCGTCGGATCTTCGGTGCGCGGCCGTGCCTCCTCGTCGGTTCCGCGCACGATTTTGCGCAATTGTTCGAGCACGAAGCTGGCGACCGTGGTGTCCTCGCCGCGCTCGATGGCGCGCTCGAACTCCCGCATCAGCAGCGCCTGCGACTGCGGCGGAAGCTGTGCGAGATATTCCCTCAGCCGCTCGTTCGATGTCTGGCCCATGCGCCCGGTATGCATGCTTGTGTCGCGCGGACGGCAACGCGCGTCCACCGCCAATAATAAAAGCGCCCACGTTAAGAAGTCGTTAGGAATGATCCGTACGCGACAGCATTGATCGCTGCTCTGCTTGAGGTAACGGGGTAAACCCGGACCCTCTATACCCCCGGCAGCACCAGTTCCGCGCGCAGCCCCCCGATCGGCGCGCTGCCGAGGATCAGGCTGCCGCCATACAGGGCCGCCAAGTCAATCACGATCGACAGCCCCAGCCCGGAGCCCGGCTTGGACTCGTCCAGCCGCTGACCGCGGCGCGACACCTGCGCACGCTCGGCCGCCGAGAGCCCGCGCCCGTCGTCGTCGACGATGATTCGCAGCATCGGACCGGCGCCGACCGGCCGTTCCACCAGCACCTCGATGAATACGCGCGACGCCGCCCATTTGCAGGCGTTGTCGACAAGATTGCCGGCCATTTCCTCGAGGTCCTGCCGCTCGCCGCGAAACTTCGCCTGCGCGTTGGCATCGACCTCGATGACGATGCCGCGGCTGCGGTGGATTTTCTCCATGGTCCGGCGCAACGCCTCGATGGCGGGAGCCACTTCAGTGACCGTGCCAATGATGGTGAGACGCGCGGCGATTCGCGCGCGCTCCAGGTGGTGAGCGACCTGATCGCGCATCACATCGGCCTGCTCCAGAACCTTCGCTGCGAACGGATCGGCACCGTGCGCGGAGGCCTCGTTGACGATCACGGACAGCGGCGTCTTGATGGCGTGCGCGAGATTGCCGACATGGGTCCGGGCCCGCTCGACGATTTCGCGATTGGCATCGATCAGCGCGTTGGTCTCGCGCGCCAGCGGCGCGATCTCGACGGGAAATTCACCCTCGAGCCGCTCAGCACGGCCGGAGCGAATGTCGGCGATCGAATCTGAAATGCGCTTGAGCGGCGCCAGGCCGAAGCGGACCTGGAAAATCGTGGTCAGTACCAGCACGATCGAAAGGGCGACGAATGTGCCGCCGAGGTAGTAATCGAAGCTGCGCGTTTCGTCGAAAATCTCGGTAGCGTCGCCGGCCACGTTGACCAGAAACTTGCCGTCGGCGCCGAGATCGACCGGCCGCTCCACCATCCGCAGGTTCTGGCCCTCGGGGCCCTCGACATAGCCAAGGCGGATGCCGGCCGCGGTCAAGTCGGCACCATGATCTTCGAGCTTCGGCAGCTTCTTGTCCCACAGCGAGCGCGACGCGCGCACCTCGGGCTTGTCGGAATCGGTGCGGGTGATCTGCCAGTACCAGCCGGACAGCGGCAGTTCGAACAGGGGTTCGCCGAGCGACTGGAATTGACGGTCAGGCGGCTCGTCGGGGGTTGCGACTTCGGCGACCAGGGTGCGCAGATAAAGGTTGAGGCGGCGGTCGAAGGCGCGCTCGGTGGCATCACGGTACACCGACGACAGCACGACGCCGGTGATGACGAGAATGACCACCACCCAGGCGGTCGCGGACAGAAACAGCCGGGTGGCGAGCGAACTGCCGCGCATCAGCTTGGCGTTGGCGGCGTCAGCAGATAGCCAAGCCCTCGCACGGTCTGGATGATATCGACATCCAGCTTCTTGCGAATACGGCCGACGAACACTTCGATGGTATTGGAGTCGCGGTCGAAATCCTGATCGTAGAGATGCTCGACGAGCTCGGTGCGCGACACCACGCGCCCGGTATGGTGCATGAGATAGGCCAGCAGCCGATATTCGTGCGAGGTCATCTTGATCGGATTGCCTGCTACGCTGACCCGGCCGGTGCGGGTGTCCAGCGAAACCGGTCCGCAGGTCAGTTCGGACTGGGCGTGACCGGTGGAGCGGCGCAGCAGCGCGCGCATCCGGGCCAGGACTTCCTCGAGATGAAATGGCTTGGCAACATAATCGTCGGCTCCGGCGTCGAAGCCCTGCACCTTGTCGCTCCAGCGATCACGCGCGGTGAGGATCAGCACCGGCATTGCGCGCCCGTTGCGGCGCCAGGCCTCCAGCACCGAGATGCCGTCCATCTTGGGCAGGCCGATGTCGAGCACGACCGCATCATAGGGTTCGCTGTCGCCGAGAAAGTGTCCCTCCTCGCCATCGAAGGCGCGATCAACGACATAGCCGGCGTCGGTCAGCGCGGTCGTCAGCTGACGATTGAGGTCCGGATCATCTTCAACGACGAGCAGGCGCAAGGTGATCTCCAGATGTGAGCCGCACAATTTCTGCCATCAAGATGAGGCCCGCCAGCGTGAATGAGCTATGAACAGGGCGGTTACCGTGCGTTACTTTTTCTTCACAACCGTATTACCAATATTCCGCAATACCAATCTTCCTGCCGATATTCGATCGCGCCCTGCGGTTCCCGCCGCTGGCGGCGCTGGCCTTTGCGAAGGCTCTGGCGAGCGGTCCAAATGACTAACACGCCGAATCGGAAGCCCCAATAGGGTGGGCCAGCGCGGGCCGACTAACGCCCCGCCGGCGATCCCCGGATCACGATGAAATCGACGGGGCCGCCCGGCCTGTCATCATCGAAAACTCCGATCGTCAGCCGTCCCGTTCGCCAGGCGAGCGTGTCCAGGTTGGTGCGGCCTTGGTACAATAGCGGCCCCTCGGGGAAATTATCATGGCCGTGAACGACGTGCAGATCGCCGAACCCGCCGGGGAATCCCTTCGGATAACGCTTCCACAACAGCGTCGCCTCGCTCTGCTGATCCAGGGCGATTTCGGGATCGACACCGGCGTGAACGTAGATGCGATGAGCATCGACATGCATCAGTCGCAATCGATCGAGCCAGGCGATGTGGACTTCCGGCACGGCGGCGGGATCGCCGCCATAGGAGGCCAGCGCGGCATCACCGCCCTTGGCGATCCACGCCGCCAGCTTCGACGGATCGCGCAGCGCCTCCACCATCAGGGCGTCATGGTTCCCCTTGAGCGCCACCAGACTCCAGCCCTGGGCCACGCCTGACATTAGCCGGTCAACGACTTGTTTGCTTTCCGGCCCCTTGTCGACGTAGTCGCCGAGCGTGACAATGACGCCGGTCTCGCTACGCGCGGTGATTTCGGCCAGACCGTCGTTGAGAAGGTCATGTCGGCCGTGAATGTCCGGGATGACGTAGGTCAGACTCATCGGGCTGCTGCGGTGCCGTCCGGATTGTTTTAGGTTAATCCGGATATACCGGGGTTAACGATGTTCCGCCATTCATGTCGGGAACCGACGGGTATGGCGGGTGAAAGATTGAGATGAAACAAGTTGTAGCTTATCTACCGACGATGATTCAAAGGGTATCCATTGCTGCAGGCTGGCTGGCATTCGCTTTCATTGTGTATGCGACACTGTCCCCAATTGACTCCCGCCCTGTCGTCGCGGGCCCTCAGCTTGAACATTTCGCAGCATTTGGGCTGATGGGACTTGCGTTCGGTTTGGCTTACCCAAACCGCTTTCTCCTCGTCATCGCCATCGTTGCGGGAAGCGCTTTCGGATTGGAGGCGTTGCAACTGCTGACACCGGACCGCCATGCCCGCGTCCTTGACGCCGTCATGAAAGCCGCGGGCGGCATCTGCGGAATCAGCGCTAGTCAGCTGATGTTGCTTCTGTTGCGGACTAGCTTGAGCCGCATCAGATAGTGGGGTGCCAATGGCGGACGATTTAGACGCCGAGGTTGAATCTTGAC
>NZ_JBEKCZ010000206.1:0-9224 GCF_050014615.1 Bradyrhizobium sp. | reverse complement strand
GCCAGCGCCGTGCCACCGAAGGCCAGCGACAGCGCACCGGCGGCAACCGTGCCCAGCCAGTGAGCCCGCGGCAGCAACGATCCGGACCAACGCGCCACATGAGAGACCATGACAACTTCTTTTCTGCCTGTCGGCCGTCGATCCGCCGGCTCTTCGACGTTTGCGGTCGCACTTGAATTGCGCGACAGACTAACTGTCGCGCGCTCGCGGCGCTTGGACAGAGCGTCACCGCGAGTTTGCGCAGACGACACTGCATTTTTTTTCAGCAGAGACAGATCTGATCGGCGATCATCGGACGCTCGGGGGGCTACGTCCTCGATCGGTTGAAACGTCGTCTGCATCGCATCTCCAGGCCCCCACGGGCAAATCGCTGCACGCGATGCATGATCAATCACGCGGCACAGCATCTCCCCCGACACGCGGAGAATCCGCAGCTAATCATTCACAACCAGTAACGAGCTGACCTGCTGGCGTCTTGGAACCTGGTGCAACGGGATAGGACTATTGTGAAAACTGCCGAAGTTCGGGCATTGTTGTTGCATCTTTGGCACGGTCAGCCGGTCTGGCCACACCAGCCTCGAAGCCGACCTTCCGAGAGCAGACTGTCGTGAGCGGTGAACTTTGGGCAGTGAACTTTGGGCGGTGAACTTAAGGTGTCGTTGTTGCGACGAAGGCCGGTAGAGCGAGCACCATGGATCGAATAGTTTTCAGCACCGATCCCCTTCCGAAGCGCCTGCGGTTTTCGGCCTATTGCGAAGAGATCCTCAGACCTTGCGGGCTCGAACTGAGAACGGCGGATCAGTCCGGCTTTCATGCCCATATCGAATTTCGACGCGTCGGCATGATCGACATCATCACCAGCACCCTGACCGCGATTGATACGGCCCGCACTCCGAAACTGGTCCGGGATGGCGACGATGCTTTGATAGTGATGTTGCTGCTGAGCGGCCATGCCTATCAAACGCAGCTTGGCGATGGCCACGAATTGAATGCAGGTGACACGATCATCTGCGACTCCGCCTATCCCGGCGAATATAATCTTGTTACGGACTCAAAGCTCCTGAGCCTGAAGATTCCGCGCATCAGGCTCGGCGGCTTGCTGCCGCAGATGTCGCGATTCGCGGGCGCGAAACTCGACAGGGATCCGGTGGCGCTCCAACTGCTGTCCGGCTATCTCTCCGGAACGTTCGGTGTCGATTTCGGCGACAACGACCATGCCGCCCGGTTGCATCAGGATCATATCGTCGACCTCATCGCGCTGGCGCTCGGAACCGAAGGCGAGACGCGTACGCTCGCGGAACAGCGTGGCGCGCAGGCCGCGCGACGAGCCGCCGTCGTTCAGGCCATCGAAACCTCGATGGCCGATCCCGCTCTCGATGCAACACTCGTCGCCGCGCGGCTTGGCATTACGGTCCGCTATGTCCACCATCTGCTGGAGCCAACGGGCAGAACTTTTTCCGAGCACCTGCTCGACAGGCGGCTGGCGCGGGCCGTCGAGCTGTTGTGCGACGCCCGGCAATCGCAGCGCAGGATCGCCGACATCGCCTTCGAGGTCGGCTTTCGCGACTTGTCCTATTTCAATCGGATGTTTCGGCGCAAATACGGCGGGACACCCACCGACCTGCGACACGCGGCCGGAGGCGGGCGGCCGCAGCAATGACGATGGCGATGCCTGCGTCGCGAGCGGACCGAAGCAGATGCTTGTCGATGCGCCCACGACGCCGGTCGCTTAGATGTTTGAGCAGACAGACATCGCGCCGGTACGGGTGCAGGGCAGGTTCTGATCCGGGTCGAAATAATGCACCGTGCCGTTGGGGGGATCGCAGACCTCGGCACCGCCGGTGTTCTGGCAGTCCATGCCGTTGTCATGATCGATGAAGTGGCCCGGGGCTACCTTGGCATTCGATCTGAAATACGGATCGGCGGGCGCCCGGGTCACTTGAACCGCCTGTCGCGTCAGAGAGTTGTACTTCCAGCCATGCTGCAGCATGCAGCTGCGATAGCTGGCGGACGGCATCGCGCGCTGCACGCCGACGGCGCTGTCGCAGGTGACCGTGTCCGCCTGAATCTGGGAATCGATCTGCGCGTCGGCGAGCGCGGGTTTGCCGACATAGTCGAAATGTGCGGTGTAATCGTAAGTCGCCGCATTGGCCGCCGAACTGAGGACAAGCGCGGCGAACACGGCAACAGGCTTGATGGCAAAATATTTCATGGCAACCTCCTTTTCGATGAAGGTTGGTCGAGATCGCCGCAGCGCCCGTTCGAACCAGACGGATTACAAATCGGCAACCGTGCGGGCGCTCGGCACGGACCAAATCATGGACCGACAGCGAAACGGCCCGCGATGTCACCCCCGGGCTAGCCTTCTGAATTAACTTGATGAAATGGTGCCCAGGGGCGGGATCGAACCACCGACACTGCGATTTTCAGTCGCATGCTCTACCAACTGAGCTACCTGGGCACTTCGCGGGCCAGGACCCGACGAGCGCCGGTTTATAGTCAGGCCGGGCAGCCCTGTCCACCACGCTTCGCCCTTCGGGCTACGCGTGGCGCAGCCAGGCGGGGCCCGAAGGCGAAGCGTGCCCGGCATAGCCGCTTGGCGAAGACGGGCTACCGCGTAAATGAGCTCTAAAGCCCCGAAAACACTCGAATATTGCTATTCGGCGTCCTCATCCTCGTCGTTGCGGCCCGGAATGGCATAGGAATTCGACAGCCAGCGGTTCAGATCGACATCCCGGCAGCGTTCCGAACAGAAGGGACGCGAGGCCTCGGCGGCCGGTTTGCCGCAGATCGGGCACGGTTTTTCGCCGCCTTTGGCGCCTCCCTTCGCGCCTCCTTTGCCGGGGCCGGCGTGGTCTGGCGGCTTAGCTGGCATTGAGCCAGCCAAAGCGAATCGGGAACCCCTCGCCGCCGAGCAGCGTGACCGATTCGTACAGCGGCAACCCGACGATATTGCTGTAGGAGCCGACCATCTTGACCACGAACGATCCGGCGATGCCCTGCACCGCATAGCCGCCGGCCTTGCCGCGCCATTCGCCGGAGCCGATATAGGCTTGGATATCGTCCTCGCTCAGCCGCTTGAAGCGCACGCGGGTCTCGATCAGGCGCTGGCGAAAAGCCTCTTTGGGCGTCACCAGGCAGACCGCCGTATAGACGCGATGGTTGCGGCCGGACAACAGCCGCAGGCATTGCGAGGCTTCGTCGACCAGATTCGCCTTCGGCAGGATACGCCGGCCGACCGCGACCACGGTGTCGGCTGCGAGAATGAAGGCGCCGCGCAATTCATCATCGAGCTGCACTGACTTGAGCGCGGCGTCGGCCTTGGCGCGGGCCAGCCGGTTGGCACAGGCGCGCGGCAACTCGCCCCGCTTCGGGGTCTCGTCGACATCGGCGGGACGCAGCGCGTCGGGCTCGATGCCGGCCTGGTTGAGCAGGCTGAGCCGTCGCGGCGAACCGGAAGCAAGAACGAATTTGGGGCGGCCTAGCATGCGGATTTTTCGGCGGGAGGGATTCGGGCGGAATGCGCGCGGAACCTATCGGAAGGGGTTCGTTGAGACAACCGGCTAGTGCCCCGTCAAGACCGGGGCCCTGGGCCCGCGGCCGCGACGATTGAAAGAAAACTGTCACAGCCGCGGTCTCGAATCGCAACCGTCACGGCCCAACGTCACTAGCCGCTCGCCGCACCGACCTTCGAAAACCGCTTGCGGATGCGCAGCAACAGGGTGTCGCAGACCTCGCGATAGGCTTGCAGCTTCTGCTCGCGATTACCTTCGGCGCCGGTCGGGTCGTGCGTCGGCCAGTATTCCACGTCGGCCGCCAGCGTGCGCGTCAGTTCCAACGCCTTGTGGTGCGCCTCCGGCGACAGCGTGATGATGAGGTCGAAATTGAGCCCTTCCCAATCGTCCAGCTCTTCAAAGGTGGTCGGCTTGTGGCCGGAAATATCCTGGCCGAGTTCGGCCATGACAGCGACCGCGAACGGATCGAGTTCGCCCTTCTTGGCGCCCGCCGATTTCACGTACAGCGCGTGGGGAAACATCTGCTGCAGCAGGCTTGCGGCCATCGGCGAGCGCACGCTGTTAAAGCCGCATGCGAACAGCACGGCTTGCGGAGTGCGCACGCGCGGCGGCGCCACGGGCATCAGGCTGCTTTTATGCGCATGATCTCTTCCGAAAACCGGCGCCCACTCTTCGGGATCATGCGCTAACCCTTCCAGTGCAGCACGCAGATCAGCGTGAACAGCCGGCGGGCGGTTTCGAAATCGACCCGCACCTTGCCCTTCAACCGCTCCTGCAGCGTGCGCGAGCCTTCGTCGTGAATGCCGCGGCGGCCCATGTCGATGGCCTCGATCTTGTCCGGGGTCGCGGTGCGGATTGCCTGGTAGTAGCTGTCGCAGATCATGAAATAGTCTTTCACGATGCGCCGGAACGGCGTCAGCGACAACAGATGCGCCACCACCGGCGTGCCGTCTTCGCGGCGGATATCGAACATCAGCCGGTTGCCGGTGATGCCGATATGCAGCGTGAACGGGCCGCCGTCGGCGCCATCCGGCGCGAACAGATTCTTTTCCACCAGGTCGTAGATCGCGATCGCGCGTTCATGTTCGATGTCGGGACCGGAACGTCCGATCGATTCCTCATCGAGCGTCACCGCGACGATGCGATTTTGCGAATCGTCCTCTGGGGGCGGTTTGGTCATGGCAGATTGAGGCGCAGTCCGACCGAACGCGCATGGGCATCGAGGCCTTCGGCCTTGCCCAGCGTCATCGCCGCCGGTCCCAGCGCCCGCAGCTGATCCGGTCCGCATTTCAGGATCGAGGTTCGCTTCATGAAGTCGAGCACGCCGAGGCCGGACGAGAACCGCGCCGAACGCGCCGTCGGCAGCACATGGTTGGAACCGCCGACATAATCACCGATCGCCTCGGGCGTATGCGCGCCCAGGAAGATCGCGCCGGCATTGCGGATTTGCGCCGACAGCGCTTCCGGATCCGCCGTCATGATTTCGAGATGCTCGGCGGCGATGGCATTGGCCAGCGCCACGGACTCGCCGAGGTTCTTCACCAGAATGACGGCACCGAACTCGTTCCATGAGGCCCGCGCGATATCCGCGCGCGGCAAGGTCACGAGTTGCGCCTCGACCGCGCGTTCGACGTCGTCTGCAAGTGCTGTATCGTCGGTGATCAGGATCGACTGGGCGTTGACGTCGTGCTCGGCCTGCGCCAGCAGATCGGCCGCGATCCAGCCGGCATTGCCGGTACGGTCGGCGACCACAAGCACTTCCGAAGGGCCCGCGATCATGTCGATGCCGACCTTGCCGAACACCAGCCGCTTGGCGGCGGCGACATAGGCGTTGCCGGGGCCGACGATCTTGGCCACCGGCGCGATGGTCGCGGTGCCAAAGGCCAGCGCCGCCACCGCCTGCGCGCCGCCGACGCGGTAGATCTCGCGGACGCCGCCGAGATGCGCCGCCGCCAGCACCAGCGGATTGAGCTTGCCGTCGGGCGACGGCACCACCATCGCCACCCGCGCGACGCCGGCGACCTTGGCCGGCACCGCATTCATCAGCACCGAGGACGGATAGGCGGCGGTGCCGCCGGGCACGTAAAGGCCGACCGACTCGATGGCGCTCCAGCGCCAGCCCAGTTCGACGCCGAGCGCATCGGTGAAGCGCTGATCCTGGGGCAATTGCTGCCGGTGGAAACTTTCGATCCGGTCGCGGGCGAATTCAAGCGCTTCGAGCGTTGCGGGGTCGCAGGCTTTCACCGCGGCATCGATTTCAGCCGGGGTGACGCGCAAGCCACCGGCGTTAAGGTCAAGGCGATCGAATTTGCGCGTCGCCTCGATCAGCGCCGCGTCGCCCCGGGTGGCGACATCGTCGACGATGGCGCGGGTCGCGGCCTCGATATCGGCCGATACCTCGCGCTTCATCGCCAGAAAACTAGCGAATCGCTCGGTGAAATCGGCGCTGCTTCTGTCGAGGCGAACAGGCATGGTGGCTTTCCAGGCGGGGGCCGCGGTCTAAAGACCCACTGCTCAATGGCGCGGCGGCAAATCGCCGTCAACCCTTTGCTTAACAGCTGCTAAGCGTCCAGTCCCGAGGGTTCCGCGCCCTCGCCGACATCGCCGGCGCCGAGATCATCGACGCCAAGATCGGCCAGTTCGCATTCCAGGCATTCGACGTCCAGCCGCAACGCCCCGCCATGGCTGAACATCAGCACCGCGCTGCCGCCGGGCAGTTCTGCGGGATGAAACTCGATCCCAAGCAGCTCCAGCGCGGCCTGCGGCGCTTCCAGATCGATATTGCGCGATTTGCAGGCCAACACGCGGTCAAAGCGCAACGCCGCGACCAGGCGGCGCGGGGCTGTTTCTCCCGCCAGCGTCTGCTCCCAATCCAGCCGGTTCATCCCGACCACCAGCCGCTTCTCGCCTTGCCGCCAGATAATGTCCGAGGTCTGGACGCGGGCGTCCTGCACATGGGCGGAAATCACCGCAAGGTCGTCGGGATCAAGCGCGATCAATTTGAGCTTCGCCGTCACCGCATGACCTAATCGCTGATGCGCTCGATGGAGGCGCCGCACGCCGACAGTTTCTCCTCGAGCCGCTCAAAGCCGCGGTCGAGATGGTAGACGCGGTTGACCATGGTCTCGCCTTCGGCGGCGAGGCCGGCGATCACCAGGGATACCGACGCGCGCAGATCGGTCGCCATCACCGGCGCGCCGCGCAGTTTGGCGATACCATCGATGGTCGCGGTTTCGCCGTTGAGATGAATCCGCGCGCCGAACCGCGCCAGTTCCTGCACATGCATGAACCGATTCTCGAAAATCGTCTCGGTGATGTGCGAGGAGCCCTTGGCGCACGCCATCAGCGCCATCAACTGGGCCTGCAGATCGGTGGGAAAGCCCGGAAACGGCGCGGTCGAAACCGTCACCGGCCTGATCCCGGCGCCGTTGCGGGCAACGCGGATGCCTTCATTATTGACGGTGACGACCGCCCCGGCCTGCGTCAGCACGTCGAGCGCCGATTGCAGCAGTTCCGGCCGCGCGCCGGCCAATTGAACGTCGCCACCGGTCATCGCCACCGCCATCGCATAGGTGCCGGTCTCGATCCGGTCGGGCAACACGGTGTGCCGGGCGCCGTGAAGTTTGCTGACGCCTTCGATCACGATCCTGGGCGTACCGGCGCCGGAGACCCGCGCGCCCATCTTGTTCAGGCAGTCGGCGACATCGAGAATTTCCGGCTCGCAGGCGGCATTGGTGATGATGGTGGTGCCCTTGGCCAGCGTCGCCGCCATCAGGGCGACATGGGTGCCGCTGACCGTCACCTTGGGAAAGTCGATGGCCGCGCCTGTGAGTCCGCCCGGCGCCTTCGCAATCACATAGCCGCCGTCGATGGCGATCTCGGCACCGAGTTTCTCCAGCGCCATGATCAAGAGGTCGACCGGCCGGGTGCCGATGGCGCAGCCGCCCGGCAGCGAGACCTTGGCCTCATGCATCCGCGCCAACAGCGGCGCGATCACCCAGAAACTGGCGCGCATCCGCGACACCAGTTCGTAGGGCGCGGTGGTATCGATGATGTTGGCGGCCGAAATATGCAGCGTCTGGCCCTGATATTCCTGCGCCCCCGGCCGCTTCCCCGCCGACATGATATCGACGCCGTGATTGCCGAGAATGCGCTGCAATTGGGCGACGTCGGCCAGCCGTGGCACGTTGTCGAGGATCAGCGTCTCTTCGGACAACAGGCCCGCGATCATCAGGGGCAGCGCCGCATTCTTCGCGCCCGAGATCGGAATGGTGCCGTTGAGCTTGTTGCCGCCGACGATACGAATGCGATCCATGCCGAAACCTGCTTGTTTGCTATGCACAAAGTATATAGGGCAATCCGCCCAACGCCAAAAGCTTGGAATTTTGCGGCTATTTGATGGGTTTGGCTGTCATTCCGGGGCGCGCTCTTGGCGCGAACCCGGAATCTCGAGATTCCGGGTTCAGTCCTGCGGACTGCCCCGGAATGACAATGGTGGCATCAGACGGCATTGATGTCCTCGCTCTCCAGCACCGGCCTCGGATAGCCGTCCCGCGCGACCCGAATCATGGCGCGGCCGACCTGCTCGGTTGTGGTCATATAGGTCGGGCTGAGGCGATTAAGCAGCGTCAGCAGCGGCGCGGTCACGACATAGATCGCCTGAATCCAGGCGGTCTTGGATTTGATGCCGTGCAGCGGCTGGATACCCGCGGGGCGGAACATATAGGCCGCCTTGAACGGCAGCTTGAGCAGATCGTTTTCGGTCTTGCCCTTGACGCGCGCCCACATCAGCCGGCCCTGCTCGGTGGAATCGGTGCCGCGGCCGGTGACATAGACGAACACCATGCCGGGGTTGAGTCTGGCCAGCGTCGTCGCGGCCGCCATGGTGATGTCGTAGGTCAGATGCCGGTAGCGCTCCTCGTCCATGCCGACCGAGGAGACGCCGAGGCAGAAGAAGCAGGCGTCGAAGCCAGCCAGTCGGGATTCGATCGCGGAGAAATCCAGAAAATTGTCGTGCAGGATTTCGTGCAGCTTCGCATTGGCCTGCCCGGTCGGACTGCGCCCGACCACAAGCACGCTTTCAACGCCGGCATCGAGCAGGCACTCGCGCAGCACGCCCTGCCCGACCATTCCGGTTGCGCCGAACAGGATGACTTTCATTCGATTTCCCGTCACGTTGCGTCAAATGTTCAGGCGGCGACCGCGACCGGGTCGAACGACACACCGGTCAGGGTGGCGGAGACATCCCACAGCCGCGCCGCCGCCGTGGCGTCTTCCGCCTGCGGCATGATCTTCGCCGGCACCGGCGACCCCTTCAATTCGTAGAACCAGTTCGGGCCGTAATAGCCACCCGCCTTCGCCTGCGGCGAGGTCGCGGCAAACAAGGTCGGCAGCGCGCCCTCGGCGGCCGACTGGCTGATATAGGGCTGAAGGAACTGGCCGAGCTGCCACAACAAGCCGCTGGTGCCCGGACCGTTGGCGATCAACTCGGTTCGCGCATAACCGGGATGGGCGGCGTTGCTCATCAGCCCCCAGCCGGCGGCATCGCTGCGGCGTTGCAGCTCGAGCGCAAACATCAGCATCGCCAGCTTCGACTGGCAATACGCCTTCCATGAGCTATAGGATCGTGCGCTTTGCAGATCGCCGAAATTGATCGCGCCACTGCGATGCGCGAGACTGGAGAGGTTGACCACACGGGGCTGATGGCCG
>NZ_JBEKCZ010000205.1:0-9286 GCF_050014615.1 Bradyrhizobium sp. | reverse complement strand
GCCGAGAAGGCGCTGGAATGGGGGCTCGTCAACCGGGTCTATGACGATGCCGTGTTGGCGGACGAGACCATCAAGCTTGCACATGAGCTGGCGAACGGCCCGACGGTCGCGCTGTCGCTGATCCGCAAGCTCTATTGGGACAGTCCGGACAATTCGTTCGAAGATCAGCTCAACCTGGAATTCGAATCGCAGCGCACCGCGGGCGCGACGGAAGATTTCAAGGAGGGCGTCACCGCGTTCCTTGAAAAGCGTCCGGCGAAATTCAGGGGCAAATGATCGAGGTCGAACTCGGACGCTGTGTCGCCGGCTGGTGTTCGGGCGCGACCGGCGTCGCCAACTGCGCCAGGCTATCCGGCGGCGCCAGCCAGGAAACCTGGTCGTTCGATATCGTGCATCCCGACGGCACTATCGGTGCGATCCTGCGCCGGGCGCCGTCGGGGTATGGTGCCGCACCAGAACGCGCGGCCGGGCTGAATGCCGAGGCGGTCCTGATGCAGCGCGCCTATGATGCCGGCGTGCCGTCGCCCCGGGTGTTGCACGTGCTGCAGCCGCGGGATGACCTCGGCACCGGATTCATCATGCAGCGGGTCGAGGGCGAAACCATCCCGCGCAAGATCCTGCGCGATGAGAAGTTCGCGCGGGCCCGCCTGATGCTGGCGCGCCAGCTCGGCGAAACCTTGGCGGCGATCCACGGATTGGCCTTGTCGCAACTCCCTGAACTTCGCCGCATGACGGCCGCGAAGGAAATTGCCGAACTCGAGCGCGACTACCGCGGCTTCGACTGGCCGCGGCCGGTGTTCGAACTGGCGCTGCGCTGGTTGCGCGATCACGATCCCGGTGCGCCCAAAGAGATGACTTTGGTGCACGGCGATTTCCGCCACGGCAATCTCATCATCGGCCCCGACGGGCTGCGCGCGGTGCTGGACTGGGAACTCGCGCATATCGGCGATCCCATGGAGGATCTGGGCTGGATCTGCGTCAATTCCTGGCGCTTCGGCGAGATCGACAAACCCGTGGGCGGTTTCGGATCGCGCGAGGAACTATTCGCCGGCTATCAAAAGGCCGGCCGCCACGTCGATCCCAAGCGTGTGACATTCTGGGAAGTGATGGGAACGCTGCGCTGGGGCGTGATGTGCTGCGGCATGATGCAGCGCTTTCGCAGTGGACCCGAGCACTCCGTCGAGCGCGCGATGATCGGCCGCCGCGCCTCGGAAACCGAAATCGATCTGTTGCGGCTGCTGGCGCCGCGGGCCTAGAGGATAATCCATGCAGGACGAGCCGACACCGGAAGAACTGATCCAGGCGGTCGCGGATTTTCTGCGCCACGAGATCGCGCCTGAGATCAGCGGTCATCATGCGTTCAAGCTGCGGGTTGCGATCAACGCGCTCGACCTCGTGACGCGCCAGCTCAGGCTGGAGCAGGGCAGCGATGCGGCGGAAGCCGCGCGGTTGACAGAGCTGCTTGGCGGGCAGACGGACCCGCAGAACTCGCTCGCCGAACTCAATCGCGCTCTGGCCGACCGCATCGCCAGCGGCGAGGCCGATTTGCAAACCCCCGGGCTCGCCGCGCATCTGTGGCAGACCACGATGGACAAGCTCGCGGTCGATCAGCCGAATTACGCGTCGTATAAGAGGGAGTTGGGAGAGAAAGATATTTAGGTCGTCATTGCCTGCGACAAACGCGAAGCGTTTGCGCAAGGAAGCGAAGCGACGAAGCAATCCACCATTTATGCCGAAGTCGTCAATGGATTGCTTCGCGGAGCCTGTCATCGGGCGCGCATTCGCGCGACCCGTTGGCTCGCAATGACGGGAAAGAGAACGGTGTGCTCCTCACTTCCCCACCCATTTCGGCGGGCGCTTTTCCGAAAACGCCTTCGGTCCCTCGATATAATCCTGCGACGCCACCATCGCCTTGACCGCCGGATATTCGCGCTGCTCGGCCATCGCCTGTTCCAGCGACACCGCAAGACCCTTCTGAATCGTTTGCTTGGACGCGCGGATCGACATCGGGCTGTTCTTGCAGATGGTCTCGGCCCAGCGTTCCGCCGCCGCCAGCGCTTCGCCGGGCGGCACTACCTCGTTGACGAAGCCGAGTTCGTAGCCTTCGCGGGCGCTGACATGGCGCGCGGTGAGGATCATGCCCATGGCGCGCTTGAGACCGATCTGCCGCGGCAGCCGGTGCAACCCGCCGGCCAGCGCGGCGAGGCCGACGTGCGGTTCGGGCAGGGCAAACCTCGCATTCTCGGAGGCAATGATGAGGTCGCAGGCCAGTGCGATCTCGAAGCCGCCGCCCATCGCGACGCCGTTGACGGCCGCGATAATTGGCTTGTCGCAGTCGAAGCGCGAGGTCAGTCCGGCAAAACCGCCGGTATCCCAGCCGCGCTTGCCGCCCGCCGCCTGCCATTTCAGATCGTTGCCCGCGCAGAACGCCTTGTCGCCGGCGCCGGTGACGATCGCGACCCATTGTTCCGGATCGGCAGCGAAATCGTCGAACACCTTGTTCAGCTCGAAATGCGCGTCGGTATGCAGCGCGTTGTAAACTTCGGGGCGTGACAGCGTCACGATCGTGATCGGGCCCTTGCGCGTGACCTCGGAGAATTTCAAGTCCATGTTGGCTCCCGTCGTTTTTTCTGTGGTGCGGAATGTCCTGCAATATTAGCGCGCTCCCGCCATCCGACGCCATCCATTTGCGCAACCACGCCGCGCGCGCCAGCCATATTGCGTTGCTTGACTTGGGTTTGGGGTTGGCACCTTAATCGATGGGCGCAGACCGCGTTTCGGCGGTCTTGCGACAATAACAAAAACCACATCAGGGAGAATTGCCGTGGATTTTGCCTTGCCGGCCGACCTGGTCGCCTATCTCGGTGCGCTCGACCAATTCATCGCGCGCGAGATCAAGCCGATTGAAGATGCCGATGACAATATCCGCTTCTTCGATCATCGCCGCGAATGGGCGCGCACCGATTTCGAGAATGGCGGACTGCCACGGCACGAGTGGGAAGCATTGCTGCGCCGGGTGAAAAATCTCGCCGATAATGCAGGGCATCTGCGCTTTGCGATCCCAAAACGCTACGGCGGCCAGGATGGCTCCAATCTCTGGATGGCCGTGATCCGCGAGCATTTCGCCGCCAGGGGACTTGGCCTGCATAACGACCTGCAGAACGAGCATTCGATCGTCGGCAATCTTCCCTTGGTGACGATGCTCGATCGTTACGGCCGCGACGACCAGAAGGCGATGATCGAGGGCTCGATCACGGGAAAATACCGCATCACCTTTGGCCTGACCGAGCCGGAGCACGGCTCCGATGCGACCCATATGGAAACCCGCGCGGTGCAGGCGACCCGCGACGGGGTCCCGGGATGGGTGATCGACGGCGAGAAGATGTGGACCACCGGCATGCATGTCGCGACCCATTGCGCGCTGTTCGCGCGCACCTCCGGCAATGATGGCGACGCGCGCGGCATCACCTGTTTTCTGGTGCCGGCGAACAGCGCCGGCGTGAAGGTCGAGGAATATATGTGGACCTTCAACATGCCGACCGACCACCCGCGCGTCAGTTTCAAGGACGTGTTCGTGCCTGACGATGCGCTGTTCGGTGAAATCGGCCGCGGCCTGTCGCTGGCGCAATGCTTCGTGCATGAGAACCGGATCCGGCAGGCCGCGAGTTCGCTCGGCGCCGCGGTGTATTGCATCGAGGAAAGCGTGAAATACGCGCGCGAGCGCAAACCCTTCGGCAAGGCCTTGGCCGAAAACCAGGCGATCCAGTGGCCGCTGGTCGAGCTGGCGACCCAGGCGGAAATGCTGCGGTTGTTAATTCGCAAGACCGCGTGGGAAATGGACCGGCTGACCCAGGCGCAGGTCGAACACACGCTCTCCGACAAGGTCTCGATGTGTAATTTCTGGGCGAACCGGCTGTGTTGCGAGGCCGCCGACCGCGCCATGCAGGTTCACGGCGGCATGGGCTATTCGCGGCACAAGCCGTTCGAACACATCTACCGGCATCACCGCCGCTACCGCATCACCGAAGGCAGCGAGGAAATCCAGAAGCGCAAGGTCGCGGGTTTTCTGTTCGGCTATATGGGCGCGGGGAAGCATTGAAGAACTGCGAAGGTGTCGTCCCGCGCCGGGACGACGGTGAGGTGCAGCAATTTTCAATTCACCTGCCGGTCCTTGCCGACCCAATAGGGATCACGCAGATGACGGCGCAGGATCTTGCCGGAGGCATTGCGGGGCAGGGCGTCGATGAAATCCACGGTTTTCGGCGTCTTGAAGGCGGCGATACGCTGGCGGGTGAAGCCGATAAGGTCCGGGGCCGTCGCCGTCTTGCCCGGCTTCATCACCACGATCGCCTTGACCGCTTCGCCCCACTGCTCGTCAGGCACGCCGACCACGGCGACTTCGGCGACATCAGGGTGGTCGCAGATCGCGCTTTCGACCTCGGCCGGATAGATGTTTTCGCCGCCGGAAATGATCATGTCCTTGATGCGGTCGTGGATATAGAGATAACCGTCCCTGTCCATGTAACCGGCGTCTCCGGTGCGCAGCCAGCCGTCGCGGCCGAGCGTTCTGGCGGTAGCCTCCGGCAAATTCCAGTAGCCGGCCATGTTCGAGCCGGACCGTGTCGCGATTTCGCCGACTTCGCCCGGCGGCAGTGGCTTGCCATTGGCATCGAGGATCGCAAGCTCAACGCCCGGCAATGCCTTGCCGGCCGAGCGCATCCGGTCCAGTCCCTCGACGTGATCTTCTGGCGCCAGCGCCACGATGGTGCCGGTGGTCTCGGTCATGCCGTACATCTGCACGAAGCCGCAGCCGAACACCTCGATGCATTCCTTCAGCAATGCGGCGGGGATAGGCGAAGCGCCATAGAGTATGTATTTCAGCCGCGAAAAATCCACCTCGCGCGCGCGGGGCTGCCGCACCACGAACTGCATCGCGGCCGGAACCATGAACAGCTTGGTGATGCCGGAGCGCTCGAAGAAGTCCAGCACCTTGTTGGGATCGAATTCCCTGGCGATCACGCCCTTGGCGCCGTGATAGAGGCCGAGCACGCCCCAGCCGGAACCGCCGATGTGGAAGATCGGCATCGCCACCAGCGAGACGTCGTCCTCGGTCCATTTGTTCCAGTCGGGTTTTTCGCCCTTGCCGGTCTCCACCAGATTGAGAAAATTGGCGTGCGACAGCATCGCGCCCTTGGGTTTGCCGGTGGTGCCGGAAGTATAGAGCTGGATCGCGATGTCGCGCGGGCTGATCTCGATGTTCGGATCGTCGTCGCTCTGTTCGTCGCACCATGCCGCGTAGTCCCGCCAGCCTGGCGCGCCGCCCTCGGTGGCGATGAAGCTGCGCACGCCCGGCAGCTGATCCCGCATGCGCTGGATTTGTTCGACGAATTCGGGGCCGACGAACAGCACCGGCGCCTTGCAATCCCCGACGATGAAGGTGATCTCCGGCCCGGCCAGCCGCCAGTTAACCGGCGCCATCACCACATTGGCCTTGATCGCGCCGAGCAGCAGTTCGAAATAGATGTCGCTGTTCTTGCCGAGATAGGCGATGCGCTCGCCGGCTTTGACGCCGAGTGCCTTGAGTGCGTTGGCGACGCGATTGGTCTTGATATCGAGCTCGCCGAAGCTGGTCTGGCGTCCCTCGAACTCGAATGCGATGGATTTGCCGCAGGTCTTCGCCCGCGCGCGTATCACGTCGGCAAGGTTTGCCGCTTCCCCCGAGACGGACATGTTTCCCCCGTGATTTTATTTTGTTGGGCGGAGTGTGGCGTCATCTCGCGCCAAAAACAATACAGCAACGCCGTTCCCGCATTCGCAGCAACGAAAATACTATCCCCTCGTGGCCCGGTCCTTTTCGTTCTGCGCCTTGATCGCGTCGCGCGCCGTGGTCCAGTCGGCGTCGGACCAGTCGCGCAACTGATAGAAGTTGCCGCCCATCGCCAGCGCCTGGCCGCCGTCCATCGCGATGGTCTCGCCATTGATCCAGTCGCAGCCGCCCGAGATCAGGAACACCGCCAGATTCTGCAGTTCTTCCATCTTGCCGACACGGCCCATCGGGTTCTGCGCGATGGTGCGCGCGCCGGCTTCGTCACCCGGCTTGATGCGCTTGCTCATGCCTTCGGTTGGAATTTCACCGGGCGCAATGGTGTTGAGCCGGATGCCGTAGTGTCCCCATTCCGTCGCCAGCGACATGGTCATGGCATGGATCGCGGATTTGCTCATGGCGGAGGGCACCACATAGGGACTGCCGTTGCGCACCCAGGTGACGGTGATCGACACCACATTGCCGCGATGCCCGCCGGCGATCCAGCGCCGGCCCACCGCATGCGTCACATAGAATGTGCCGTGCATGACGATATTAGCGACCGCATCGAAGCCGCGCGGCGTCAGGTCCTGCGTGCGCGAGATGAAATTGCCGGCGGCGTTGTTGACGAGATCGGTGAGCGGGCCGTCGGTAAAAATCGCCTCGATCATCTCGTCGACCGCGAGCGGGTTTCGGATATCGACGCCATGGCTCGCGACCCGGCCGCCATGCAGGTCCATCAGTTCGGTCGCGGTCTCGTCGCAGACAATTTTTCGCCGGCCGCAGATATGAACCTCGGCGCCCAATTGAAGGAAGCGCGCGGCCATCGACTTGCCGAGGCCGGTGCCGCCACCGGTGACAAGAATGCGCCGGCCCGCGAGGAGCTGTTCGTTGAACATGGGAGGTTTCCACCCGGAGGGATTGCCTGTTAATTAGTTGATTGACTAAATCCGGACTACGCCTTTCTGTAAAGTAGGTACAACGAATAAGAGTGGAGGAGATTTTCATGGACGATCGCGTCTCGGTATCGATCTCGGAGGGCGTCGCCGATGTCCGCCTGGTGCGGGCGGACAAGATGAACGCGCTCGATGCCGCGATGTTCGAGGCGCTGGTCGCGACCAGCGACCGCCTGAGCCGGGAAAAGGGTCTGCGAGCGGTAGTATTGTCCGGTGAGGGCCGCTCGTTTTGCGCCGGCCTCGACATGGGCCGTTTCGCGGCCATGAAGCAAAGCGGCGGTAACGGGATAGCGGGCAATGCAACCCGCGACCTCACCACGCGCACCCACGGCCTCGCCAATTTCCCGCAGCAGGCGGTGTGGGGCTGGCGGCAGCTGCCGGTGCCGGTGATCGCCGCGATCCAGGGCGTGGCATTCGGCGGGGGGTTTCAGCTCGCGCTCGGCGCCGATATGCGGTTTCTGGCGCCGGATGCCCGGATGTCGATCATGGAAATCAAATGGGGGCTGGTGCCGGATATGGCGGGGACGCCGATCCTGGCGAGCCTGGTGCGCGACGATATCCTGCGCGAGCTGACCTATACCGGGCGGATTTTCTCGGCGCAGGAGGCGCTGGCTTACGGGCTTGCGACCCGGATCTGCGATGACCCGCGCGCCGCCGCCTTCGAAGTCGCGCGGGAAATCGCCGGCAAGAGCCCGGAAGCGATCCGTGCCGCCAAGCGCATGCTGAACAATCTTTCCGCCGATCCCGGCCCGGCGCTATTGGCCGAATCCGTCGAGCAGCAGAAATTGTTGGGCAGTCCGAATCAAACCGAGGCGGTCCGCGCCAACATCGAAAAGCGCGCGCCGCGCTTTGCGGATGTTTGAGAGGTTCGAACCGTCATCCTGAGGTGCGCGCTCTTTCTTGCGCGCCTCGAAGGATGACTACACGCCGTGCTGCCACCCTTCGAGGCTCGCCGAGGCTCGCACCTCAGGGTGAGGGCTTTCAAGATCAAGAAGAACACAATGACCGATTACTCACACCCCTTCCTCGGCATCATCAGCGGTCAGCGGCGGCGCAGCCACGCAGAGGTCGCCGATCGTGCTGCGCGCGTGGCTGGCGGATTGCAGGCGCTCGGCGTCACGCAGGGCGACAGCGTCTGCATCCTCATGCGCAACGACATCGCCTTCATCGAGGCGGCCTATGCCGCGATGCGGCTCGGCGCCTATGCGGTGCCGGTCAACTGGCACTTCAAGCCGGAGGAAATCAATTACATCCTCAAGGATTCCGGCACCCATGTCCTGGTCGGCCATGCCGACATGCTGCATCAGCTCCGTGACGCAATTCCCGCAGGCGTTACCGTGCTCAGCGTCCCGACGCCGCCGGAAATTCTCGCGAACTACAAGATCGGTCCCGATCTTCTCGCCAAGCCCGATTTCGCGATCGAGCTGGAGGCCTGGCTTGCGCAGCAGCAGGCATACGACGGCCCCGTGCGGCCGCAGCCGGCGAACATGATCTATACCTCCGGCACAACAGGCCATCCCAAGGGCGTGCGGCGCAACGCGCCGACGCCGGAGCAGACCGCAGCGTCGGAGCGTCTGCGTGCGCTGATCTACGGCCTGAAACCGGGGGTGCGGGCGCTGCTGCCGGGGCCGCTGTACCATTCCGCGCCGAATTCGTTCGGCCTGCGTTCCGGGCGTCTCGGCGGCGCGCTGGTCTTGATGCCGCGGTTCGATCCCGAAGGCTTTCTGCGGCTGGTCCAGGATGAAAAAATCGACACCATCTTCATGGTGCCGACCATGTTCGTCCGGCTGATGAAACTGCCGGAGGCGGTGCGCCGGAAATACGACACTTCGTCGCTGCTCCATGTGGTCCATGCCGCCGCCCCCTGTCCGGCGGACGTCAAGCGCGCGATGATCGAGTGGTGGGGCCCGGTAATCTCGGAATATTACGGCTCTACCGAATCCAGCGCGCTGACGTTTGCCAGTTCGGACGATGCGCTGAAGAAGCCGGGCACGGTCGGCAAGATTCTTGACGGCGTCGAACTGCGCTTTCTGGGCGACAACGGCAAACCACTGCGGCAGGGCGAGATCGGAGAAATCTACTCACGCACCGCGGACACGCCGGATTTCACCTACCACAACAAGCCGGAGAAGCGCGCCGAGATCGAGCGCGACGGCTTTATCACCTCGGGCGACGTCGGCTACATCGACGAAGACGGCTATGTCTTCATCTGCGACCGCAAGCGCGACATGGTGATCTCGGGCGGGGTCAACATCTATCCCGCCGAAATCGAGGCCGCGCTGCATGCGGTTCCCGGCGTCCACGACTGCGCCGTGTTCGGCATCCCCGACGACGAATTCGGCGAGGCGCTGATGGCGGTGGTGGAACCGCAAGCAGGGGTGACGCTGGATACTGCCGACATCCGGGCACAGCTGAAGGCCTCGCTGGCGGACTATAAAGTGCCGAAACACGTCGAAATCCTCAAAACCCTGCTGCGTGAGGATTCCGGCAAGATTTTCAAGCGCCGCCTGCGCGATCCCTATTGGGA
>NZ_JBEKCZ010000204.1:0-9298 GCF_050014615.1 Bradyrhizobium sp. | reverse complement strand
CCTGCGGCTTGAGGATGCGGGTCAGTCGCCGCGCCAGCGTCAGCAGGATCGAATCGCCGACCGCGATGCCGACGGAATCGTTGACCTGCTTGAAGCGGTCGAGATCGATCACCATCAGCGTCGGCCGCAGGTTCGGCATGGTTTTGGCGAAATTGGCCACCGCGCCGAGGCGGTCGATGAACAATTTGCGGTTCGGCAAGCCCGTGAGGTTGTCATGCACGCTATCGTGCAGCAGCCGTTCCTCGGCGTTCTTGGCCTCGGTGACGTCGGTCAGCGTGCCCACCACGCGCGAGACTTCGCCGTCGGAGCCGACCACGGGCCGTGCTTTCAGCGCGAACCACATGAAGTGTCCGTCGGGGGTGCGCAGCCGGAAATCCTGCACCAGCCGGCCGCGGCGCTGGTCGAGCACGCTGTCGAGCGCGGCGCGAAAGCGGTCCTGGTCGAGCGGATGCAGCACCTCGAGCCATTTGGCGGCCGGGCCTTCCAGCGTGCCGCGTTTGAGGCCGAGCAGGCTTTCGGTCTCGGGGCTGGTGAAGACCTTGTCGGCGGAGACGTCCCAGTCCCAGATCAGGTCACCCGAGCCGGTCAGCGCCAGCGCCCGGCGCTCGACGTCGGAGACGACGCCGGTGGTGGCGCCGCCGCCCGCGAAGGCGTGCTGCATGACGGTAAACCCGATCAGCATCACGATCAGCACGAGGCCGCCGAGCAGGGCTGGGCCGACGATGTCGTTGGTGACGGAGCCGGCGACCGTCATGCCGGCCGCGATCACCCAGACCACCAGCAGGAACCAGGTCGGGATCAAGAGCACCGCGCGGTCGAAGCCGTGGGTCGAGAGATAGACGATGAGGGCAAAACCCGCGAACGCGATCAGCACCAGCGACATGCGCGCGATGCCGGAGGCGACCGCGGGATCGAACAGCGCCAGCGCCACCAGCGAGCCGAGAAAGGCCAGCCAGCCGACGGTGATATGGGAATAACGCACATGCCAACGGCTGAGATTGAGATAGGCGAACAAAAACACCAATAGCGTCGCGGCCAGGATCGCTTCGCCGGCCGCGCGCCAGACCCGCTCGGCATTGTTCGACATGTCGAGCACTTTGCCCCAGAAGCCGAAATCGACGCCGATATAGACCAGCACCGCCCATGCCAAAGCGGCGGCGGCCGGAAACATGATGCTGCCCTTGACCACGAACAGGATGGTCAGCACCAGCGCCAGCAATCCGGAAATGCCGATCACGATGCCCTGGTACAGCGTGAACGAGTTGACCTTGTCCTTGTAGGCGTCGGGCTCCCACAAATAGAGCTGCGGCAGTTTATCGGTGCGCAACTCCGCGACAAAGGTGATGACGGAACCGGGATCGAGCGTGATGCGGAAAATGTCCGCGGTCGCACTTTCCTGGCGTTCGGGACGGTCGCCGGTCGACGGCGTGATGGTCGCGATGCGGGACAATCCGAGATCGGGCCATAACAGCCCTGACGACACGATGCGGTAGTGCGGAGCAACGATCAGGCGGTCGAGCTGGTCGTCGGTGTTGTTGGCGAGCGCGAACACCACCCAGTTCTGTCCGCCCTCACGGGCACGCACCTCGATGCGGCGGACGATGCCGTCGGTGCCCGGCGCGGTCGAAACCTGGATGCGGTCGGTGTCGCTGCGCTGATGATCCAGCACCGCGGTCAGGTCGATCGCAGGCGCGTCCCCGCGGACGCTGACGGCGTCGATGGCCTTCGCCGGTGGCGCGGCGGCAAACATCATGAGGCCCAGCGCGAGGGGCGCAAGGCACCTGATCAGACGCAATGTCAGTTCTCCGCGATCAACATCGTTTGCGGGCGAAGCGAGCCGCCCGACGTTGCCGGATAAATGACATGAATGCGAAGGAAATCAAAGGGTTTCCGGCTGGTCATGGCTCGCGAGGGTTAAACCGCCAACACAATTTTGCCAATATGTTCGCTGGTTTCCATGCGCCGGTGCGCGTCCGCGGCCTTTTCCAGCGGGAATGTGCTGTCCATCAGGGGCTTGATGCGCCCCTCGCGGAGCAGCGGCATCACCTTGGCCTCGATCGCCGCGACCATCGCCGCCTTGTCCGTATTGCTGCGGGGCCGCAGCGTCGAGCCGGTGTGGTGCAGCCGTTTCACCATCAGCTTGGCAAAATTGACCGTCGCCTTGGGGCCGCCGAGCAGGGCGATCTGGACGATGCGCCCGTCGATCGCGGCCGCGTCGTAATTGCGTTCGATATAGTCGCCGCCGACCATGTCGAGAATGACCTGGACGCCCGCGCCCGCGGTCGCGGTCCTGGTTGCGGCGACGAAGTCTTCGGTCTTGTAATTGATGGCGTGGTCGGCGCCGAGCCTGAGACAGGCGTCGGCCTTGTCGCTGGATCCGACGGTGACAATGACCCTGGAGCCGAAGGCCTTGGCCAGCTGGATCGCCATGGTGCCGATGCCGGAAGAGCCGCCATGGATCAACAACGTTTCGCCCGGCTGCAAGGCGCCGCGCTCGAACACATTGTGCCACACCGTCATCAGCGTTTCCGGGGTGGCGCCGGCCTCGAGCATCGACAGCGCCGAGGGGATCGCCATCGCCTGGGCATCCTGCGCGATGCAGTATTGGGCGTAGCCGCCGCCGGCCACCAGCGACATCACCTTGTCGCCGGGCTTGTGCTTGTGGCTGCCGGCGCCGAGCGCCACGACTTCGCCCGCGATCTCAAGGCCGGGCAAATCGCTGGCGCCGGGCGGCGGCGGATAGGCGCCGGATCGCTGCGCGACGTCGGGGCGGTTGACGCCGGCGGCAGCGACCTTGATCAGGATTTCGTTCGGCCCCGGAACCGGCACCGCGCGGGTTTCGGGCAGCAGCACCTCGGGACCGCCCGGTTTGCTGATGCCGATGACGGTCATTTGCGCGGGCAGTTTTTCCATGATTTGTCCTTGGCCCAAGCTTAAGGCATGAGAATTCCAGAGAGGCACCTGATTAGCCAGCGGCGTTGCGGCTGGCAACCGTTTCACTGCCCGGAGTAGAGCCCATGGCCATCGAGGACGACGACAAGCCCCGAAAGAAAATCACCCACGAGATCGGGCAGGACCTCTCGCTGCTGTCGGTCGAGGAACTGAGCCAGCGCATCGCGCTGATGACCTCCGAAATCGAGCGGCTGCAGGCCGCCATGACCAAAAAGCGTGCCTCCAGGGACGCGGCGAACAGTATTTTCAAATCATAGCCACCGTCGTTCCGGCGTTCGCGGGGACGACGGGTTGCGCGTGGCTCGCGCCGCGCCGCGCAGGTTCCACACTCGGCCAGTGGCCGACATGGCAAACGAAGCCTGAAGAAAACCGCTCGTTTACGATCGATTAAGCTTTCTCGGTTATGACTGAAGTCGTCCTGTTTTGGACACCGAGTGGCTCCTGTCCACTCTGTTTGACGCCTCCCTGTTATCAACTTCAAAAGCCGCCGGAAACGGCGGCTCTTTTTTTGGCGTCTTCGTCACCTCGCTGGAAACCATAAAAACGCTTGCGGCTGGACTCTCGCCCGCGAGCGCGCAATGATTTGTTCATCATAAACCGGCGGGCGCTGAAGCCGCCGGCGTAATCAGTGGCGTGAGGCGTTAACTATGTCGGACCGTTCGCAAGGCGAAACCGCGCTCGTACAGTTCAGCGAGCGGCTGACCAACTCCGCGGCCTTCGGTGCGCTGTTCCGCGAAGGCATGGACCTGGTCGAGGAGACCGCCGCCTATCTCGACGGCGCCGGTCGCACCGAGGCCAAGGCGCTCGACCGCACCGTCAGTCTCACTTACGCGACCGAAAGCATGCGTCTGACCACCCGTCTGATGCAACTGGCGTCGTGGCTGTTGCTGCATCGTGCGGTCAAGGAAGGCGAGATGACGCTGACCCAGGCCAATCGCGAAAAGACCAAGGTCAAGCTCAGCGCGGCCGAACCCGGCCCGGACGACATGATCGAAAAACTGCCGCAGCAATTGCAGGACCTGATCGGCCGTTCGATGGCGCTGCAGGCCAAAGTGCGCCGTCTCGACACCACAATCCATGCGCCGGCCACCGAGCGCGCCGCGATCGGCAATCCGCTGGTGCCCCAGCTCAATCGCCTCAAGGCGGCCTTCGAGCGCTAACGCTGGATCATTGGCGGCACCTGCGCTACTCCGCACGCGTCGCTAGAAGAATGATCCGGTCTTGCTAACTCCCTTCGCCATCGGACTGGTGCTGTCGGCCGCGTTGCTGCACGCGGGCTGGAACGCGTTGCTGCGCGGTGGCACGGATCGCGCCCAGTCGATGCTGGTCATGAACATCGCCGTCGGCGTCGCCGGCCTCGCGATGCTGGCGGTCGCCGGCCTGCCGTCATCGGCGGCCGTCTATGTCGTCGCCTCCGGTGTACTTCATCTGATCTATAATGCGCTGCTGGTGCTGATGTATCGCTCCGGCGATCTCGGCGAGACCTACCCGGTCGCGCGCGGAACTTCGCCGGCGCTGGTCGCGCTCGGCGGCAGCCTGTTCGCCGGGGAGTGGATGGGCCTGATGGCGAGCGTCGGCATCGGCCTCGTCTGCACGGGCATTTTCATGCTGGCGGCAGCCCGAGCGGGACGGCTGCACGCGATGAACTTGCCGGCGGCGCTGGCGACCGGCGTCAGTATCGCGGCCTATACCATCGTCGACGGCTTCGGCGTGCGGGCGTCCGGCAACTGGGTCGCCTATGTTGGCGGTATTTTCGCATTCTTTTTAGTGATGCCGCTGTGGTACCTGGCGCGGCGCCGGTTCGCGATGTTCGTGATGTCGCCGGTGGAAGTCGCCAAGGCGGCCAGCGGCGGGCTGATTTCGCTGGCAGCCTATGGCGCCATCATCTGGGCGATGCAGACCGGTTCGATGGGCGCGGTGTCGGCGTTACGCGAAACCAGCGTGTTGTTCGCGGCATTGCTCGGCGCGATATTCCTCGGGGAGCGCCTGACCGGCCTGCGGATCGCGGCCTGCTGCGTCATTGCCGCGGGCGCCGCTTGCGTCGGCTGGCACTTCTGACTTCGCCCCGCGCCGAAACGACGGCGTTGGACGGTGACAGCTCTGCAAAGAATGCGCGGGTTCGAGCCGTCGCGCCGGGACCGGGATGAAACCGCACGGTCTCCGTGCTCATCTCGACGCCGCCACTGTTCAAGCTGACCGGCGACACCGGCCGGCCTGCCTCGTCGGTGATGAGGACCGGCGGCCGGTTTGCCGATACCCAGGCATCGCCCCACTGCATCAGGGCGACCATGGCCGGCAGCAGCGCACGCCCCCTTTCGGTGAGCTGATAGATCGGACGCCGTGCCGATCCGCTGCGCTCGATGATGCCGTTCGCGGCCAGACGCTCCAGCCGCGCCGCGAGGATGTTCTTCGCGATTCCCAGACTTTTCTGGAAGTCGCCAAAGCGGCGAACGCCGAGGAAGGCATCGCGAACGATCAATAATGTCCACCAGTCCCCCACCACCGCGAGCGTGCGCGCCAGTGAGCAGTTGAGTTCGGAAAGGTCTGTCTTGCCGGGCATGGTTGCAGAATGAAACCTTTTGTCATATGGTTTCACTCTGCAACTAAATTGGCTGCCAAGCAACAGGAGGTGGGAATGACGGACTCTGCTCCAGCAAGGCTTGATCTCGGCCGGGAATTTGCCGGGCGTGACATTCGGGTTTCGAATCTCACCGCAGGCGGCGCCTGCGTCGCGCTGGGTTCGCTCGGCGTCACCGCGACGAGCGTGCTGTACGCGCTGTCTCCGCCCGCAGCGGCCCTGCCGGCGCAGCCATTCGATCAGGCCGCAGCGTTGGCCGGTGCGGTCGCCGGTCAATCCATCATGCGGATGGCCGGAACGATCGGTATTTTCTCGGATATCGTGATGGCGGTAGGCGCGCTTCTTGTCGCGTTTGAATTGGCGCGGCGCGGGAGAGGATTGGCTGTCGCCGGCTGGGTCGCGATTGTCCTGAGCATCGTCGTGTTTACATTCGTCGACGCGATTGTGGGGTTTGTATTGGGCCCTATTGCCGCGATGCGCGACGGTGCCGGCGCGTTTGTAGGGTTCAAGCGTTTGCTCGATGCATTATTTTTGCTGGGGACCATGGCATTTGGAGGCGGCGCCATACTCGCATTGATGAGCGAAATGCAGGCGCGGGCGCCGATCGCAAGCAAGCCTTTGGCGGTGATGGGCGTGTTGGCCGGGTTAGTCGGTGTGCTGTCCGCGGCGGCCTGTTTTGCAGGCTTTCCGTTGGAACAGGGCGTCGGCATCAGTATCGGACTTGGTTCCGCGATTTTTGTCGCGATCGGGGCGCAGGTAATGCTGAAACCGCAATAGAACCATGCCCGCGTCTGTTCCAGCTTCGTAACGAAAAACGCCCCTGAACCGGGCAGGGGCGTTTTGACATCTTGCCGGGAAGAAGGCTTCGACGCCCTCAATCCTTCTTGAGGAAGCCCGAGAACTTCTTCTGGAACCGCGACACGCGGCCGCCGCGATCGAGCAACTGCTGGGCGCCGCCGATCCAGGCCGGGTGCGACTTGGAGTCGATATCGAGGTTCAATTTGTCGCCTTCCTTGCCCCAGGTGGAGCGCGTCAAATATTCGGTGCCATCGGTCATCACGACCGTAATCATATGATATTCCGGGTGAATTTCGGCTTTCATGACAGATCCTTCGGCGCGCCGGCGCCTGTGTTTCGATGGCAATAGTGACGGATTTGGGCGGCTCTATAACGCAGCAAGCCCGTCAAAACAAGCCATCGATCCGCACAAGTGTCACCATAAGCCAACTATCTTCGAAGGTATCTTGCCCCGCCCCAATGCCCCGGATTTGCCAGCGGTGACCGCGGCGCCTATCTGGGGGTGGCAAAGCGATTGGTTGGGATTTCATGAGCGCAGTGGAACGGCTTGAAGACCGGCGTGACGACACGCCGCCGCGGCACGATTTGGCCGCCGACGAGACTTCCGCGCTCGAGGCGGGCTCCCCGATCGAAGCGGTGTTGACGCAATCGCCGGCCAAGAGCAGCGCGCGGCTTCGCCCGCTGCTGGCGCTGGCGCCTTATGTGGCGCGCTACCGCGGCCGCGCCTGCCTCGCTCTGGTGTCGCTGACGGTCGCCGCGATCACCACCTTGCTGGTGCCGGTCGCGGTGCGGCGGATGATCGATTTCGGTTTTACGCCTGAGGGCATCGCCAGGATCAACAGCTATTTCAGCGTCATGATCGCGGTGGTCGCGGTGCTCGCCGGCGCCAGCGCATCGCGCTACTACCTCGTCATGACCATCGGCGAGCGCATCGTCGCCGATCTGCGCCGCGACGTGTTCGCGCATCTGATCTCGCTGTCGCCGGCGTTCTTTGATTCCGCGCGCAGCGGCGAGCTGATCTCGCGGTTGACCGCCGATACCACCCAGATCAAATCCGCGGTCGGCGCCTCGGTGTCGATTGCGCTGCGCAACTTCATGATGTTCGCCGGCGCCGCCACGATGATGGTGATCACCAGTCCCAGGCTTTCAGGCTTCGTGCTGCTGGCGATTCCGGTGATCGTGCTTCCGCTGGTGGCATTCGGGCGCTGGGTACGGCGGCTGTCGCGCAACGCCCAGGATACGCTGGCGGATGCGACCGCCTATGTTTCCGAACTGATCGGCGCGATCCGCACCGTGCAGGCCTATACCGGTGAGCCGGTAGCCAATGCGCGCTTCGGCAGCGAAGTCGAGCAGGCCTACGATGCCGCCTGCAGTTCGACCAGCGCGCGCTCGGTGTTGACCGCGATCATCATCTTCATCGTCTTTACCAGCGTGGTGCTGATCCTGTGGATCGGATCGCATGATGTGCTGACCGGCTCCATCAGCCCGGGCCGGCTCGGCCAGTTCATCCTGTATGCGGCGTTTGCCGCGGCGGCACTGGGCCAGCTCAGCGAGGTCTGGGGCGAGATCTCGGCGGCGTCCGGCGCCTCGGAACGGTTGTTCGAAATTCTTCGCGTCAAATCGCAGGTCACGGCCCCGGCCTCGCCGCGCCCGATGCCGGTGCCGGCGCGCGGCGATGTCAGTTTCGAGGGCGTCAGCTTCGCCTATCCGATGCGGCCGGAGGCGCTGGCGGTCGACGGCGTTTCGCTGTCGGTGCGCGCCGGCGAGAAGGTCGCGATCGTCGGCCCTTCGGGGGCCGGCAAGAGCACGCTGTTTCACCTGCTGCTGCGGTTCTACGACCCGGCTGCCGGCACCATCTCGTTCGACGGGGTGCCGATCAGGGCCGCCGATCCCCATGAAGTGCGGGCACGGATCGCGCTGGTGCCGCAGGAATCCGTGGCGTTCGCCGCGACCGCGCGCGAGAATATCCGCTTCGGCCGGCCCGAGGCCACCGATGCCGAAGTCGAGCGCGCCGCCGATCTGGCGCATGCCACCGAATTCATTCGCCGCCTCCCTGAGGGATTCGAAACCCCGCTCGGCGAGCGCGGCGTCACGCTGTCGGGCGGCCAGCGCCAGCGCATCGCGATTGCGCGCGCCATCCTGCGCGACGCGCCGCTGTTGCTGCTCGACGAGGCCACCTCCTCGCTCGATGCCGAATCCGAGACCCTGGTGCAGACCGCGCTGGAGGAATTGATGCGCCACCGCACCACGCTGGTGATCGCGCATCGGCTGGCCACCGTTCTGTCCTGCGACCGGATCATGGTGATGGACCAGGGCCGCATCGTCGAGCAGGGCACCCACGCCTCGCTGGTCGCCGCCGGCGGGCTTTACGCGCGGCTGGCAAGGTTGCAGTTCGAGGGGGTGTGAGGGCGCAGGTCGCGTACTCCACACCGCCGTCATCACCCGCGAAGGCGGGTGATCCAGTACTCCGTGACATCTCGATTCTATCTCAGGAGCCGGCGTTTACTGGTTACCCCGCTTTCGCGGGGTATGACGACTGAATGTGGCGATGCGCCCAGTGGCGCTACCCCTTCCACTCCATCCGCAGCACCGGCCGGCCCGAGGTTGGATTGACGTCTTCACCCGCCGGCACAAAGCCGTTGCGTTGGTAGAAACGGATCGCTCTGGCGTTGTCGGTGTTCACCAGCAGCGAGATGTGATCAGGCGACAGGCGCTTGGCCTCGTTGACCAGCCTGTCGGCGAGCGCGCTGCCCCAGTGCTGCGGGGCGACCACCAGCTGATCGAGATAGCCGGACGCATCGACGGTCACGAACCCGGCCAGTGCGCTCGCTTGTTCCGCGACCATGATCGCCGCATTCGGCACCAGCTCGCCGCGCCAGCGCTCGCGCCACCATGGCACGCGCGCGGCGAAATCGATCGCGGGATAGGCCTGCTGCCAGGTCTCAAGCCACAGCGCGATCGCGGCGTCTT
>NZ_JBEKCZ010000203.1:0-9396 GCF_050014615.1 Bradyrhizobium sp. | reverse complement strand
CGCATGAAATCCGCGCGCCCGTCACCGGCGTGCTGTCGAAGATTTTGGTGAAGGACGGCGGATCTGTCGAGCCCGGCACTGCCGTCGGCACCATCAGCCGGCTCTGACCAACGCTACCCGTATCCCTCCTGGCACACGCCATTCACATTCCTGTTCGCATCAAGCCCCGCGGGTCGAGCGTCGGCGGACCTGATCAAACGAGACCGCAACAGCTTGACGTCCATTTTTTGAACGAAAGGGTCATCAGATGAATCGCTATCGAGTTGCAATAATTAAGTCGGACGGCGGACATAGTTGATGTGGATCAATCTGACCTTTTCTTGTGGCTCTAGGTTTTCTTCACGGAAGACAGCGAGCGCCAAACGCTCGCAGGGCCACATCATGATGATTGAACATTCGTTATGTGGCTCGAGCTCACCCCCGGGCGTCATATTTCAGAACTCCGATCAGTGCCTGCCCGCTGCGGATTTACCGTGCTGTTTTCCGGACTGACCGCGGAGGCGGTTCGGCGCCCGCACGACCCAGGAACAATCACAATGTCCACATCAAGTCGTTCACGTTAGGAAAGGGATTATCAGATGAATCGCTATCGAGTTGCAGCAATGGTCGGCGCCGGAATGATGTTCATGACGGCGCCCGCTTTGGCTGGCGTGATCAGCATCAGCAGTCCGCAATCGTTAAGGCCTGACTCGCAGGTCGAGCAGATCAGATACGTCAATCCGGGAGCCATTATCGGCGGGGTGATCTCCGGCGTGCTGGGCGGGGTGGTCGGCGGCAACTGCTATTTCAACGACTGCGGCTATGACAACGGCCCCTATTATGGCGGCGGCGGTTATGGCGGTGGTGGCGGCAGACGCGGCGGCGGATTCCATGGCGGCGGTCGCGGTGGAGGAGGCGGTCACGGCGGTGGTGGCCACGGCGGCGGCGGTCACGGTGGCGGCGGACATGGCGGCGGCAGAAGGTAAAGCCTCAGAGCCTTCGGTCAGTTGCCGTCAAGCGCACGGTGAATGGCCTCGGGCCGAGAGCATGTGAAATTCGAATTCAATTCGCCAACAATCAATCCTGTACAGGAGCATGAAATGCGGAAACCGAACTTTTCGATCGTGATCGTCGCTGCAGCGGCCTTTGCCGTGACCCTGGGTCCGGCGGCAGCGCAAGCCGGGCCAGGTCACGCGCCTTTCGAGCGGCTTTGCGCCGAGCGTGGCGGGCCTACCCACCATCCCGAGCTGGCGGATCGGCTCGCCGAACATCTGGATCTGAACGACGCGCAAAAGGCTGCCTTCAAGGAATTCCACGAGGAGCGCCGGAAGTCACTTGAGGCGGCGAAGGCAACTCTGTGTGCCAACAAGCCGGACCTGTCGTCCTTCGAAGCCCGTCTGGTTTTCGGCCAGAACTTCCTTGAAGCGCGGCTCAACGCCTTGAAGGCGGAAAACCCGAAGCTTATCGCATTTTACAACAGCCTCGACGCCCGCCAGAAGGCCAAGTTCGACAGGTTCCGCGAACGCCACGGCCGCGAATGAATCGAAAGCGACGCGCCTCCCGCTAGCGGAAGGCGAGCGGTACACGAGGCGGCGAATCCGCGGGAATCGGAATCGCCGCCGGGACCGTCATTGCAATCTTGCATTCAATCCTGATGAGGCCCGATCCATCCCATCACCCTCGTATCGATCCTTGAAAGACGCAAATGGACCTGTTGCACCGACTGGTTACCGCCGAGCCGTTGCTCGCTCTGTTCGTTACCATCGCGCTCGGTTACCTCGTTGGGAAAATCAAGATCGGCAGTTTTGTGCTGGGTGGCGTTGCGGGAACGCTGCTGGTCGGCGTCGTTATCGGGCAGCTTGGCGTCAACATCGACAATGGCATCAAGGGCATATTTTTCGCATTGTTCATCTACGCGGTGGGATTTCAGGGCGGTCCGCAATTCTTCCATGCGCTGAACCGTCGTTCGCTGAACCAGCTCGCTTCCGCCTTCGTGATGTGTTTCACCGGCCTGCTCTGTGTGCTGGGAGCGGCGTGGTTGTTCGGGCTCGACCGCGGCATGGCCGCTGGTCTCGCTGCCGGCGGCCTCACCCAATCGGCGATCATCGGTACCGCCGGCGACGCCATCGGCAAACTCGGGCTCTCGCCCGAGTTGATCAAGACCATGCAGACCAACGTCGCGGTGGGCTACGCGGTTTGTTACATCTTCGGCTCGCTCGGTCCGATCATCATGGTGAGCTGGTTCCTGCCGATCATCATGAAATGGGACATCCGGGCGGAAGCCGTGAAGCTGGCGAGCGTGCTGTCCGGCGGTCACCCCGAACTCGACCCAGGTCAATTCAACGCCGCCCGGCCAATCGCAACCCGCATTTATGAAGTCGCGGCGATCAGCAAGGCGATCGGAATTTCGACGCTGGCGATTGACCGGCAAATCTCCGATGCTTCGGTCGAAGCCGTCTATCGCCAGGGCAAGGAACTTGAACTCGGCGATACGACCATCATTGCGGCTGGTGATCATGTCGCGACCACCGGGCCGATCGTGCAGCTGGAAGCTGCCGCCATCTTGCTTGGTCACGAGGTCAGGCCACCGAACGGCCTGTTGCTGGTGCAGGAGAACCGCGAGATCATTCTCACCAGTCGTGCGCTCTGCGGCCGCACCGTTGGAGATATCCACGATCAGGTCAACGTCGAAACCCGTCACGGCGTATTTCTGACGGCGGTCAAGCGCATGGGGCTTGATCTGCCTGTGCTCAGCAAGCTCGAGCTGAAGCGCGGCGACGAACTGCATTTCACCGGGAGTCCTGCCGATCTCAACCGGGTGCAGGCGAAAATCGGCTACGAGATCACAGCCGCGGCCGTGACAGACTTCGTTTTCTTCGGCATCGGCATGCTGATCGGCTTGCTGATCGGCCTGATAGAGTTCCGAATCTGGGGCATCCCGATTTCAATCGGCAGCGGCGGCGGCTGTTTGCTTTCCGGCCTGCTGTTCGGCTGGCTGCGCGCGGTGCATCCGAACTTCGCGGCGCTGCCGGTCGGCGCTTCTAATTTTCTGCGCGATTTCGGTCTGGCGGTTTTCGTCGGAATTGTCGGCATTTCCGCGGGCCCTCAGGCGCTGGTCGCTATCGAACATTACGGTCTGACGCTGTTCTTCCTCGGCGTCGGCGTCACGCTGATTCCGCAGATCGTCACGTTTTTCTTTTCCTACCATGTCCTGCGCATCCGCAATCCGATCGAGGCGCTGGCCTGCGTCGCCGGCGGCCGCAGCGCCAACCCGGCATTTGCCGCGCTTCTGACCAAGGCCGGCAACGCAACGCCGGTGGTTTCGTTCACGGTCACTTACGCCGTGGCCAACGTGTTTCTGACGCTGTGGGGACCGCTGATTGTCGGCATCATCGCGAAAAATGCATCGTAATTAATCAACCTTGAGGAATCCGTCATGCTGGATCGCAATTTCAAGCAATTCGCCACGCTGAGTCCGTTCGAGCTCAAGGACAGACTGATCGAGATTGCGTCCTCGGACGCGCAACGGCTGATGCTGAATGCCGGGCGCGGCAATCCAAATTTTCTGGCGACCCTGCCGCGCTGGGCGTTCCTCAGTCTCGGCGAGTTCGCGCTGCGTGAATCGGAGCGGTCCTACTCGTACCTGGACAGCGGCTTCGGCGGCTTGCCCGAGCACGATGGCATCGTGCAGCGCTTCGATGCCTACGCGGTCCATCATCGGCAAACCGACGGGGTGCGCTTTCTGCGCTCGGCGATTTCCTATGTCAGAGATCAGCTGGGTCTCAACCAGGATGCATTCCTGTTCGAAATGGTCAGCGCATTTCTGGGCAGCACCTATCCGACGCCGCCGCGGATGCTGCGTCATACCGAGGAAATCGTCAAAGCCTATCTGTCCCAGGAAATGTTCGGGCCGCTGCCGCCGAACGGTGCCTTCTCGGTGTTCGCCACCGAGGGCGGCACCGCGGCGATGACCTACATTTTCCAGAGCCTGCGTGCGAACAGCCTGATCAAACCCGGCGACAGGATCGCGATCGCGACACCGATCTTTTCTCCCTATCTGGAAATTCCGGTGCTTGGCGATTACCAGCTGGAAATCGTCGATATCCGGATGGACCGCCTTGACGACTGGCAGTTGCCGCAAGCCGAAATCGACAAGCTTCTGGATCCGGCGATCAAGATCTTCTGTCTCGTCAATCCGAGCAACCCGCCGTCCTCGAAATTGTCGGACGCCGTTCTCGACCAGCTGGCGGCGCTGGTGATCAAGCGGCCGGACCTGCTGATCGTGACCGACGATGTCTATGGTACGTTCGCGGATGATTTCGTTTCGTTATTTGCGAAATGCCCGCACAACACCCTTTGCGTCTATTCATTCTCGAAGTTCTTCGGCGCCACGGGCTGGCGGCTTGGGGCCATTGCCTTGCATGAAGACAATGCCTTCGACGCGGCGCTGGCGCGCCTTCCCGAGCCGACCGCGGTTCTGCTCGACGCCCGCTACAGTTCGCTGACCACGACGCCGCGCAAATTGCGGTTCATCGACCGGTTGGTCGCCGACAGCCGCGCCGTCGCGCTGAACCATACCGCCGGCCTGTCGGTGCCGCAGCAGTTGCAGATGGCCCTGTTCGCGCTGAGCGGGTTGATGGACCGCGAGCATCGTTACAAGGATGCGGCCAAACAACTGATCCGAAAACGCTACCAGACGCTGTACAGGCACATGGGGGTCAGCGCGCCGCACCAGATGAACGACGTCAACTACTATTCGCTGATAGATTTGCAGGAAATTGGCGGAATGCTGTACGGACCGGAATTCAAGGCATGGTTCATAAAAAGCGACATGGGTATCGACTTTCTGTTCCGCCTCGCCGATGAAACAGGCGTTGTGCTGTTGCCCGGCAACGGATTCGAGGTCATCGATACCTCGGCCCGGGTCTCGCTCGCCAATCTGACGGAAATCGAATACGCCTCGATCGGGAAATTCACCCGCCAGGTGCTCGACGAATGCCGGAAGGATTTCGAGAAGCGCGTCGTGCTGCAATAGTGTCGCGGCCGGAGCAAAAGCGCCGGAGGTCTTCACCAACAATGCGGCTATCCACGGCTTTCTTGCCTTCGGTCTGTCTTTTGCCGGCCATTCGTTGCAAATAAGGAGATCACCCCGGAGATTCTCCCGTGATCGAACCATCAGACACACCGAAGCCGATTGCCGTGCTCGGTTCTCCCATCGAGATCGGCGCGTCGCAACGTGGAACGCTGATGGGGCCGGCGGCGCTGCGAACCGCCGGGTTGGTGACCCTGCTGCATGGATTAGGCTTTGACGTAAAAGACCACGGCGATCTCAGGGTCGACGCGGTAGCGGAGCTCGACGACGCGCCGCCCGACAATGCCAGGCATTACCGGGAAATTCAGCGCTGGATCCGGACCCTGAGCGCGCGGGCCTATGAGTTGGCGCGCTCCGGCGTCATCCCGATCTTTCTCGGCGGCGATCATTCGCTGTCGATGGGTTCGGTGAACGGGATCGCGCGCCATTGCCGCGAAGCGGGCCGTGAGCTGTTCGTGCTGTGGCTGGACGCGCACACCGATTACAACACCCCGGCGACCACGATCACCGGCAACATGCACGGGATGTCGGCGGCATTTCTGTGCGGCGAGCCGGGGCTCGACGGCCTGCTCGGCGAAGAGCCGCGGGCCTCGATCAGCCCCGACCAGCTGGAAGTGTTCGGCGCCCGCTCGATCGACAAACTGGAAAAGGACCTGCTGCGCGAACGCCGCGTCAGCGTGGCCGACATGCGCCAGATCGACGAATTCGGGGTAGGGGTGCTGATGCGCCGCGTCATCGACAAGGTGCAGGCCCGAGGTGGCGTGCTGCATGTCAGCTTCGACGTTGATTTTCTCGATCCGGGCCTCGCACCCGGCGTCGGCACCACGGTACCCGGCGGTGCGACCTATCGCGAGGCGCATCTGGTGATGGAGCTGCTGCATGATTCCGGACTGGTTCAATCCCTCGACATCGTGGAACTCAATCCGTTCCTCGACGAGCGGGGCCGCACCGCACGCACGGCCGTGGAACTGATCGGGAGCCTGTTCGGCCAGCAGATTACCGATCGGCCGACCCCTACCAATGCGATCGGACGTTAGAGCATGATCCGGAAAAGTGGGAACCGGTTTTCCGAAAAGATCATGCTCAAACAAGAAGATGAGCGACGGGCATGATTCAACCCAGTTGAATCATGCTCTAGCGCGGAACCACGGAACCTTCGCCGCCGGGCGCGATTGACCTCATCGGAGCAATCGTCAGGCGAGGTACCTTATTATGGACAAAAATCAGCCGAAGCGATCGCGCGTCCCTGTGATGGTCGCGCTGGCCGTCGCGATTTTCGGGATGCTCGCGATGCTGGTGGTCGATCACGGCCCGTGGAGTCGCGCGCACGCGCAGGCCGCGGATGTCGCCAATTACCACACGACGGGAGCCGCCGCGCGCGCCGCCGGCGTGCAGATTGCGCCGACCGACCCCAAGCCGGAACTCGAACCCGTGGCGCCGGGCCCGAAGCCCGCCCAACCCGCCAGCCCGATCACGCGCTAACGCATGCTGACAAAGGTGCCCCACAGGGCCGCGAGAATGGCGCCCACGAAAACATAGGCCGGATTGTCGCAAAACGCGCTGCCGTATCGGCACATCTGGTCGCCCAGCGTGCCGATTTCATGATGGTCGGCGGCGTAAAACAGGCCCGACAGCACTAGCAACGCAGCGGCTACAAAATTCATCACATGCCCTCCGTGCAGGGAACGATCATGCCGAATTTCCGGCACGGTCGACGTCGGTTTGGCGTCCACCGTGCATAACCAATGATCTGAGCGCATTGTTGTTGCGAAGAAGGAAACGAAATCCGAAGACTTTTCAGTATCTCTGTCAATATTCCAGACCGTTACGGCTTTTGCTGGTCCCATAACGGACCGCGGTGTGAACGAGTTCACATTCGCCGCCCGCGTAAAATGCTATTCGTGCAAACGATATTATCGGCGGCGATATCAGCATCTGGAGGCTGACATGCTTGGAGACGGCGACGACGCGGGTCACTGTTCCAGCGGATTGTCTGCGGAACGTTATCACGAGGACAGCGCGGAGGACCGCGCTACCTTTCGGGTGTGGATGCGCGGCGTGATCGTGTTCTACACCAGCGTCCTCATGCTATCCGGCCTGGTTGCGATCGTGAGCACTGGGGATGTCGGGGTGAGGCGGCTGACAAATCTCTACGCCCAGGCAACCGCCGGGCCGCCCCGGATCGCCGGGCAAAAATAACAGCCGCGCTATTCGGCCGCCTGCGAGGACGGCGAGCGCATGGTGGCAACGCCGTCGGCTTCAGTGGCGGAGATCGTGGTGCGCACCATCAGCCGCGCTTCATGCGCCGGCCATGGCCGGCCGCGATGCATGGTCGCGCGGTTGTCCCACATCACGACGTCGCCCTTGCGCCACTGGTGCATGTAGCTGGTACCGGGCGCGGTCGCGGCCGCCATCAATTGCTCGATCAGCTGTTTGCCGGCCACAGGCTCCATGCCTTCGACCGCATAGGCGTGCGAGGCGAGATAAACAGCGCCGCGGCCGTTGACGGGATTTTTCCACACCATGCGCCAGCATTGCGGCGGCAGCGCCGCGCGCTCCTCGGGGCTGGCGAGATCCGGCGTGATCTGGCTGCGCGAATGGGCGTAGTCGTGCCAGGCAAAGGATTTCTCGAGCCGTTCGCGCATGGGCGCATCGAGCCGCTCAAAAGCAAGACGCGTCGAGACATATTCGGTTTCGCCGCCATGCGCCGGGATGATGCGCGCCGACAGGATCGAGGTCAGCGCCGGCACGCGCTTGAACGAGGAATCCGTATGCCAGAGCTGGTTGGCCTTGCTGCGCAGCGAGAGTCTATGATCCGGCGGGACGACCTTGCCGTCCGGGCCGATGGTGCTGAGAATCACAAAATGCGAGCCGGTGCCTATGGTACCGACCTTGGTCACCTCAGGGGGCCCGAAGCGGCGCGAAAAGCCGAGCTGGATGTCGTCGGTGACGTCCTGGTCGCGAAACACCAGAACCGAATGTTGCTCGAAGGCGGCGCGGGCCGCCGCATAGGCTTCATCGTTCGAGGCGATATCCGAAAGTGTGACGCCGCGCAGCTCGGCGGCGAATCCCGGACCCAACGGGACCACGTCCATCGGCAAGTCCTCCCTGTTTGTTATTGCCGGCAAGCCTACGACAAAACCAATTCGCCGGCAACGCGGCCCGCGTTTTGTTTGGCCCGACCTAAGGCCTTCGCCCGCGCAGGTTGCCTTGCTTGATCGCGACCCAATGACCGATACATCCGTCGGATCGATTGAAGGTTCCTGAACCGGTATTTCCCGACAATTGCCCCACTGCCGTGAGGGTCAATCCGTTTCCGGCTCCGACCGAATGCAACGTGCCGTCAGGGTCAACCTGTCCGCCGCCGCCCCTGACGAAAATCTTCCCGCCGATAATTTTCGCACCCACCGTGCCCGCGTTGGGACATCCGGCGCCGGTGAACGTCCATATCCCGTCGAAATTCTGGCTGTCCTCTTGCTGCATCGCAGGCGGCGGTTGTTCGGTTGTTCGTTCCGCCTTGTCGCCAGATTCGGAAAGGAATGCTAACCGGACGCCCGCAGCGACGGCGTCGCGTGATGCAGCCCGTGCGTCAGACGGCGCCAGCGCCAATATCAGCGCGGCGCACCACAACGCAGCGGTCCATAATGATTTTTGAATGAGATCCGTCAAGGCGGTGCTCTTCGAAAAAATGGTGCTCGGCGTCCAATATAATTGCCGACGAGGATGCGGATCGCAAGCGTCCGATCAGCCTGTCGGCCGGCGCAAGCCGATTCCGGACGGCCCGGCTATTGCGCTTTGCGGCGTGCTTATTTGGTATTGCCCGTGGTCGCGGCCTGCTGCTGCGCGATCTTGTTCTGCGCGACAATGCCCTCGAGCCGCGCGATATTTTCCAACAGGCGCTGGCTGGTCAGGACCAGGAAGTAATAGCCGAATTGCGGGTTCTGGAAGTAGATCTCGAGCAGCTTCTCATAGGTGATGGTCAGCACGTGGCCATCCTCGGTGCATGCGACCGTCGCGGTGCGCTTGTTGTCGGGCGACAGGAAGCCGAGTTCGCCCATCAGGCGTCCCGGCGGCAGCGCGACGTTGATTTCCTTGACCAGGAAGCTTCCGGTGACGGTCATGAACATTTCGTTGGCGGCATCATCCTTCTTGAACACCACATCGCCCTTGCGATATTTGCGCTCGGTCATGAACGGCTTCAGCCATTCCATCGAGGTGTCGCCCTGCGTGGCGCTGCGCGCCTTCTTGACGAGGTTGAGCATCTGGCGAAGCCGGATGGCGTTGATGGGAACCAGCAGCAGATACAAAAGCAGAGTCTTGACGTC
>NZ_JBEKCZ010000202.1:0-9547 GCF_050014615.1 Bradyrhizobium sp. | reverse complement strand
ACCCACCCGAAATATCACGCCATCAGCCATGCCAGGTTTTCCGAAGCCGACGCCATCAGCCGCCTGATCGGCATGGCGGCGCTGGTCGATCAGCCGATCATGATCTTTCACGTCTCGACGGCGGAAGGCGCCAGGGTGATCCGCAACGCGCGGGGCGAGGGCTTGAAAGTCTTCGCCGAGACCTGCCCGCAATATCTGTTTCTCACCGCCGCCGATCTCGACAAACCGGGTGTGGATGGCGCCAAATGGATGTGCAGCCCGCCACCACGGACCACGGCCGATCAGGAGGCGCTGTGGCAATCGCTGGCGCTCGGCGATCTGCAGACGGTTTCGTCCGATCACGCGCCATATCGTTTTGACGAGTCTGGAAAATTGCGCGCTGGCGCCAATCCCAACTTCAAGCAGATCGCCAATGGCATGCCGGGACTGGAGGTGCGCCTGCCGCTGCTGTTCGATGCGATGGTGTCGAAGGGGCGTCTTGGGCTGGAAAAGTTTGTCGAGTTGACCGCGACCGCGCCCGCCAAAATCTACAATCTGCATCCGCGTAAGGGTTCGATCGCTGTTGGAGCCGACGCCGATATCGCGATCTGGGACCCCGCGCGCGAAGTCACGCTGAGCGACGAAATGATGCACGACCTCGCCGGCTATACGCCCTATGCCGGCCGCAAGCTAAGGGGTTGGCCTGTAACGGTGCTGTCGCGGGGCCGCGTGATCGTCGCCGACGGCAAGCGCTCGGCCGAGCCCGGCTCCGGCCGTTTCCTCGCGCGCACAGGCGGCGATGCGGCGAAGCCGATCGGCCGGCTGGTGGCAGATATGGATCCGGCGCGGAATTTCGGGGCGACCCTGTTGTGAAAATGACGCGGGGGCATGGCGGTTGAAAATTCTGGTCTTTGGCGGCGCTGGTTTTGTCGGACTCAATCTCGCGGCTGCCCTGTTGGCGCGCGGGCACGCCGTGGTGCTGTTCGATCGCACCGGTCTGCCGCGCGCCGCGCAGCAGGTTTTCGCCCGCTATGGCGATGCGCTGACGTTCGTTCAGGGTGATGTCACCGACCAACCTGCGGTCGAGCTCATGATCGCCAGCGGTTATGATGCGATCGTACTCGGAGCTGCGATTACCGCCGGTCCCGCGCGCGAAGCGGCCGACCCCGAATCGATCCTGCGCGTCAATCTGCTGGCTCAGGTACCAATTCTGGAGGCCGCGCATCACACCAGGGTTCCGCGGATCATCAATCTATCCTCCGCCGCGGCCTATGGCGCGGCCGGCTCCCGGTACGCTCTGCTCGATGAAGAGACGCCCTGCTATCCCGTCTCGCTCTACGCCATCACCAAATACGCCTCCGAGAAGATCGCCGCGCGCCTGGCTGCATTATGGCCGCTTGAGATCGTCAGCGTGCGGCTGAGCGGCGTGTTTGGGCCATGGGAGCGCGCCACAGGGGTCCGCGATACGCTAAGCGCGCAGGCGCAGATCGTTGCGGCTTTGCGGCAGCAACGTCAGGCCATTCTGTCCCGGCCGGGCACCAAAGACTGGATCTACGCGCCAGATGTCGCCGACGCCGTGACGGTGCTGATCGAGGCGTCAAAACCCCAACATCGTCTCTACAATATCTCGACCGGGCGAGAATGGTCGGCGCTGCAATGGGGACAGGCACTCGCCGCCCTGCATCCGGGTTTTGTCTGCCGGCTGGCCGAACCCGGCGAAGCCGCGACGGTCGATCTGCACAGCGACACTGATCGTGCGCCCTTGTCGGTGGTGCGGCTGGAGCAGGAGTTCGGCTGGCGTGCGCGCTTCGGTTGTGCCGATTCCGCTGTTGATCTGAACAATTGGTGGATGCGTCATGGGGAAGGAATCTGACATGCGCCTGAAGGGACGGATCGCCATCGTCACCGGAGCCGGCTCCGGCATCGGCCGCGCCAGCGCGGTTTTGTTCGCGCGCGAAGGCGCGTTCGTCGCGCTGGTCGATCGCGATTCCGCCGGGATGCAGCAAACGCTGGCGGCCATGCGTGACGCCGGAGGTGACGGATCGGAGCATCGCGGCGATGTCGGCGATATCGGTTTTGCGCAAGCTACTGTCGGCGAGATCGTGTCGCGGCACGACCGGCTCGATGTGTTGATGACGGCCGCCGGCTGGTCCTGCGGTGGCACGGTGGTGACGACCGACCCCGCCGATTGGGAAGAAGTGTTTCGCACCAATGTCGGCGGCACCTGGCTGTGGTCGCGCGCGGCTATCCCGCCCATGCAGCGGCAGGGCAAGGGTTCGATCATCACGCTGGCCTCGCAACTCGCGCTCGCCGGTGGCCGCGGCAACAGCGCCTATATCGCCGCCAAGGGCGCGATCGTCAGCCTGACGCGGACGATGGCGGTGGATTTCGCGACCGACGGCATTCGCGTCAATGCGATCGCACCCGGGGCGATCGACACGCCGATGCTGCGGCGGAGTTTCGCCCGCCATGCCGATCCGGAGCCGGTGCGCGAAGCGTCACGCCAGCGCCATGCCATGAAGAGGTTTGGCAAGGCCGAAGAGATCGCCGAGACCGCGCTGCATCTGGCCAGCGATGCGTCGTCGTTCACGACCGGGACCGTGATGGCGGTCGATGGCGGCTGGCTCGCGGCATGAGCAGCGCATTGATCGCTCTCGAGGCTCAGGTCCGGGCTGATTTGACCAAGACGATGCATCCGGAGGCGCCCTGGCTCGAGCCTGTGCCGGGACCGGATGCCAGGCCGGCGCTGGACGTCCTCATCGTTGGCGCCGGTCAATCCGGCATAGCGACCGCGTTCGGCCTGATGCGGTCACAGGTCACCAACATCCTGGCCCTGGACAAGGCGGAGGAAGGGCAGGAGGGTCCATGGTTGACCTACGCCCGCATGCACACGTTGCGCAGCCCGAAACATTACACCGGGCCGGATCTCAATATCCCCAGTCTCACCTATCAGTCGTGGCATGAAGCCCGTTTCGGCAGGGAGCATTGGCAGAATCTGGCGTTGATATCGCGCCACCTGTGGGCGGAGTATCTGCTTTGGTTCCGGCGCGTGGTGGGCGTGCCCGTACGCAACAATTGCGAGCTGCTGGAGATCGCGCCCGCGGCAGGTGGATTGCTCGCCGCCACCGTGGAGAGCGCCGGCATCGTTGAAACGCTGTACGCCCGAAAGATCGTGCTCGCGACAGGGCAGGAGGCGATGGGTGGCTGGACGATTCCCGAGCCGTTGCGCCATCTGCCAACCAGATTAATCGCGGGCACATCTGATCCCATCGATTTCGAAGCGCTGCGTGGCCGGAAAGTCGCCGTGATCGGCGCCGGCGCGACTGCGTTCGACAATGCGGCGACCGCGCTTGAGGCCGGCGCGGCGGAGGTGCGCCTACTGTGCCGGCGGGCAGAGATCCAGTTGGTGCAGCCGTACAGATGGCTGACCTTTTGCGGGTTCCTGCGTCATTTCAGCGATCTCGATGACGCCTGGCGCTGGCGTTTCATGCGCGCGATCCTCGATCTGCGGGAGGGATTTCCGCAGGCGACCTATGACCGCTGCGCGCAGTTCGCCAATTTCCATCTGCACGAGGGCTCGCCGGTCGAGACCGCCAAAGAGACTGGCGACGCGGTCGAATTGCAGACGCCACATGGAAAAGTCTCGGCGAATTTCGTCATCTGCGGCACCGGCACCCAGATCGATTTTGCCGAGCGCCCTGAATTGAAGAATTGTGCCGATAACATCGCGACCTGGGCCGACCGTTATCAGCCGCCTGAAGATGAGCGCAGCCCGCGTCTGGGCCGCTATCCCTATCTCGCCGACGATTACGCGCTCACGGAGCGAAGATCAGGACAGACGCCCTGGATTTCCGACATTCACCTGTTTGCCTTTGCGTCCACCATGAGCTTCGGTCCGTCCGGCTCGTCGATCAATGCGATGACGACGGCGATACCCAAACTGGTGCATGGCCTGACCCGCGCCTTGTTCCGCGCCGACCTGGAGCGGCACTGGGCTTCTTTCAACGCGTATAACGTGCCGCAGGCGGTCATTGCACGGCCAGCGCAAGCGCCTGAAGAGCAGGGATGACCGGTCTTTGGCATATCGCTTGGCGCAGTATTTGCTTAAGATATAAACGGAAGTATTTGCGCAAGGTTTCTCATGATCCTGAGCGCTTTCTCAGGCAGACTTCCGTGTTGAATTCAGGGGATTGAAGAATGCGATCAGGGTATTGCAGGCCTTTATTGGGCGCGTTCGCCGTGCTGGCGCTTGTGCTCGCCGCCGAACCCGGTTGGGCGCAGTCTCGTGCCGAGACCTTGCGCTATGTTACCGGCGCGTCCGTCAACACCCTCGATCCGAATGTCCCGGGATCGACCCGCGAGTCCTTTGCGGTCAGTCTGAGCACCTACGACCGGCTGGTCTCGTTCGGTCGCAAGCAGCTCAACGGCAAGTGGGTGTTCGACCTCGACAAGATCAACGGCGAATTGGCCGAGTCCTTTGACGTCAGCCCCGACGGCCTGAAGATCACGTTTCATTTGCGCAAGGATGCCAGGTTCCAGGATGGTACGCCGGTTACCGCCGAAGACGTCAAATGGTCGCTCGATCGTGCGGTGACGGCGCCGGTGCTCGGCAAGGCCCAGTTGCTCACGGGGTCGATGACCAGCGCCGACCAGTTCAGGGTGATCGATCCCTTGACCTTCGAAGTGACGCTGCCGAAACCCGACAAGCTCGCGCTGCCCAATCTCGCCACCGTCTATCCGATCATCATCAATTCCAAGGTCGCAAAGGCGAACGCGACGGCCGAGGATCCCTGGGCGATCGCCTGGCTCAAGGAACATACTGCCGGCAGCGGCGCCTATGTGATCGAGAGCTTCAAACCCGGCGAACAGGTGATCATGAAGCGCAACGAGGCCTGGAACCGCGGCACGCCCGAGAAATCCGCGTTCTTCAAGCGGGTGATCGTGCAGTCGGTGCCGGAGCCGGCGACGCGCGCCAATCTGGTTGAACGCGGCGATGCGGATATTACGGTCGATCTGCAGGCCAGCGACGTCCAGTCGCTGGAGAGCAAAGGCACGCTCAAGGTGATCTCGACGCCGCAATACAATGCCGTCACCTTCATTTCGATGAATAATGCGATCCCGCCGTTCGACAATATCAACGTGCGCCGCGCTATCGCCTACGCGTTGCCTTACGACGACATGTTCAAGGCGGCGCTGTTCGGCCGCGGCACGCCGCTGTTCGGGGCCACCTGGGCGGATGGCAAGCCGACCACCAGTGCCTATCCGTTCCCGCAGCCCGTGACGCTCGATCTCGACAAAGCGAGGGCGTTTTTGAAGGCGGCCGGCATGCCTGACGGATTCTCGACCACCTTCAGCTTCAACGTCGGCCAGGCCTCGACGGCCGAGCCGATGGCGGCGCTGGTGAAGGAATCGCTCGCCAAGATCGGCATCAAGGTCGACATCCAGAAATTGCCTGATGCGCAGATGTCGACGCAGATCAACGAGAAGAAGCTGCCCTTCTTCACCGAGGGCATTGTCGCCTGGCTGCCGTCGAACGACTATTTCTATCGTAACTTCTATACCGGCGACCAGCGCTGGAACTATAGCGGGATCAAGGATCCGGAACTGATAGCGATCGCCCAGGAAGCCCGTTTCGAGCCCGACAAGGCCAAGTACGAACAAGACGCCCTGAAGCTCAACGCGATCCATTTCGCCATCATGCCGCAAATTCCGCTGTGGCAGCCGAACCAGGACGCGGTGATGGCACCCTCGATCGAAGGCTATACCTACCAGTTCCACCGCCAGGTCGATTATCGCGACCTCAGCCGCAAGTGAGCGGCCAGTGCAAGTGAACGGCAAGTACAAGTGAGCGGCCAACCGTCATGAAAGGCTTCGGCGCAACGGTGCTGCGGGCGGGCAGGCGTTTCATGTCGTCACTGCCCGCGCTGTTCGGTGTGCTGGTGTTTACGTTCCTGCTGATGCGGGTACTGCCCGGCGATCCCGCGGTGTTCTTTGCTTCCGGACCCAATGCCGGCAAGGAGGAAATCGAGGTCATCCGCAAGCAGATGGGGCTGGACAAACCGGTGCCGGAGCAATTGCTGCTGTATCTCTATGATGTCGGCCGCGGCAATCTCGGCCGCTCCCTGATGACCGGGCAGGCGGTCACGAAGGATCTGCGCGATCGGCTGCCGGCCTCGCTGGAATTGACATTGACCGCGCTATTGATCGCACTTGTCTCGGCGGTTCCGCTCGGCGTGCTGGCAGCGTTGAAGCCCGGCTCATTCGTCGACCACGGGGTGCGGCTGTTCTGCGCGCTGGGCGTCTGCGTGCCGACCTTTGTGTCGGGACTTCTGCTGATCTATGTCTTCTATTATCTGCTCGGCCTGGCGCCCGATCCGACTGGGCGTATCGATGTCTTTACGTCGCTGCCACCCTCGCGCACCGGTTTCCTGATGATCGACTTCCTGCTGGCCGGCGACCTCGATGGGTGGTGGGCTGCGTTCCGGCAGTTGATCCTGCCGGCCGCGACCATGGCGTTGTTCGTGATCGCGCCGCTGGCGCGGATCACGCGCGCGTCGATGCTGGTGTCGCTCGGCAGCGATTTCGTGCGCACCGCGCGTTCGGTCGGACTTTCCGGCTGGCACATCGTCGTGACTTACGCCCTGCGCAATGCGATCTTGCCGGTCATCACCATCGCCGGCATCGTGTTCTCGACCATGCTCGGGGCCAATGTGCTGGTGGAGAAGGTCTATTCCTGGCCGGGTGTCGCTTCCTATGCGCTGGATGCGCTGCTGTCGTCCGACTATGCGCCGGTACAGGGCTTCGTGCTGCTGATGGCCAGCGTGTTTGTCGTGGTCAATCTGCTGGTCGACGTTCTCTACGGGATCGCCGACCCCAGGGTGTCGATCTGATGGCCGGTGCGACGCTGCGTCATACCGTCTGGATCCTGCGTGGCAATCCGCTGACCGCGATCGCCGCGGCCGGCGTGGTGCTGCTGGTGCTGATCGCGATCTTCGGGCCGTCGATCGTGCCCTACGATCCCATCGCCTCGAACGTGTCGCAGGCGTTGGCGCCGCCAAGCGCTGCGCATCTGGCCGGTACCGACCAACTCGGCCGCGATACGTTCAGCCGGCTCATCGTCGCGACCCGGCTGGATCTCGTGATCGCGGTCTCGGCGGTCGGCATCTCCTTCGTGCTCGGCGCCGTGATCGGTGCTTTTTGCGGCTATGCCGGTGGCCGGCTCGATCGTTCCGTCGGCCGCTTCGTCGATGTGATGATGGCGTTTCCGCTGTTCGTGCTGGCGATGGCGATGGTGGCCGCACTCGGCAACCGTGTCGAGAATATCGTGATCGCAACCGCGATCATCAACCTGCCGTTCTACATTCGCTTTGCGCGCGCCGAGGTCAATGTCCGCCGCAATGTCGGCTGGGTGGAAGCGGCACGGGCTTCCGGCGAAAGCCATGTCTCGGTGGTGCTGCGTTTCCTGTTGCCGAATGTATTGCCGGCGATGGCGGTGCAGATGTCGCTCAATCTTGGCTGGGCCATTCTCAATGCCGCCGGGCTTTCGTTTATCGGCCTTGGCGTCAAGCCGCCGACGCCTGAGTGGGGCATCATGGTCGCGGAGGGCGCGCGCTTCATCTCGACCGGTCGATGGTGGCTGGTGGCGTTTCCGGGGCTGGCGCTGATGCTGGCGGTGCTGTGCTTCAACCTGCTTGGCGACGGGATGCGGGACATTCTCGATCCGCGAATGCGGACATGACCGAGAGTTTACTTCGCATCGAAGATCTGCACGTGACGTTTTCGACCCGTCGCGGCCTGGTCGAAGCGGTACGCGGGGTGACGCTCTCGATCGACGAGGGCGAAATGCTGGGATTGGTCGGCGAGAGCGGTTCCGGCAAATCCGTCACCGGATTTGCGACCACGCGGCTGCTGGACACGGCCGGGCGGGTGACCGCGGGCAGGATTTTGTTTCGCGGGCAGGACATCACGAAAATACCGGATGGCGATTTTCGCGTACTGCATGGCGCCGCGATGTCGATGATCTTTCAGAACCCGCGCGCCGCGCTCAATCCGATCCGCGCCGTCGGCCTGCAGATCGCCGACGCGATCCTGAGTCACAAGCGCCTGTCGAAGCAAGAAGCCGCGAGCGAAGCGCTGAAGCTGTTGCAGTCTGTTCAAATCCGCGATCCCGAAAAGCGGATGGCGGCCTATCCGCACGAGCTCTCCGGCGGCATGTGCCAGCGGGTGATGATCGCGATCGCGATTTCCTGTAATCCAAAATTGTTGATAGCGGACGAGCCGACCACCGGCCTCGACGTCACCACGCAGAAGGTGGTGATGGACCTTTTGGCCGCGATTGCGGCCGAACGCGGCATGGCGACGATCCTGATCACGCATGATCTTGGTCTTGCCGCGCGCTATTGCCGCCGGGTCGTTGTCATGGAGCAGGGCCGCCTCGTCGAGGAAGCGACACCGCAAATGCTTTTTCACCATCCGCAGCATGCCTACACCAAGCGCCTGGTCGCGGCGTCGCCGACGGCAACCTCAGGGATCGCGGATCTGGTGACGGACGAGGAGAGAGATCAGTACTTGGCGATGCTGGCCGCGCAAAAGCCCCGGCCCACGCCGCCGCCGGGCACGCCGCTGTTGCTGGACGTCAAGAACCTCGCCAAGCGCTACGATCAGGGCGCGCCGGCGGTGGCCGATTTTTCCATGACCATGGCGGCCGGTGAGAGCGTCGGGCTGGTCGGCGAATCCGGTTCCGGCAAGACCACGACGTCGCGCATGATCTGCCGGCTGATCGACCCCAGCGAAGGCGAGATCCTGTTCGACGGCGAATCGATCGGCCATCTCGCCGCGCGGGATTTTCACCGCTCGCCGGTACGTAAAGACATCCAGATCGTGTTTCAGGATCCCAACGACAGTCTGAACCCGCGCTTCACCGCGTTCGATTGCATCGCCCATCCATTGCTGCGGCTTTCGGGCATGCGCCCGGGCGCCGCGTTGCGCCAGCGCGTCGAGGAATGCGCGCAGCGCGTGGGATTGCCGCTGGAGCTGTTGCCGCGCTTCCCGCATCAGCTCTCCGGCGGCCAGAAGGCCCGCATCGGCATTGCCCGCGCCATCGCCTGCCGGCCGCGTCTATTGGTGCTGGACGAGCCGACGGCCGCGCTCGACGTCTCGGTGCAGGCCGTGGTGCTGCAATTGCTGGATCGGTTGAGGCGGGAGGATAACCTCTCGCTGCTGTTCGTCAGTCACGACCTCAATGTGGTTCGCATGATGTGCGATCACACCATCGTTCTGCGCGATGGCCGTATTGTCGAGCAGGGCGAGAGCCGGGCGCTGTTCGACAATCCGCAGACCGCCTACACCCGCGAACTGGTTGACGCCGTGCCCCATATCGGCGGGGAGGCGGCTGCGGCCGTCGTCTGACATTGCCCGGTACGTGACGATTTGTTCGCGACCGAATGCAACCAGTTCCCGTGTCACGCGATATTCATGGGTTAGCGTTCAAACTGACTCAACTTCCTGTCAGTGTCCGCTGGGGTGCTGCGACCCAGAGGCGAATGTCCCTAAAGTTTGATCGCCGGCC
>NZ_JBEKCZ010000201.1:0-15089 GCF_050014615.1 Bradyrhizobium sp. | reverse complement strand
GCCACCTCGCCGAATTTTTTCTCGACCGCGCATGGGGCACGGGATTCGGGAGAGCGGGCGGCGGGAGAGGTGATGGCTGCACTCGCGACAAGCTGAAGCGTCATTGCGAGCGAAGCGAAGTAATGACGAATACTACTCCATCACCCGCGCCCGAAACTCCGCATCCGGCACAAAGCACTCCTCATACTTCCCGAATATCCGGTAGCGATTGCGCGCGACCAGATTGTAGATCGCATCACGCAACGGTTTCGGGAATGAGCGCAAGGCGCGGACCCATGTCCATCCCGGCAAATTCGACAGCACCGTCAGCGCCGCGTCGGATTTGAAATACGCCACGCCGCGATGGATCACGGCATTGGTGTCGGGATCCTCCGGGTCGATGCCGAAGGCCTGCGCCAGCCTTGTGCCGTAGCCGGACTGGATCGCGGTGAAGCGAAAGCGCTGGTCGCGGTCGCGCGACGCGATGAAGCGGATCCAGCGCGAGCAGAACACGCAGACGCCGTCATAAAGAATCACGTCGTCGTCGGGCCACGGGTTCATCGCAACCGTCATCGCTTTTTCACCGTACTAGAATCGCTCAGTTTCAAGGCGCGATCCAGTTCCGGGCCTGCGATTTTGACGCCGGCCTCGGTTTCCGGCAGCCAGTGCCCCTCGCTGCCGGCCGCCGCCAGCACGTGAAAGTCGGCTCTGGCGCCGCCGGCGCGGAAGGCGTCGGCCAGTTTTCGTGACAGGTCGGGTGAAAAATAGCTGTCATTGGCCGCCACCAGCCACGTCACCGGCACGCGCGCGCCATGGCCGAATTCGGCCGCCGCGGAGATCAGCGTCTGCGGCGCGCAGACCTGGTTGGGGAAGTCGTTGGCGTGGCCGCCGCGGCCGGGCGCGAACGCAATGATGGCGGAGACGCCAGGCCGATCGGCGCCGGCCAGCGCCAGCGCGCCCCATCCGCCGGCCGAGTGCCCGACCACGACCGTGCCGTCCTGCCGGATGAAGGATTGCGCACGCAGATAATCCAGCGCCGTTAATATCTCGGCGGCCGTGGCGTGCCCGGAGCGGGAATAGTCGGCCTCGTCGCAGCCGCCCTGGTCCTCGAGATATTTTCCACCGGTCGCGCCATGGCCGGGACGTTCCGGCACCAGCACCGCAAAGCCGCGCGCGACCAGCCATGCCGCCAGCGCGCGGTATTCGGGCTGCGGCATTTGAGCGCGACGCAGCACGTTCTGGACCGAGGCATGCGCAATCACCGCCAGCCGAAACGGTCCGTCGCCGATTGGTCGAAACAGCACCGCGTGCGCCGCGGTGTCCGGATCCGGCGACGGGACCAGCCATTGCTGCGCGCGATTAGGCTCGCCCTCCACGCCTTGCGCGCCGAGCCGGACTTGCGCCGCCGCGCTCTGCACCCCGACCGCGGCCAGCACAACCAGCGCGAAAAACGCCTTTAACGATGGCATGAATGGACCTGACGCGGGAACCGGACGGGATTCGGCTTCACCATCAGAATACCCACGGCGAATCAAATCCAGAGCATTTTTCCGTGACCGCCACCCCGGCCAGCCCGTCCGTTCCGGACCGGAATGCCCTGTCGGACATCACCCAACTGCCGTTTTACGCACCGCCTGTCCTTTTTCGGTACAGCCAGACGGCAAAACTGATGCAAAAAATCCACAGCTTAACTCATAATTAACGATGGACCTTGAAGCCGACGCGCTGACTTGCTTTGATTAGAACCATGAGCACAACCCTGATCGAGGTTCGGCCGGCCAAAGCTGCGGATGCAGCCGCGGTGGCGTCCACCCATGACGAAGCCTGGCGCTCGGCCTATCAGGGCATCATTCCCGGCGCCGAGCTGGAGAAGCTCATTAACCGTCGCGGCCCGCAATGGTGGGACAGCGCGATCCGCAAGGGCAGCCGCGTCAGCGTGCTGGTGTTCGGCGACAAGGTCGCGGGCTATGCCAATTACGGCCGCAACCGCGCGCGCAGCCTGCATTTCGAAGGCGAAATCTACGAGCTCTATCTGCGGCCGGAATTCCAGGGTCTCGGCTTCGGCCGCCGGCTGTTCGCCTCGGCCAGGCGCGACCTGCTGCAGAGCGGCCTCAAAAGCATGGTGGTATGGGCGCTCTCCGACAACGATCCGGCGACGGAATTCTACCGTGCGCTGGGTGGCCGCATGGTGGCGCGCTCGTCGGAGAAGTTCGGACCCAAGTCGCTCGACAAGGTCGCCTTCGCCTGGACCAATTGAGCCCTTCGAATTCGCCGGGTCTCCAAAGCCTTATTTAACTCAAAAGCCTTGCGGAGCCATCCATGCGCCTTGACGCCATCTCGATCGGGATCAATCCGCCGCACGACGTCAACGTCATCATCGAAGTACCCGTTGGCGGCGAGCCGATCAAATACGAGATGGACAAGGACGCCGGCACGCTGGTGGTCGACCGCTTTCTCTATACCGCGATGCGCTATCCCGGCAATTACGGCTTCATTCCGCATACGCTGTCGAACGACGGCGACCCCTGCGACGTGCTGGTCGCCAACACCCGCGCGATCGTTCCGGGCGCGGTGATGAGCGTGCGGCCGGTCGGCGTGCTGCTGATGGAAGACGAGGCCGGAGGCGACGAGAAGATCATCGCGGTGCCCTCGTCAAAGCTGACCCAGCGCTACGACAAGGTGCGGACCTACAGCGATCTGCCCGACATTACGCTGCAGCAGATCCAGCACTTCTTCGAGCACTACAAGGATCTCGAACCCGGCAAATGGGTCAAGGTGCTGCGATGGGGCGGCGCCGAGGATGCGCACCAGCTGATCCTGGAAGGCATCGCCCGCGCCAAGGCGAAGTGAAGACGCAGTCGTCATTCCGGGGCGATGCAAAGCATCGAACCCGGAATCTCGAGGTTCCCCGATGTGCAATTGCACATCTGAGGTTCGCTCGTTCCACTCGCGCCCCGGAACGACGGGACTTACACCGCCGGCTTCGGCAACCCGTGAATCGCGCAGGCGGCGCGCAGCGTGTTGACCAAGAGGCACGCCACCGTCATTTGGCCGACGCCGCCCGGCACCGGCGTGATCGCGCCCGCGACCTGCGACACCTCGGCAAAGGCGACATCGCCGACCAGCCGGGTTTTGCCATCCGTATCCGGAAGCCGATTAATACCGACATCGATCACCGTGGCGCCGGGCTTGATCCAGTCGCCGCGCACCATCTCAGGCTTGCCGACGGCGGCGTAAACCAGATCGGCGCGGGCGCATAATTGCTTGAGCTCGCGCGAACGCGAATGCGCGATCGTCACGGTGGCGTTTTCATTGAGCAGCAACTGCACCAGCGGCCGGCCGACCAGATTGGAGCGGCCGATCACGATGGCGTTCATGCCCTCGAGCGAGGCGTGCACGCTCTTGGTCAGGATGATGCAGCCGAGCGGCGTGCAGGGGGACAGCGCGGCCAAGCCGCCGGCAAGCCGCCCGGCATTGTTCGGATGCAGCCCGTCGACGTCCTTGGCCGGATCGATCGCATTGATGACGGTTTCGGTATTGAGCGTTTTCGGCAGCGGCAATTGCACCAGAATGCCGTGCACGGCGGTATCGCGGTTGAGCCGCGCGATCAGCGCCAGCAATTCACCTTGCGCGACATCATCAGGCAACACGTGTTCGAACGACGCCATGCCGGCGGCCTGGGTCTGCTTGTGCTTGCTGCGGACATAGACCTGGCTGGCGGGATCGCTGCCGACCAGCACCACCGCGAGCCCTGGCGTGATCCCTGGCGTAATCCCGTCGCCGCGCTGCACCCGCGCCACTTCATCGGCGACGCGGGCACGAAGTTCGGCGGCAATCAATTTTCCATCGATGATCCGGGCCGTCATCTCAATCCTTCTTCACCGCCGTCAGTTCGCGCAGCATCTCGCCGAGTTTGGCGGGATCGCCGTCGACCGCAATTTGCTTGAGGCGCGAGGTCGTGCCGGACAAGATCCGCACCTTGGCCCTGGCAACGCCGAGGGCTTTGGCGACCAGCTCGGTCACCGCGCGATTGGCTTCGCCGCCCTCGGCGATGGCGCGAACGCGCACCTTGACCACGGTGCGGCCGTTGGCGAGCGTCTCAACGCCGTCGATGTCGTCACGACCGCCGCGCGGGGTGACCCGCAGCGCGACACTGATGCCCTGGGTGGAATAACGCCAGGGATCAGTCATCGCGTCAGGCATCCCATGCTCGCGATCAGAACACGGCGGGATAGATGTAGTAGGTGATCACCCGCTGGATGAACATGATGATCAGGATCAGGATGATCGGCGAGATATCGAGCCCGCCCAGATTCGGCATCACGGAGCGGATCGGCGCCAGCAACGGCTCGGTGATCCGGTACAGGAACTCCGCGACCGCCGCCACGAACTGGTTGCGCGTGTTCACGACATTGAAGGCGATCAGCCAGGACAGGATGGCCGAGGCGATCAGCAGCCAGACATAAAGATCGAGAACAATGAGAACGATGTCGAGAACGGCACGCATGACAGGCTTTACTCGCGGGTTCGGTCGCGGATTCGACTTCCTGCTAAATATCGGTTCCCCCCCGCCCAAACAAGGGAAGTTCCCGGAAAATGGCCCGGAATCAGCAATTTCGCCGTTCTTGACTTGGCCTTGGCGCGGATTGTAAATGGCGCCGATTGCTGGTCGCCTGGTTCACGTCAAGGCGCCCGCGAAGGGGCCATAGCTCAGCTGGGAGAGCGCGTCGTTCGCAATGACGAGGTCGGCGGTTCGATCCCGCCTGGCTCCACCAGCCTTCGCAGGCTGCGCCTGCTTCGGCTCGGCAAGCCCTATCGCAGCGAAGGCTGCCGCGTCGTAGCCCGAAGGGCGAAGACGGGCCTCGGCAAGCTCCACCGCGCGAAGCATCACTTCATCCAGCTCACCGTTCTAACTCACCCGCCCGTCTTTCCCCGCGAACCCTTCCCCCGCGCCAGATAATCCACTGTCTCCGGCCGCTCGTTCAGCCAGCCGCTCCAGCGCCTGAACACTTTTGTCATGCGGTCAGGCTCGACGCCGAGCTGAACCATCGCCACGCCGCCGTTGACGGATTCGCGGTATTCGGCGATCAGGCCGTCGCGCACGGTGAACCGGCTGATGCCGTCGATCACGACGTGCCGGCCGGCGAATTGCGGGATTGTCGAGATGAAGTTCGACAGCGACCACGCATAGCCTTGTTCGCCGTCGAACACCGGATCGAACATTTCCCAGCGATAGTCGGCGGCGTCGCGATGAAACAGATCCTGCATCATATGCGCGATCTCGGCACGGCCGCGATGGGCGCCGTAGATGTAGTCGTAGTAGATCGCGTCCTCGGTAAAATGCCGGGCAAAGCGCGCGCCGTCGCCGGACTCCGCTGACCGCGTCAGATCATCCAGCAGTACGGCGAATTCATCGCTGGTCATGCCACCATCCTCCCGCAGCAAGCGCGGATCCGTTGGCTGACACTATCATATTCGTGATTTGAACCGGTGCCTGGAAAACGGCGGAGAGCGCGCGCTATTCCGCCGCTTGCGCCATCACCGATAACGGCACGCGAGTCAGCCAGCCATCGAGGAAGTGTTTCAACCAGGCGCGCTCGGTGACGTCGTGGATCGCGCGGTCGGCGAAATGCTGATGGCGTGGACAGGCCCCCGGCTCTTCGAGGCGCGCATCGCCGCGCGTGGTCCAGCGATGCATCATCGCGTAGGTCACGTCGGGATGAAACTGCAAGCCGAACGCATGGCCCGATCGGAACGCCTGCACCGGGAAGTCGCCTCCCTCCGCCAGCAATTCGGCGTCACGGGGAAGTTCGAATCCTTCGCGGTGCCAGTGGTAGACCTGATCCGGCCAGTGCCGGCAGAGATCAAGTCCCGCAGCCGTCGGGCGGATCGGGTAATAACCGATCTCGGCACGCCCCAGCGGATGCGGCGCAACCTTGGCGCCGAGTTGCATCGCGAGCATCTGCGCGCCCAGACAAATGCCCAGAAACGGCCGCTGCTCCCTGAGCGGGACCGCGATCCAGTCGATCTCGCGACGAACATAATCATCCGGATCGTTCGCGCTCATCGGGCCGCCGAAAATGACGGCGCCGGCGTGGCCATCCAGTGTTTCCGGTAGCGGATCGCCAAAGCGCGGACGCCGGATGTCCAGCCGGTGTCCGAGCGCCCGCAACGCATTGCCGACGCGGCCCGGCGCCGAGGTTTCCTGGTGCAGCACGATCAGCACCGGCAGCAACGTGTCGGCGGCGGTCGAAGGCGTGACATCGTCAGGTTGCGCGATGCCCGTGAAGTGCAGCACGGTTCCGGCGTTGGTCTTGACCGACTGAAACGACATCGACTTTTCTTTTCGCGGCAATCAAGCCGGAATCATAGCTAAGCAATCGTTAATTTCGTATGAGCTCAGCTCTGGATAAGCAAATCACGGGCCAAAAACGGCTCCGGATCATGCTCTAGCCGCGCTTGCGCAGCTGAAAACGGGCAACCGCCGCCAGGATAAACCCGCGCGGAAACAGCCGCAGCAGAAACGGCACGATCTTGATGCCTAGCCCGGGCAATACGGCCCGCTTGTTGGCCATCAATCCCCGATATCCGGCCCGCGCGACATTCGACGCCGAAACATTCAGGACAGCGGAATCAAATCCGGGCGAAAACCCGGCCCGGGTCTGAAATTCCGACGGCACCGGGCCGGGACACAGCACGGTTACGCGCACGCCGCGAGGACCGAGCTCGCCGCGCAGCGCCTCGGTTAAAGACAGCACATAGGCCTTGGACGCGTAATACACGGCCATGCCGGGCCCCGGCAGGAAGCCGGCGATCGACCCCAGATTGAGGATGCCGCCGCGATGGCGGATCAGATGATCGGAAAACCGCAGCGACAAATCGGTCAGCGCGCGGATGTTGACGGCGATCATGCCAAGCTGCTCGGCGCGGTCCAGTTCGACCGCATTGCCGAACAAACCAAACCCGGCATTGTTGACGACAAACTCGACCTCCACCCCTGCGGCGGCCAGGGCGGCGGCGACTTTGTCGCAGGCATCGGGCTGTTCGAGATCGCAGGGAATCAGGATCGGAGCCGCGCCGCCGGAGACGCCGATTTCGGCGGCCAGCGCCGCCAGGCGATCCGCGCGGCGCGCCACCAGCGCGAGGCGATGGCCATTGGAAGCGAACACGCGGGCCAGTTCGGCACCTATTCCAGCCGAGGCACCGGTAATCAGCGTCACACGCTCAGTCACGATTCAATTCTCGTAAATAAATGGCAGGATATGCCCACGACGGCAGCATACGCCTTAGGCGGGATGCAAGCCGCCTGCAAGCATTTCGGTGTCTTCAAGACCGCAATGCGGCAGAATTAAACAGGGGAATTACGGGAATAAACACACCGGCAAAGCCGGACGGTCCGGCAAATTAAAATTTCGTCATGTCCGGTACCGCGCCATCAGGGTCCCGAAACACGTTGCACCGCGGCGTGCCGGATCGCCGCGCCCGCCAAGCCTCACTCGTCATCACGTCTCACGCGTCAAGTCTCAATTGCCCGCGGCCGACGCGGATTGCGCGCCGGCCACGCGATGCTTGAGATCAATCCGGTCGCGCGACGACACGCCAAGCAGATCGGCGGCGCGCCAGACCACATTGTCCTCGAACTCGCTGACCTGGCCATCGGCGTAAACCAGCTCCCACATCATTTCGACAATGCGGAGCCGGCCTGCCTCATCGACCGAGCGCATAATGACGCTGGTGAAATGATAGAGATCGACCGCCTCGCCCTCGACCAGCGTCGCGGACGCGATCAATTGATCCGCGGTTCCCGGATCAAGCCCGAAGCGACTTTCGATCAGACTGTGCAATTTGCGCTTTTCAACGTCGGATGGTTCGCCGTCGAGCGAGATGACGTGAACCAGCAACGCGGTGGCCGCCAGACGATATCCGGTATCGTCAAAAGCCCGAGGCTCGTGTCCGTTCGGAGAAATAACGTCGGCAATGAATTGGCGCAGTCCGTCCAGCATCAGTTCCTACCGCAATGGTGTGTGATAGCGTTTTCGAGCAAAGTGGGTACCGGTTCGCGTAAAGAAAACGCGTCAAAACAAAAGATTAGAGCCCGGTTCTGATTCAATCAGAACCGATCAGGCTCTAGCCGCCGCATCGGCGGCTACCGATATATGGGCTGGAAATTCAACGCGCGCAATCCGCGCCGGTGCCGCGGCCGTATTACGATTAGGCCATTTACAATTAGGCAATCTCAGGGGATTTCATAAACCACGATCTTGTCGGCGATGCCGCGCAGCGCCGCGTGTTTTTGAATCGGCTTGATGGCCCCCTGGTCCAGGATGGCGGCCACGGCGGGCGCGTCGATCACCGGCCCGGTGATATGAATCGATTGCGAGGTTGCCAGACCCTGAACCCGGGCCGCGATGTTGACGGTCTGACCGAAATAATCCTGCCGCTCATTGAGCATGACGGCAAGGCACGGCCCCTCATGAATGCCGATCTTGACCACGAGGTCATCGGTGCCGCGCTCGGCATTGAGCGCGTCCATGGCGGCGCGCATCCGCAACCCCGCGGCCAGCGCGTGTTCGGGCCGCACGAAGGTCGCCATCACGGCGTCGCCGATCGTCTTCACGACCGCGCCCTTCTCGGACGAGATGATTTCCAGCAGCGCGTGGAAATGCGCCCGCACCAGATCGAAGGCGGCGAGATCGCCGACCCGCTCATAGAGTGCGGTAGAGCCCTTGAGGTCGGTGAACAGGAACGTCAGCGACGTGATCTTGAGGCGCTGATCGATGTTGAGGTTGTCGGCCTTGTAGACGTCGCGGAAGGTCTGGTTGGTCAGCATTCGCTTGGCGGTGAGGAACGGTTTGCGCTTGCCGATCAAATGATGCAGCGCATCGGCGGCGACAAACACCGACGGCAACACCCGCACCCCGGCCTGGTTGTCGAGCGACAGCCGCAACGGGCCGGGGCGCAATGTCATGGTTCCGACCGGCGCCTGAATCTGGTTGTAGATCAGCGCCAATTGCTGACGCTCCCTGGTGGGATCGCCCTGGACGTCGATGAACTGCGCCGAATGCGTCACCGGCTCGAACACGATGATGAATTGCGGCGGCAGTTGCAGCGACAGCACCGCTTTCTCGCCGGCCGGCAATTCGAGCGCGTCCAGCACCACCTCCTCGGACAGCGCCGCGAATGACTCCTGGTTGAAATCGACGCCGGAACTCCAGAACACTTGTTTGTAATATTCCCAGATCGGCAACGTATTGGGATCATGCGCCGCGATGCGCCGGACCCTGGGACTGACGGTGAAGGCGACCTCGACCTGCTCGTCGACCGAGGCCTCGTAACCGCAGGCGCACAGCCCGCAATGATAATCGTCGTGGCGCAGCGATTTCAGCGTGCTGTGGGCATCGAGCACGCCGCTGAAAAATCCAGAACGTTGATCCGGTTGAGCTCGTGGTCCTCGCCGGTCTCGATCAGCCGCGCGATGGCCTCGGCCACCCCAGCGTCGGCCGTCTGCTTCAGTACTGAAAACTGGGCCTGGATGTCGCTCATACCGGTCGCTTAGATGAGTACACCAGAGCGACCGCGCAAGGGCTAACTAGCGGGGTGTGATCCGAAACATCGGTGAGCGGTCGGGCTGCGTCGTCACCACGCCAAGCGGCATCACCGGCTCCTGGTCGATGAGCTCGACGCGGAAGGCGCCGATCATCTTGGCGAGCGCCAGGGTGGCTTCCACCAGCGCGAAATGCGCGCCGATGCAGACCCGGGCGCCGACGCCAAACGGCAAATAGGCGAAGCGATCGGGCGGCGGCGCACCCGGCATGAAGCGCGCGGGGATGAAGGCGTTCGGATTGTGCCAGAGCTTTTCATGACGATGCAGCAGCCACGGCGCGATCAGGAGCACGTCGTTCTTCCTGATCGGCAGGCCTGCGACCGTATCGGCGGCGTAGGCCGCGCGCGCGATCAGAAACGCCGGCGGATAGAGCCGCATGGTTTCATCGACCACCGCACGGGTGAATTTCAGCCGGTCGAGATCGAGCGCGCCATTGACGCTGGCGCCCTGAACCTCGGCCGCCAATTGATCCTGGGTCGCGCTGTCGAGCGCCAGCAGATACAGCGACCAGAACAGCGCCGTGGCGGTGGTCTCGTGGCCGGCGAGAATCATCGTCGCCACCTGATCGCCGAGCTGTTCGTCGCTGAAGGATTCGCCGGTCTCCGGATCGCGCGCCGCGTCCATCAGGTCGAACAGATCGCGCGCCGGCGCCCCTTCGTTCTTGCCGGCGGCGCGGCGCTCTTTCATCAAGGAGCCGATGAACTGTGTCCAGCGCTTGCGGAAACGGGCGCGGGAAAAATCCTGCGGGCTTGGCCAGCCCAGCGGCAACACCAGATCGAGAAAATGCGGGCGCGCCAGCCGCGCGCCATATTCCATCACGAAATCGCGCAGGGTCGGGCCGTGACGGCCCATCTCGAACGAGAACATGGTGCGCCCGGCGATCTCGAGCGTCATCCGCTGCATCGCCTCGCGCAGATCGACCGGGCCGCTGCTTACCGCCTGCAGCTTCGCAATCGTTTCATCCGTCGCCGCGATCATGTGCGGAATGAGCGGCGCCACCGCGCGCGGCGTGAAGGCCGGCGCCAGTGTTCGGCGCTGGTGTTTCCAGGCGCGGCCCTCGGCAATCAGCAGGCCTTCGCCCAGCACCGGACGCAGCACCCGGATCCCGGCCGGCGTTCGCGTGTAGTTCTCGTAATTGTCGACCAGCACATGGCGGATCGCGTCCGGCGTGTTGAGAATAAAGCTGCTGCGCCCGAGGAAGCGGCCCTGGATGACGTCCTCTTCGTAAGCCGGCTGCCCCCAGGTTGCGATCATGCTTTGGCGGATCAACGCGATTCGCCGCAGCGCGCTCATGGTTTCGGATGCGCGCGGTGGACTGGGCGGCACCAGCGGCTGACGTGTGACCGGAATATCCCAGGCTTCGGCTATGCTCACGGACGTCCTCGCGAAAAGCTTTGTGACGGGACCTGTGTCTGGCCATCCTATCAGCTCCGGAATCCGGGCGCCATGAAGGCGCGGAACATCGCCCCATGCCATCCGGCGGAATATCGGCCGAAGGCCGCCTAACCACTGGACAGCCAAGGACTTTCGCGGGCATCACTGCAAACCCCAGGGAATCAGGGCCGGCCACGACCGGCGTCAACGGAACGGGCCATGACCGAACAGCGAAAACGCTTCGCAGCCGATGGCGTCACCGCGCCGCTGCGGCATTCCGCGTTCCGGCGGATCTGGCTGGCGAGCCTGCTCTCCAACCTCGGCCTGTTGATTCAGGGGGTCGGGGCCGCCTGGGCCATGACCCAGATGACATCGTCGGCCGACAAGGTCGCGCTGGTGCAGACCGCGCTGATGCTGCCGGTGATGCTGATCTCGATGCCGGCCGGCGCCATCGCCGACATGTATGACCGGCGCATCGTGGCGCTGGTCTCGCTGGCGATTGCGCTGTCGGGCGCAACGGCGCTGACGGTGCTGGCGTGGCTGGGCCTGATCACGCCGTCGACCCTGCTGGCGTTTTGTTTCGTGGTCGGCAGCGGCATGGCGCTGTTCGGCCCGGCCTGGCAATCCTCGGTCAGCGAGCAGGTGCCGGCGGAAACCCTGCCATCCGCGGTGGCGCTGAACGGCATCAGCTACAATATCGCGCGGAGTTTTGGTCCGGCCATCGGCGGTATCGTGGTCGCCACCGCCGGCGCGGTCGCAGCCTTCGCTTCCAACGCGGTACTTTATATCCCGCTGCTGGTCGTGCTGTTTCTGTGGCGCCGAACCCATGAGCCGTCGCGGCTGCCGCGCGAACGTCTCAACCGCGCCATCGTCTCGGGCGTCCGTTACATCGCCAACTCGCCCTCGATCCGCATCGTGCTGGCGCGCACGCTGGTGATGGGCACGCTCGGCGGCTCGGTATCGGCGCTGATGCCGCTGGTGGCGCGCGATCTCCTGCATGGCGGCGCGCAAACCTACGGCATCATGCTCGGTGCCTTCGGGATGGGTGCGGTGATCGGCGCGCTCAACATCGCCGAAGTGCGCAAGCGCATGAGCGGCGAGTCCGCAATCCGCGCCTGTGCGCTGTCGATGGGGGGCGCGATCGCGGCGGTGGCGCTGAGCCGGGAGCCGGTGCTGACAGCGGCGGCGCTGGTGATCGCGGGCGCGGTGTGGATGCTCGCGGTCGCCTTGTTCAACATCGGCGTGCAGCTCTCGGCGCCGCGCTGGGTCGCCGGCCGCTCGCTGGCGGCGTTCCAGGCGTCGATCGCCGGCGGCATCGCGATCGGGAGCTGGGGCTGGGGACATCTGACCGACGCGGTCGGCGTGGAAACCGCGCTACTGGTTTCCGCCGCGCTGATGTTCGCCTCGCCGCTGCTCGGCCTGTGGCTGCGGATGCCGCGGATCGGCGCGCGCAACGAGGATGCGGAAGTGCTCGCCGACCCCGAGGTGCAGCTGCTGCTGACCGCGCGCAGCGGGCCGCTGGTGGTCGAGATCGAATATCGCGTGGCGCAGGAAAATGCCCGCCCGTTCCACACCGTGATGCAGCAGGTGCAGCTCAGCCGCCAGCGCAATGGCGCCTATGGCTGGTCGATCGCGCGCGACATCGCCGATCCCGAACTGTGGACCGAGCGCTATCATTGTCCGACCTGGCTGGATTATCTGCGCCAGCGCAACCGCTCGACACAATCCGAGCGCGCGCTGCATCAAGAGGCCATCGCGTTTCATCTCGGCCCCGACCCGGTGCGTATCCGCCGCATGCTGGAGCGGCCGTTCGGATCGGTGCGCTGGAAGGACGAATCGCCGGACCGCGCCGCCCGCGAAGTTCTGCCGGTCGCCTCCGCCGCGGCGGGAAGCAGCAGCACGTAGGCTTGGCGTTAAAAGGTGTCGTCATTCCGGGGCAGCCCGCAGGGCTGAACCTCAGATGTGCAATTGCACATCGGGGAATCTCGCAATTATTATCTCGAGATTCCGGGTTCGCGCTAACGCGCGCCCCGGAATGACGGGGGTTACCTACTGTCCGTTATCGGTCAGGACTTTCTCGCAGGCCTTGCTGAGCCGGGCGCGGTTTTGCTTGAGGCAGCCCAGAACGACGGAATCGCCGTCATTCATCACGGCCCGGCAATGGCGCGACACATCCCTTGCACAGGCATCGTGCCCCTGCTGCGCTGACGCCGCGGAGGCCATTACGGCAAACGAAGTAATAAAAAGTATTCGGATCATCTGGCTACGCCTTACCTTATCCATGCGCGCGATCAGATTCTGACGCGCCGGTGATGTCAATGCGCCGGAAGCGCGCAAATACACAGGGATAAAGCAGCGGCCGAAGCCGTCGTCGTGGAACCGGTCATCGGGCACGCATTTGCGCGGCCCGGCGCCACCAAAGCGCAACTTCCTGATTACTCAGCCGCGACCTTGCTGGACCGCTCGGCCTGACCCTTGTCCATCACGGTCCGGCAACCCTGGCTCAGTTCGGCCCGGTGCTTGACCATGCAGGCGGTGATTTTCGGAATATTGGGGATTTCGGAACTGCAGAGGCGGAACGCGTCGCCGGTGCACATCTGCTGCGCCTCGGCGCTGAAGGCAAAGCTCGAGGTCGACGACAGCGCGGACAGCGAAACGGCGAAAGTCAGCACCAAACCGGCCTGACGAAGTGTCCTGGTGAAAGAAGCAGTCATTTTCGGCTCCTGTTGGTTCGCCGTATCCGCGGCGCGTTGTTGATGGCTGTTAGTGCCTCAACGGCCTGGTACGGACTGTGACGTCAGTCACTCCACCGGAACCCTGTGACTTTCATCACTCGGGCGGCCTGTTCCGCCCCGGAACCCCATTACGAGCCGCGTTCATTAGCGATGCGTAAACAGCGCCGCGTTGGTGCGGCGTTAATAACTATTTCCCATAAATGACCTGGCTCCAATTTTATCGCGCGTAGTTCAGGAAGCGTAACCATGCGAAATGCAGCAGGTCTGATGTTGGCAAGTCTGGTGGTGGCTTTCGTCATCGCCGGTGTGTGGTTCTGGACCGCGACGCCGCGCACCGACCTGACCCCGCCCCAGGCCATCAGCGCCGCGCAGCTTCCAGCTGCCGCTCCCGCCAAGGCCGGCGCGCCCCGGGACGATGTTGAGGTCACCGGTGCTATACCGGAAAAGCCCGCGCTCGCGCCGGCGCCGGCGAAGACCGCATGCGCCAATCCCGATGCGCTTGGCGTCAGCCGCGTGGTCGAGATCGACACCACGGGTGGACCGGGCTTCGGTTTCGAGCATTTCAAGCAGCTCGACTTCCTGGCCGACAAGGAAGTCGTTCTGACCTTCGACGACGGTCCGTGGCCGGCCAATACCCCCGCCGTGCTCAAGGCGCTCGCTGATGAATGCACCAAGGCGGTGTTCTTCCCGATCGGCAAGCACGCCACCTATCATCCCGAGATTCTGCGGCAGGTCGCCGCGGCCGGCCACACCATTGGCGCCCATACCTGGTCGCACGCCAACCTCAACAGCAAGAAGATCACCGAGCAGCAGGCCAAGGACGAGATCGAAAAAGGCTACAGCGCCGTCAAGCTGGCACTGGGCACGGCGCCGTCGCCGTTCTTTCGTTTCCCCGAACTGCAGCATGGCCCGGCGGCGATGGCCTATCTCGGCACCCGCAATGTCGCGATGTTTTCCTGCGACGCCGACTCCTTCGACTTCAGGGCCAAGGACGCGGCCCAGATCATCAACACCGTCATGACCAAGATGGACAAGCTCGGCAAGGGCATCATCCTGATGCATGATTTCCAGAAGCACACCGCCGAAGCCCTGCCGACCCTGCTGCGCCGCCTCAAGGCCGGCGGTTACAAGATCGTGCAGATGAAGGCCAAGACGCCGTTCCAGACCCTGCCCGAATATGACGAGGCCATGGTCAAGGACATGAAGCTGCCCGCAACCAGCCTGCGGCCGGTGAACAGCGTGGTGCAGACGGTCTCGCAGTAGCGGGTGGCGGAAACCGTCGCTCGGTCGTGAACTCGGCGCCGCCGTCCGGCCTGTGACGAATTGAAAAAGCGCTGGTGCCGCAAACAGGACTCGAACCTGTGACCCCGTCATTACGAATGACGTGCTCTACCAAC
>NZ_JBEKCZ010000200.1:0-9648 GCF_050014615.1 Bradyrhizobium sp. | reverse complement strand
CTGACCAAGGCGCTTGCCGGAATTTCCACCGCCGGCGGCAACGCCTGCTGACCTCGGCGCGCTGCCGGGGTAGCATGCCGGAACGGGCGAGTCGGGCTACCGGCATCTTGGCCGGCATAATCTGGCAGAATTGAAAAGCGACAGGACCTATAATGGCGACCGATCATATCCGATACGACGTCCTGGCGCGCGACGCGTTGCGCGGCGTGCTGCGCCGCGTGCTGGCCGACGCCGCCGAGCACGGTCTGCCCGGCGAGCATCATTTCTTCATCACCTTCGTGTCCACCGCCGAAGGCGTGAAGCTGTCGCCGCGGCTGCTGGCGCAATATCCGGAAGAGATGACGGTCATTCTGCAGCATCAGTTCTGGGACCTGGTGGTGACCGAGGATCGCTTTGAAGTCGGCCTGTCATTCGGCGGCATCCCGGAGCGTCTGGTGGTTCCCTTCAATTCCATCAAGAGCTTCTTCGACCCCTCGGTGCAGTTCGGCCTGCAATTCGACCCGGCCGAAGCGACTGAGGCCGCCGCGACGAACCTTCCGGCGGTGCCTGCATCCTCGGCCCTGGCGGTTGCCGCCCCGGTTGCCGAGGACGAGCCAGCCAAGCCCAGCGAAGGCGCCGAAGTCGTGCGGCTGGATCGCTTCCGCAAGAAATAATCCGAGCGCAGGCTATCCGGCGGCCTGTAGAATAAATCTATCGCTGCCCCCGCGAAACAAGCGGCCGCGCGTAACGGACATCATCCATGGCTCGATCGACCCCCGCATCGCAATCCCCTTCGACCGGCACCAAATCCACCCGCTCCAGCTCTACCCGCTCCAATTCTACTCGCTCCAGTTCTACCCGCTCCAGTTCTACCCGCTCGGAGACTGACAGTTTCGGTCCGATCGAGGTTCCCGCCGATCGCTATTGGGGCGCGCAGACCGAGCGTTCCAGGCAGAATTTCCGCATCGGCCAGGACCGGATGCCGATCGGCATCGTTCATGCGCTCGGTATCGTCAAGCTTGCCGCGGCACAAACCAATCGCGATCTCGGGCTGCTCGACCAGCGCCGCACCCGCGCCATCGTCCGCGCCGCGCACGAGGTGATCGACGGCAAGCTCGACGATCACTTTCCGCTGGTGGTCTGGCAGACCGGTTCCGGCACGCAAACCAACATGAACCTCAACGAGGTGATCGCCAATCGCGCCAACGAAATGCTGGGCGGCAAGCTCGGTGCCAAGGCGCCTGTTCATCCCAACGATCACGTCAATATGAGCCAGTCGTCCAACGACTCGTTCCCGACCGCGATGCATATCGCCGCCGCGATGCACATGACAGCCGATCTCATTCCTGCGCTCGAGACGCTGCACCGCGCGCTGCGCAAAAAGGAAAAGGCGTTCGCCCATATCGTTAAAATCGGCCGCACCCATACCCAGGATGCGACGCCGCTGACGCTCGGCCAGGAATTTTCCGGCTACGCCGCGCAGGTCGAGAGCGGCATCGCGCGGTTGCGCATGGCGGTCAGGGAACTCTATCCGCTGGCGCAAGGCGGCACCGCGGTCGGCACCGGCCTCAATTCGAAACCGGGGTTCGCGCGGGCGTTCGCCAGGCACGTCGCCAAGATTACCAAACTGCCCTTCACCAGCGCCGCCAACAAGTTCGAGGCGCTGGCCTCCAACGACGCCTATGTGTTCGCGCATGGCGCCGTCAATTCAATGGCGACCGGCCTGTTCAAGATCGCGAACGATATCCGCCTGCTGGGATCGGGTCCGCGTTCCGGCCTTGGCGAACTGATCCTGCCGGAAAACGAACCGGGCTCGTCGATCATGCCGGGCAAGGTCAACCCGACACAATGCGAGGCCGTAACCATGGTATGCTGTCAGGTGTTCGGCAATCATACGGCCATCACCGTCGCCGGCAGCCAGGGTCATTTCGAGCTGAACGTCTACAAGCCGGTCTTGGCATATGGCATGATGCATTCCATACGATTGATGGCCGATGTCGTCCGTTCGTTCACCGAGCACTGCGTCGACGGTATACGCGCCGACGAAAAACGCATCCGGGATTTGATGGAGCGTTCGCTGATGCTGGTGACCGCGCTCGCTCCCAAAATCGGTTACGATAATGCCGCCAAGGTCGCCAAATCGGCTCACGCGCGCGGCACGACCTTGAAAGAAGAGGCTTTGCGGCTAGGCTTTGTTTCCGCTGACGAATTCGACCGGCTGGTGAAGCCGGAAAAGATGACGCGCCCCGGCTGATCGGCGCGCCGCCAGCCCTTGTCAAATTGCGGAACCCGGAAATAATTATGGATCATATCTCCTAAAGGCTTAGCCAGACCGACTATCGCTATTGCGCCGGCTCATGGTAGAGCACAAAATATTTTCGTTTTCGCACAGCGCGACGCATTTTTTGATGTTATCAGTGGCCATAATGGGGATTTCCTTACATGACGACCGAACTGGCTAACGCGTATCCCGGATTGGATACGGGTTGTGCGACCAGCATGCGCGCAGGGTTATTCATTCAAAGCACCTTCTTCCCGCTAGCCGGATCGTTCCAGATGGCCGGACGGCGCTGCTACAGCCGGTGCGATCACCCCCGCCTTCGTCAACATGTCGCAGATCGACCGGTTGCATAAAGGAGGCGGGCGTGGGGGATCTAGTCAACCTGAAGCGATTCAAGAAGCGCACCGAGCGGCATCAGTCGGAACAGCAGGCTGAAGCCAATCGGACCCGGTTTGGCCGAACCAGGTCCGAACGCATGCTGGACGAGCAGCGCGCGAACCGCGCCAACAACCTCCTGGATCAGCATCGCATCGACGGCGAGGACGCGTCATGAAATCGCCAGTCGTGAAGCGGTCGATCGTGGTCGCGGGGCACAAGACCAGCGTCAGCCTCGAAGAAGCATTCTGGAACGGCATGAAGGAAATTTCGGGACTTCGGAACATGACGCTGTCCGAACTGGTCGGCGAGATCGACAGCAATCGCCAGCAAGGCAATCTGTCTTCCGCGATCAGGCTCTTCGTGCTGGATTATTTCCGCTCCCGCGCCATCGCCGCCCCGTCGGATTCGAAACCGACAGCGTGAGGGCATAGGCTCACGAACTCACCTTCCAAATTTCCAGAGAACGATTTATTCCAGTCCATAGTGACGGTGACACGCCGCACAGATCCCGTCGAGCTGGTCGCTGACCTCGGAGACGGATTTCAGATCGTGAGCTTCTGCGGCGCGATAGGCCTTATCGGCCGCGTCCGCGAGTTTCTTGACATAGGGGTTCCAACTCGGATCGCGGACGCGCTGCGGAATCATCAGCGCGTTGGTGGCCTCGGCCAGCGTTGCCGCGCCGCTCACGATTTGCTCCCAGTCGTCGTCCGATTTGGGAGAGAGATCGTGCTCGCCCTTCGCGTCGATGACCACGCCGTTGACTTTGAAGATGACCGCCGCGGCCGGACTAAGCACATGCTCCATGAAGGTCTTCATGTCCACATAGGGCTGGAAGGGAGGAGTTCCGGCCGCGTCATCTGATATTGACGGCGATACCGCCGCACATGTGATGATCACCGCTGCCATCATGCTGGAAAGGAACCGCAAACCAGCCATCTCAGCCAACCCGCATGGTGAAGCCGATCCAGCGCCCGCATGCGACCACCGAAATCCACAGTAGAACCGACAATCCCCCCGCCAGCCGCGCCTGAAACGGAGGCCGGGATTGGTTCTCCCATAGCGGCATGTCCTTGGCACTGATGAAATGAAAGATCGCCATATTCAAGCCGGCCGCGCCGATCAGAACAAGCTTGGCGACGAAATAGCCATTCTCCAGGTATTTGGTGGCGTTGGAAATAAACAACAAACCTCCCGAAGCGACAGCCAACGCAAACGCGACCCAGGTGAGCGGCAAAATGCCGGCCGTGACGCGGCTGACGGAGCGGTGAACGGAGGCGAACCCCAGCAGTCGCAGATCGACGGCCAGAATCGACCCGACCACCAGGCAAATCGCGACGACGTGCACCGATTCAATCAGGGGAAATAGCAAGTCGTTCTCGCGGATGTTGTCCGCCAGCCCGCTGTTCTCGAAATATGAAATGATGTCTTGAAGGAGCTGCATTACCCTGCCTGCGTGTAAGCAATCCAGCGTCCGGCGAAGAGAATACCGCACCACACCAGTATGGATACGGACGCGGCGAGCTGTCCTGCGATCCGCCGCCCCCGATCCTTGTCCCAGAAATTCGGCGACGACGATACCGACCATTGCAGCCACGCCGTCAGCAGGATGGCAACGGCAAGCAACGCCATCTTGAGATAAAAGGTCGAATTGAGCAGCGAACGGCGCGGTTCACCGATGATCAGCAGGCCTCCCGTTATCAGGAGAACCAGCAGGACCGGCCAGATGACTGGAAGGAAGCGCCGCGTGACCTCGGGTAACGGCACATCGCGATTGAGCAGCCGCCAGAGCCGAAGATCGACAAGGATCGCCGAAGAAAAGACCACGGCGACACTAAGGATGTGAATGGTCTGCAGGGTCGGAATAACCCAGCCGGCCGCCTGGATGGTATGGCTGAGCTCGGTCGTCGCCAGCCAACGGGAAAAATCGCTCAGCACGGCATCAATCATGATGTCATTGATCGGCAGGCGGCGTCAGGCTGTAACTCAGCTCCTGACCGCTCGGCAGCATGACCTTGAGCAGAAATCCGCCGGGATTGCCGTCGCGAAGCGGCGCATAGTTGAACACCGCATGATCTCCGGGCTGGAGCGAGCGTTTTGTCCAGCCCGAGCGCGTCAAAACACCCGGACTCGACACTTCGAACACCCACGCAGCAGGCTGGTCGCCAGTCTTGGCGTCCGGTTCGATGACAAAGGTGATGTGAGGGTTGGTCCAGTTGACGGCCTTGACGGTGCCTTCGACGGTCTTCGGATGATCGAGATCGTAAGCCGCATTCGAATGGTGTGCCGCGGCCATGCCGCCAGAACTCAGGATCAGGCTTGCAGCAAGCAAAATAACTCTCGGCGACATCTCGATCATCCTTATTTCACAACGTGGACCGAACCGTACGGGCCTTGTGGGGCTGGAATGAAGATATCGTTGCCGAATTCATCCTTTCCCGCGCTCAGATCTTCCTGAGCGCATTCCCCCTCGGTAATCTCGTAATGACGCTCGGGATAGCGGCGGAAAATTCGTGTCGTTTTCCAGGTCGTGGTCAAGACTTTCGGCGCCGTTATTTCAAGGTCGTCGTTAAGCACATCCGGCTTCGCCAGGTGCAGCCGTTCGACGATATGCATGTCGCCATTATTCGGGATGCCGGCCGCTTCGCTGATCGCGATATAGGCCTGCGGCGCGATCGCCACCGTGTCGATGACCAACGTCTCGCCTTCCCAATGACCGATCGAGTGGCCGTGAAACGTCAGATCGGGGTCTTCGGGATGAGCGCGGCCATCCGTATAGATTCGCCGCAACCGGTTGCCGTCGCCTTCGCCGAGCATGGTGATCCGGCCAGGGGTCACCAGAATTTCCATCGCATTGTGCGGGATCAGCATCCAGCTCGGCATGCCGTGCGGCATGCAATAGCTGAGAACGAGGAAAGGCCGTCCCGCCTTTTCTTCGGCAACCAGATGCTGAATTTGCTTCAGGACGTCAGGCTTCCAGGGCGGCGTGATCTCGGTTTCCTGGCGCTTCTGGTCCTTGACGTCCGGAATCCATACGCCGCTGAAATCTGGCTGCGCCGCGAAGGCCCGTGAAGCCACCAACACCACGACCACAACTGCGACAGACAAAGCAGTCGCGAAGTTTTTTCTGACCATATGCACGCTGACTCGCCGTTGTTTTTCGTTGTATTTTCGGTTGTATTTTCGCTGGAGGATACGGTCAGACCGAACCGCTTCAGAATCCAGCATGGACAGTCGCCAAACTATCTCAAGCGGAAGGGCACCCTAATCGCGGCGCTCGCAAAAGAAAAGCGTCCCGCGGCGCATGACACCCCGGCGCGGATGCTAGCCTAGATGATCGAAAAAGGCTCATCATTTTTCGGTGCGCAGGTCCGTTAATGGCACAGGCTGTGTGAAAATCTGCCGTCGAATTTTCGCATAGAAGCACAATCTCAATCCGGCCAGTCCGAGAGCAAATAGTGCTGGCAACCTCAACGCGAGACGACGACGGAGAAAACCATTCGGTGCATCCTCACGCTTTCACGCGTTTTCACACCACCCGGGCGCATTTCGGGCTTACCGGCATTTCCGGGATTGCCTCCAGACCGGACATGACGCGGATGCCCATTTCGGCAGCAATTGATCCGGAACGGAAGCCGCACCAAAAAGATATCGGACCAGGCACTGTTGGTGGCTTTCAGGGGAGTAACGTTGGGCGGATCGGTCTAAACTGTGAATTCCAGCAGGCCGTGCGAATTTATTTCTCTCGGCGTTCAATTGTCACTATGGGATGTGGCCTCCAGTCGTGCGCCAACCTTTCCGCCTCCGCGATTTGCGCGCTCGTCATAAGCGCCATAAGCCTGTCTCGTTGTTCCAGCGCCGTGTATTTCGACGTGTCGACCAGCTTGATGCCAAGCGGATCGGGTGGCTTCGTATCCCCGAACGCTGCGGCCAACGTGAACCACATGAGCGCCTGGAGATAATCCTGAGCCGTGCCGCGACCTGACGCATACATGGCCCCGATATTGTACTGCGGACTGTGTATCCACGTGTCATCGGGTCGCTCGTAAATCTTGTTCGCCGCACGTCGGTACCATCGAAATGCCTCGGCATCGTCCTGCGCAACGTGAAGGCCACGTTCGTAAGCGATGCCAATAACATTTTCCGCGTAGGAAGAGCTTTGATCCGCAGCGAGGTGATACCACTTAAGGGCTTCGCCAAAGTCTTGCGGCGCGCCGAGTCCCAGAGCATAGGCATCCGCGAGATTGTTTTGGGCCAGGACCATGCCTTGATCCGCAGCAAGACGAAACCATTTCACCGCCTCGGCTTCGTTTCGTTCGGCACCCAAACCTCGTTGATACAAAATCCCCATCTGATTCTGCGCATCCGCCAGCCCCTTGTCCGCCGCAATTCGCATCCACCTCATTCCTAAACCGTAGTCCTGCGGGACACCCTGACCCTTGATGTACATGCTCCCGAGAAGGCGTTCAGCATAGGTGTTGTCTTGATCTGCCAGGGCCCCGAGTAATCGCAGGGCAGTCAGGTAGTCGCCAATATTGACCGCCGCCTCCGCGTCTTCAAACTGGCCCGCGCTGACAGGAAGGACCGACGCCAAGGTCCATAAAGTGACGGCAAACGATATGAATCGATTTCTGAACACGACGGCCATTTCGGGTTCTCATCTGTCTGAAGACTATGTTGGCTTAAAATGGCGCGTCAATAGCCGACATCTGGGCTGGCTCGGCGTATGGACTTGCTCAAGCGTTGCAGCGAACCTTGCATTTCATGAGTCCGCTGTTGGCACGAAGCTGACCAATTCGTTGCCCTGATCAACGTCTGCCGTTGAGGGACGAACGGACATCGATCATTCGCTGGTGGATATCTCACTTTGACCCGAAGCGGGCATTTGGTAACCGTCGGGGCCGCCGTGTCGATATGCAGCTATGTCCGCTGTCAGATGAAACCGGACGAGGACAGCGCGCTATCCGACTTCCGCGATTGACCCCGAGCGACCATGCGGCCACCACACGGCGTGCCGCGTCTTACTGAAACCATCCCGGTTGCGGTTGCACCTGACGATAGACCTGGCCGCCGCGCCGGCGCGGATCGCCAGTTCGCGGATCGCCAGTTTGGGGAGCCGGATTACGCTGGAAAAAGAAGCCGAAGCCGAAGCCGTCGTCGTTGCCGCTCGCAACGTTGACATCGGCCGTAGGCCGGCGCGTCACGAAGCCGCCCTGGGGCTGGTTATTCAGCACCGCGACGAACTCGGTGCGATAATTTGTCTCGCCGCTCAGCGGCTCGTCCGAGACGATGATCGAGGATCGCGGCAATGCGGTCGGCCCGATGCGATCGAGCACATCCTGCGGGATAGTGATGCGGTCGAGTGCGTCCCTGGCGTCGTCGGAGTTGTCGATCGTGACCACGCTCCAGCGCAGGCCCGCGCCGTTTTGGGCCATCGCCGTGAACACATGGGTGCCGATCCGCCTGTCGGGATCGCGGATCGTGACCGGAACCTCAATGGTCGCATCGAACACCTCGCCTCCGTCCGGCCACGGCTTGTGGGTGTCGCGCCGCACGTAAAGCTTCTGCGTCGCGCGGCTGATGTAGACCGAGACCGGCTCGAGCGCGAGCTTCGCCTCGCTCGCCGCCTTGGCGGCGTCGGCCTTCCTGGTCGCGGCCGCCTTGGCGGCGTCCTTTGCGGCGGCGGCGTCGGGCTTCGACTTCGCGTCGGCCCTGGCGGTGTCGAGCTGCGTCCCCAGTTCCGCGGCCCTGGCGGCGGCCTTCTGTTTCAGGTCCCCTGCCCGCGCCGTGGCTTGCTCCGTCTTGGCGGCGGCGAGCGCCTTGTCGGCGAAGGCGAGCTCGGCATCGGCACGGGTCTTGAGCGATTCCAGCTTGCGCAGCGACGCCGTGAGCGATGCTGTCTCGCGCGCCACTGTCACGGCGGCTTTCTTGGCCTCGTCGGCCGCCGTGGCGGCCTCCGCGGCCTCGCGGGCCAGCGTCTCGGCACGCGCCGGAGCCGCCGCGACGGCCTGTGCGTTCGGCACCAATAGCGCCGGGTGGGAAAACTCGACCGGCGCCGCGTCGATCGGCGAGATAATCACCCGCATCCCGATCCGCGTCTTGTCGAACAGCTTCTCAGCGAAGTCGAAGGGCATCCGCACGCAGCCGTGCGAGGCCGCATAGCCGGGCAGCGGCCCGCCATGCAGCGCGATGCCGTTCCAGGTGATGCGCTGCATGTTCGGCATCCAGGCATCGTCATAGAGGCTCGAGTGGTGGTCCTTGTCCTTCTCGAGCAGGGCGAAGACGCCGGCCGGCGTCTCGCGTCCCGTGGTGCCGGTCGACACCGGCGCGCGCAGGATCCAGCCATCGGCGTCGTAGAAAGTGACCTGCTGGCTCTTGATCGACACGATCGCCATGATCGGCTCGCCTGCCTCGCGCGGCGCCGTCGCCTCGGTGGGGGCCGCCGGGCGCGCCTGTCTCGCCGCGGCATCGGCGGTCAGCGCCGTCAGTGCGGCCATCGCCGCGAGCGTCACCATGGCGGCGAGCCCCCAGCGCCGCATCGCCACGGTGGATTGCGCCATCGTCAATCGATTTATCATGCCCTGCCCCGGTTGAAATGCCTGTCCGCGCTTGCGTCGAATATAATGTCAGATCGCGACTTTTGGATTAACTCACCGCCGCCACACTCCACGCCGCCAATTCGCTCCCGGGGACTATCGGCACGTTCCGTTGGCAATTCTTTCATATACGACAGCCCGCGCAGGAGGAAGGTGGCGCGCGGCTGAAATTGTCGAGGTTTTCGGCTGCCGGGATGCAGGTCTATCCACGCGCTGAGGCGGCCGGCGGCCGAAAAGCGCCAAGGCACGAAGTCGCGGGAGGTTGAGCACCGGCAGGGCAGCGGGCGCTAGGGGGATTTATAAGAGGTGCTCGACTTAGGAAACTTGAAGCGTGGCGGCTTCAAATTCCTACACAACTTAAACGTTTTGGCACGGTTGATGCAAAAGAGGGGATTTAATGTTTTTGCCCCGTGTGAT
>NZ_JBEKCZ010000199.1:0-9682 GCF_050014615.1 Bradyrhizobium sp. | reverse complement strand
CCCAGCGCCAGTTGTCGATGGTGAGCTTCAGCGCGGCATAGGTCTCGGTGGTGCTGCCGGGTTTCACGTCTGCGGTCTTGCGATAGTCGTCGATCTCGGTGTCGCCGATCTTGCCGGCGCGATATTGCCCGCGCACCGAATTATGCAGCGCCTCTTCCTCGCTCTGGGTCTGGATCGCCGCCAGTACCTCGGCCTTTTCCGAGCGCACCGCATGGGCATCGAATTTCGCCGGCGGCTCCATCGCGACCAGCGACAGCAGCTGGAACAGATGGTTCGGCACCATGTCGCGCAGCGCGCCGGTTGCGTCATAGAAACTGCCGCGGTGGCCGACGCCGAGTCTCTCGTCGACGGTAATCTGGATGTGGTCGATGTGATTGCGATTCCAGATCGGTTCGAACATGCCGTTGGCGAAGCGCAGCACCAGGATGTTCTGGACCGTCTCCTTGCCGAGATAATGATCGATCCGGTAAATCTGGTGCTCTTCGACCAGCTTCAGCAGTTCGCTGTTCAAGGCCTTCGCCGAGGCGAGATCGGTCCCGAACGGCTTTTCCACCACCAGCCGCCGCCACGCGCCGTTTTCCGTCAGCATGCCGGTGCGGCCGAGCTCCTGACTGATCGGGAGGAAGCCGCTGGGCGGGGTCGCCAGATAGAACAGCCGGTTGCCGCCGGTTTTCTGCGCGGCCTCCAGTCTGTCGAGGTGCTCGCGCATAGCATCGAACGATGCGGGGTCTTTCGGATCGGCTTCGATGCAGGTGACGCATGCCAAGAGCCGCCTGGCGATCGCGTCGTCGACCTCGCGGGTGGCATACTGGTGCAGACCCTTGGTCAGGCTGTCGGTCAGTTCCTCGCTCGACATGCCCTTGCGGGCGACGCCGACGATGCAGAAATCGTCCGGCAGAAGGCCGTTGACCGCGAGGTTATAGAGCGAAGGCACCACCAGCCGGTGGGCGAGATCGCCGGTCACGCCGAAGATGACAAAGGAGCAGGGATCGGGCTTTTTTTGTTTGGCTTGACTGACGGTCATTTGTGTCAGGCCTTTGAACCGGACTTCTTCGGCGGCTCCCTGTGGCCGCCGAAACCGGCCCGCATCGCGGAGAGAATTTTTTCCGCGAAGGTATGCTCCTTGCGTGAGCGGAAGCGCGCAAACAGCGCTGCGGTCAGCACCTCGGCCGGGACGGCCTCGTCGATGGCGGCATTGACGGTCCAGCGGCCTTCGCCGGAATCCTCCACAAACCCCGAATAATTATCCAGCGTGTGGTTTTCCGCGAGCGCGGACGCCGTCAGATCGAGCAGCCATGACGGGATCACGCTGCCGCGCCGCCACACCTCGGCGATATCGGCGATATCGAGATCGAAGCGATGTTCCGCGGGCAGCGCCTCGATATTGGCGTTCTTCAAGATATCGAACCCTTCAGCATAGGCCTGCATCAGGCCATATTCGATGCCGTTATGGACCATCTTGACGAAGTGCCCGGCGCCGACCGGCCCGGCGTGAATGTAGCCTTGCTCGATCCTGGGGTCGCGTCCGTCACGGCCGCCGGTGCGGGGAATATCGCCGATGCCCGGCGCCAGCGCGGCGAAGATCGGGTCGAGGCGGTCGACCACCGCCTTGTCGCCGCCGATCATCATGCAATAGCCGCGGTCGATGCCCCAGATGCCGCCGGAGGTGCCGACATCGACATAATGGATGCCGCGTTCCCTGAGCGCCTTGCCGCGGCGTACATCGTCCTGCCAGAACGTGTTGCCGCCATCGATGATGACGTCGCCACTCTCCATCAGTTTGGACAGCGCATCGATGGTGGCTTCGGTGATCTTGCCGGCCGGCAGCATCACCCAGGCGGTCCGTGGCTTCTCGAGCTTCTTGACGAAATCCTCCAGGGCGCCGGCGCCGGTTGCGCCGTCGGCCGCGACCGCCGCGACGGCTTTGTCATCCCTGTCGTAAACGACGGTCGTGTGTCCGTGCTTCATCAGCCGGCGGACGATGTTGCCGCCCATCCGCCCCAAACCGATCATGCCGAGCTGCATTTGAAATTCCTTGTTGCTTCCTGGACATGATCCGATCCGGACTTCCTGGGATCATGCTCTAATTCAACGCATTTTGGATGGCGACGTCGAGCATTTTCAAGCCCGCTGTGAGATCGCCCTTCAGATGCACGCGCAGCGCGCGGCGGCCGCGATCGGTGAGCACATCGAAATCGCCGCGCGCCTGCGCGGCCTTGATCACTCCAAAACTCGCCTTCTGCCCCGGCACTGCGAGATCCCTGGCATCGTCGGACGTGATCTGCAGGAATACGCCGCTGTCGGGACCGCCCTTGTAGGCCTGGCCGGTCGAATGCAGGAAACGCGGGCCGAATTCCGCGCAGGTCGCGACACGACGCTTGTCGCGTACCGCGAGCCGCATGTGCTGCAGGCTGTCGATATGCGCGGTGTCGCGCTCGATATAGGCGAGCAGCGCCACGTAATCGCCGCTGTGGGAGCGCCCGAGATGGGCCTTCAGCCAGGAACCGAGATCGCCATTGGCGCCGGCGTTGCGCAAATCGGCGGCGTTCCTGCCGTCGGTGTAGATGTCAGCTTGGGCCGTGGAGATCACGGGCGTTTCCGCCGGCAGCGTGCCGGATTTCTCGAACGCCGCGGTCAATTCCCGGGTCTTGATCTTGGCGGCCTCGACGTCAGGCTGGTTGAACGGATTGATGCCCAGCACCGAGCCGGCGACTGCGGTCGCGAGCTCAAACCGGAAGAATTCCTGGCCGATATGCTCGATCGACTGCAAGACAATGCGGACCACGGGATGACCGGCTTTTTCCAGCGCGGCCAGCTTGGCGTCATGCGCAGCGTCGCTCTCGCCTTCGGTGCGCAGGTCGATAAAGAACCGGTCGCTGCCGTAGAGCGAGGGATCGCCGAGCGATTCGCCATCGATCGGGATCAGGCCCTTGCCGTCCTTGCCGGTGGATTCCGCGATCAGCTGTTCGGCCCAGGCGCCGAAATCGGCGATCTTGTTCGAGGAGAGGATGGTCACCTTGTCGCGGCCTTCGAGACCGGCAAGACCCATCGCGAGGCCGAGTTGCACGCCGGGATTTTCGTGCGGCGGTACATCAGGGCCGCAGGAGCGCATCATCGAAAGCGTGTGCTTCAGTACCGTGCGAAGGTCGATGCCCGCGGCCGCGGCCGGCACCAGTCCGAACGGCGAAAGCACGGAATAGCGTCCGCCGATCGTGGGATCGCCGTGGAAGATGCGGGCAAAGCCTTGCTGGGTCGCAACCTTTTCCAGCGACGAGCCGGGATCGGTCACCGCGATGAAGCGATGGCCGGCCTTGGCGGCGCCGATGGCCTTGGCGACGCGGGCGAAGAAGTAATCTTTCATCACGTTCGGCTCGGTGGTGCCGCCGGATTTACTGGAGACAATGAAAAGCGTCTTTGCGATATCGACGGTCTTTTCCATGGCGCGGACCTGCGCGGGATCGGTCGAGTCCAGCACATGCAGTCTGGGGAAACCGGCCTTCTTGGCGAATGTTTCTGCCAGCACTTCCGGTCCCAGGCTCGATCCGCCCATGCCGAGCACCACGGCGTCGCTGAATTTCTGCCCCTTCACGCGCTGCGCGAAATCCTCATAGTCGGCGATGTCGGCTGCGGCCGCGCTGGTAAGCCAGCCCAGCCACTTGTTCTCGTCGGTCCCGGTCCACACTGACGTGTCGCGCTGCCAGAGCCGGCGGATGGTCGCCGCGGCGCGCCAGTCTTCCGTGGCCTTCTCGACGGCCTTGGTGATCCCGGCGCCCAGCGCCAGTTCCTGAGCGTCGATACCGTGGCCGAGCACGGTGGCGCGCTTGTGCGCGACCGCGCCGTAAAGCTTGTCGGCGGCGTCCGCGAACAGTTTGACGCCATCCTTGACCAGTTCGGTGGTGATCGCATCGAGCGAGATGCCGGATTGCTCGAGCTCCGCCAGCACGCGCTTGGCATCTTCGATATTTTCCTCGAGACTGTCGCGCGGCGTGCCATGGTCGCGGAAGGCGTCGAGCGTCGCCGGCGGTACGGTGTTGACCGTGTTGGGGCCGATCAGCTCCTCGACGTACAGCACGTCGCTGTAGTCCTTGTTCTTGGTGCCGGTCGAGGCCCACAGCAGGCGCTGCGGTCTGGCTCCCTTGGCCGTCAGCTTCTCCCAGCGCGCGCCTGAAAACAGGCGCTTGTAGTCCTGATAGGCGAGCTTGGCGTTGGCGATTGCGACCTTGCCCTTCAGCGCGGCGAGACGCTCCTTTTCGCTGGGATCGTTCGCGCGTGCGATCTTTTCGTCGAGCTGTTTGTCGACCGCGCTGTCGATGCGGCTGACGAAGAAGCTGGCGACGCTGGCGACATGAGACGGATCGCCGCCGCCGGCGACATATTTTTCGAGGCCGTCGAGGTAGGCCTCGGCGACCTCGATATAGGTTTTCTGCGAGAACAACAGCGTGATGTTGATGCTGATGCCTTCGCCGATCAGGTGCTGGATCGCGGGCAGGCCTTCCGGTGTCGCCGGCACCTTGACCATCAGGTTCTTGCGATGGACGTGCTTCCAAAGCCGCTCGGCCTCGGCGATGGTGCCCTTGGTGTCCATCGCCAGATAGGGCGAGACCTCCAGGCTGACGAAGCCGTCATCGCCCTTGAGTTCATCGTAGACCGGGCGCAGCACGTCGGCCGCGTGCTGGATGTCTTCGATCGCGACATGCTCGAACAGCTCGGCAACCGGACGATCGCCGTTTTTCAGGGCGCTGCCGATCGGGCCGTCATATTCGTCCGAACTGCTGATCGCCTTCTCGAAGATCGACGGATTCGACGTCACGCCCTTGACGCCGTCGGTATCGATCAGTTTTTTCAGGTCGCCCTTGGCGACGAAGCCGCGGGCCAGGAAATCCAGCCAGACCGCCTGGCCGTGCTTTTCGAGTGCTTTGACGGGATTCATGATGCCTGTTTCTGTTCGAGCGGGTTCATTCTCGGCCGATGGCAACCTTCTCTGGCGGGAAGCCGGATTGTCAACAAGTCCTTGAGAGGATGCCGGCGAGGGACATACGCCTGTCCGACGATTATAACGCCGATGGTGACATATCGATCCCCGGAAATTGGCTGTTTCACGGCGGCCTGGCACCCGGGCTGCCCTCAAACTGGGCATGGGCAACCGCAGTGGTTCATCGTGATGTCATAACCGTCCGAAAACTTTCCGCCGCAGGCGTTATCAGCGCTGGCGATGGATGTGGCCGCATCAACCGGGACGACAAGGCCGCCAGCTGCAATCACAATTTAGTGGTGTTCCACCCCGCGCGAGCTTGTCGGCGGCATCATGCGTGCGATAGATGCCACACCAAGCACGAAATTTGCCGGGCAGGATGTCCCGGCAAACACATAATGTTGCAGTCAGGGAATGCCGACATGAATCAGGACGGGGAACGCAGCAAGGTTCCGGAGGTCACGCTGGTATTCTGGTTGATCAAGATTCTGGCGACGACGCTCGGCGAAACCGGCGGCGATGCCGTTTCGATGTCGATGGACCTCGGCTACGCGGTCTCCAGCTTTATCTTCATCGGTATTTTTGTGGTCGCGGTGACAGCGCAGATTTCCGCCAAAGCCTTTCATCCCTGGCTGTACTGGCTCGTGGTGATCGCGACCACAACCGCGGGCACGACGATGGCCGACTTCGCCGACCGTTCGCTGGGCATCGGCTATCCCGGCGGCGCCTCGCTGCTATTCCTGCTGCTGATGCTCTCTTTGCTGGTCTGGTACCGGTCGACCGGGTCCATTTCGGTCAACACCGTGGCCACGCCCAAAATCGAAACCTTCTATTGGGTGGCGATCCTTTTTTCGCAGACGCTCGGCACCGCGCTCGGCGACTGGATGGCCGACAGCAACGGGCTCGGCTACCAGGGCGGCGCGCTGGTGTTCGCGGCCGGGCTCGCGGTGATCGCGGCGGCGTATGTTGGGACCAGCATTTCAAGAACGCTTTTGTTCTGGAGCGCCTTCATCCTGACGCGGCCGCTCGGTGCCACGCTGGGCGACTGGCTCGATAAGCCGCTCGACGAGGGTGGCCTTGGCATCAGCAGGTTTTATGCGACGGCAATTCTGGCCGCGGTGATCGTAGCCTGCGTGGTGTTCCTGCCGCAACGCGCCGGTTCTTACGCCGGAAAACCTGATACGAAGCGCGCTTAACCGGGACAGCGGCGAAGGATAATCTCGATGCAGAAAATACATTTGCCGGTGCTGGGGCCGCGTTATTGGGTGGCGCTGTGCATCGCAAGCATTTTTGGCGCCAATATGGGCGATTTCTTCGCCCATAATCTGGGGCTGGGCCATGTTGCGGGCCTCCCATTTCTTGCGCTCGCTCTCGCCATTGTCGTGTTCGCCGAACGCTTCGATCGCTCATCGCATGAAAGCTACTACTGGATCGCCATCATTATCGTCCGGACGGCAGCGACGAACTTTGCCGATTTTGCATGCGGTGATCTCAAATTGCCCAGGCTTCTGGTGACGGCGGCCCTGGCGGTTGTGCTTGCCGCCGCGGTGTGGACCAGCTGGAGGTTGGCATGGCGGTCGATGGCGGCTGATAAAAGTGGCCAAACCGGTACGGTGCTCCGCGCTGATCTCGGCTATTGGGTCTGCATGTTCACGGCGGGGACGCTGGGCACGGTGATTGGCGATTATGGCTCTCACAATTTACATCTTGGCGACGCCGGATCGTCCCTGCTGCTCAGCCCCATTGTGGCGGCGTTGTTTCTGGTGGGACGAAATGGCCCACTGCGCTGGCTGCCGTTCTATTGGCTGACCGTTGTCGCCATCAGGGCCGCCGGAACCTCGGTAGGCGATTTCATTTCGGGTCGAAGCATGCTGGGCCTGCCGCTGAGTACTCTTGTCACGGGCATGCTGTTGGCGGTGCTGCTCGTGGTTTGGCGGGAGCCAGCCACGCCAAAGCAAACAGTGCCGGTCAATTAGCCGGTGGACGCTGCAAACCCAAGGGGGTCGCAGGTCTGCTAGCGCAGGCTGGCGTTGATCTTGTCCAGCGCTGACGTGCCGGGGCACAGCACGTCTTCGCCGAGCTGGTTGAGCGGTGTATCCACCGTGTCGAGATGGGCGTGCAGGTCTTCCGCTTCGGGATCGACGTACAAGAGCCCGGTGACGATCTGGCCCTTGGCGGCGTGCTTTTGCAGGAACGTCATCGCCGCCACACGATCATGCGGGTCGTAATCCGCATCGATCTTGCGCAGGGCCAGTCGCGTGCCGTCGTGCTGCTCGACCACCTGCACCGTTCCCGGCGCGTAATCGACCGTGATCGGCTCGCGGCCGGTGATGACGTCGAGCCGGTTCACCGCGTCATTGTGCTCGCGCACATAATCGAAGCTCTTGGTCGAGCCGGCGTGGTTGTTGAAGGCGACGCAGGGGCTGACGACATCGATGAACGCCGCGCCCTTGTGCTGGATGGCGGCGGCGATCAGCGGCACCAATTGGGTCTTGTCGCCGGAGAAGCTGCGCGCCACGAAGCTCGCGCCAAGCTGGAGCGCGATCGCGACGAGGTCGATGGCGTTGTCATTGTTCATGACGCCCTTCTTGGACTTCGAACCACGGTCGGCGGTGGCCGAGAACTGGCCCTTGGTCAGGCCGTAAACGCCGTTGTTCTCGACGATATAGGTCATGTTGACGCCGCGCCGGATCGAATGCGCGAACTGGCCAAAGCCGATCGAGGCCGAGTCGCCGTCGCCGGAGACGCCGAGATAGATCAGATCGCGGTTGGCGAGATTGGCGCCGGTCAAAACCGACGGCATGCGGCCATGGACCGAATTGAAGCCGTGGGAATTGCCGAGGAAATAATCGGGGGTTTTCGACGAGCAGCCGATGCCGGAGATCTTGGCGACGCGATGCGGCTCGATCGACAGCTCAAAGCAGGCCTCGATGATCGAGGCGGTGATCGAGTCATGGCCGCAGCCGGCGCACAGCGTCGAGACCTTGCCCTCGTAATCCCTGTGGGTGAAGCCGAGATCGTTCTTGGGCAGCCCCGGATGCTGGAATTTCGGCTTGGCGATATAGGTCATGACTTCACCTTGCGACGCGGCGTTACCTGGAGCTGATCCTGATGGTCGCCGATGGCGCCGGCGATGAAGCGCGCGGTGATCGGCGTGCCGTCATAATTCAGGATCGGCACCAGCCGGACCGGATCGATTCCGTTCTCGTTGACGATCAAAGAGCGAAGCTGCGCATCGCGGTTCTGCTCGACCACATAAACGAAATCATGTTCGGCGATGAAGCTGGCGACGCTGGAATGGAACGGGAAAGCGCGAATCCGAAGCCGGTCGAGCTGATGGCCGCGCGCCTCCAGGATTCCGATCGCCTCGTCCATCGCGGGGGCGGTCGAGCCGAAATAGATCACGCCATATTTGGTCGGCTTGGCGGCGTTGGCCTGCAATGGCCGCGGCACCATGTCCTGGGCGGTCTCGAATTTACGCACCAGCCGCTGCATGTTGTCGGCGTAGACAGCGCCTTCCTCGGAATAGCGCGCGTAACGGTCGCGCGAGGTGCCGCGGGTGAAGAACGAGCCTTTGGTCGGATGCGTACCGGGATAGGTGCGGTAGGGAATGCCGTCACCGTCGACGTCGAGGTAGCGGCCGAAATCGCGGCCGTCCTCCAGCATCTCCGCCGTCATCACCTTGCCGCGGTCATATTGCCTGGCATCGTCCCATTTCAGCGGGCGGCTGAGCCGGTGGTTCATGCCGATATCGAGATCGAGCATGACAAAGATCGTGGTCTGCAGCCGCTCGGCGAGATCGAAGGCCTGGGCGGCAAACTCGAAGGCTTCGGCCGGGTCTTCCGGAAACAGCAGCACATGCTTGGTGTCGCCATGCGAGGCATAGGCGCAGGCGATGATGTCGCATTGCTGGGTGCGCGTCGGCATGCCGGTCGACGGACCGGCGCGCTGCACGTTCATGATCACGGCTGGAATCTCGGCAAAGTACGAAAGGCCGATGAACTCCTGCATCAGCGAGATGCCGGGGCCGGAGGTCGCGGTGAAGGCGCGCGCGCCGTTCCATGACGCGCCGATCACGATGCCGATCGAGGCCAGTTCGTCCTCGCCCTGCACGATGGCATATTTCGCCTTGCCGGTTTTCGGATCGTGCCGCAGCTTCTTGCAGTGGCTGGCGAAGGCGTCGGCGAGCGACGATGACGGCGTGATCGGATACCAGGCGCAGACGGTAGCGCCGCCATAGACCGCGCCGAGCGCGGCCGCGCTATTGCCTTCGATGAAAATGCGGTCGCCGACCTTGTCGGCCTTCTTGACGCGCAGACCGGTCGGGCATTTGAGGTTCTGCAATGCCCAGTCACGGCCGAGATGCAGCGCGTGGACGTTCGACGACAAGAGCTTTTCCTTGCCCTTGTACTGCTCGCCGATCAGTTGCTCGATCAGCTTGGGGTCCATGTCGAGCAGCGCGCACAGCGCGCCGAGATAGATGATGTTCTTGAACAGCTGGCGCTGGCGCGGATCGGTATAGGTCGAGTTGGTGATCGCGGTCAGCGGCACGCCGATTACGGTGATATCGGCGCGGAATTTCGACGCCGGCATCGGCTTGGTCGAATCGTAGAACAGATAGCCGCCGGGCTCGATCGAGGCGAGATCCTTGTCCCAGGTCTGCGGGTTCATCGCCACCATCATGTCGACGCCGCCGCGGGCGCCGAGATG
>NZ_JBEKCZ010000198.1:0-9783 GCF_050014615.1 Bradyrhizobium sp. | reverse complement strand
CGCGTGTTCGGCACCGTGTTCAAGGGGCTGGAGAGCCTGCTCGACGCCATGGAGAAGGCGGACATTCCCGCCGAATGGCTGAAGAAACTCGCCGAAAAATATCTCACCGAGGAAGAGAAGAAGCAGATCGAGGCGATGGGCTGGGACAAGCTCATGGAGACGCTGCGCCAGCGGCTGAAAGAGCAGAAGGGCCGGCATCAGGGCGGCAACAAATGGATCGGCACGGCAGGTACCTCGCCGTTCGGTGCCGAGGGCTATAATCCCGAAGGCATCCGGATCGGGCAGGAGAAGAACCGCAATTTCCGCGCCGTGAAGGTGTGGGACAAACGCGAGTTCAAGGATCTCGACGGCAATGTCGAACTCGGCATCCGCAACATCAAGATCGCGCTCCGGCGGCTGCGCAAATTCGCCCGCACCGGCGCGCCCGATGAACTCGATCTCGACACCACGATCAAGGAAACCGCCAACCACGGCTATCTCGACGTGCATATGCGCCCCGAGCGGCGCAATGCGGTCAAGGTGCTGGTGTTCTTCGATATCGGCGGCTCGATGGATTCGCACATCGAACAGGTCGAGGAATTGTTCTCGGCGGCAAAGACCGAATTCAAGCACATGGAATATTTCTACTTCCACAACTGCCTCTATGAGGGCGTCTGGAAGCAGAACCGCCGCCGCTTTACCGACCGCACGCCGACCTGGGACGTGCTGCATAAATATCCGCACGACTACAAGGTGGTGTTCGTCGGCGACGCCTCGATGTCGCCTTACGAGATCATGGTGCCCGGCGGCTCGGTCGAGCATGTCAATGAAGAGGCGGGAACGGTCTGGCTCGAGCGCGTCACGCGCACCTATCCGCATGCGGTGTGGCTCAATCCGGTAGCGCAGCGGCACTGGGATTATTCGGAATCGACCACCATCATTCGCCGGCTGTTTTCGGAGCGCATGTTCCCGATCACGATCGAAGGTCTCGACGGCGCGATGAAGGAACTGGTGCGGTAATCGTCGTCATTCCGGACGGCCCGCGAAGCGGACCGATCCGGAATCTCGATATAAAAGAAACTGGCTTGAGATTCCGGGTTCGATGCTTTGCATCGCCCCGGAATGACGGAGGTAAACCCATGCCCCAGACCATCCATCGCGGCATCAAATCCCTGATCGACGAGGCCAATGCGCAGATCGAGACGTTAAGCGCCGCTGAGGCCATCAAGGCCGCGCAAGGCGACGATGTCGTGATCGTCGATATCCGCGATCCCCGCGAGATCGAGCGCGACGGGCGGATTCCCGGCGCCTTCTCCTGCACCCGCGGCATGCTGGAATTCTGGATCGATCCGGCCAGCCCCTATGCCAAGCCGATTTTCCAGAGCGACAAGAAGTTCATCTTTCACTGCGCCGGCGGGATGCGCTCGGCGCTGGCGGCGAAAACCGCCGATGATATGGGGCTGAAGCCGGTGGCGCATATCGCAGGCGGATTCGCCGCCTGGCGCGACGCCGGCGGCCCGGTCGAGAAGTTCGAGCCGAAGAAGCCGAAGGAATAAGAGGTCGTCACACGCGGGCTTGACCCGCGTGTCCATCTTTCTTGAGAGATGGATTGCCGGGTCATCTAACGCGAAGACGCGCTTCTGCCCGGCAATGACGATGGATGGGAAACGCCGGGAGAATTGCATCGATGACTTCATCCACTGACGATCCGCTGGTAACCACCGACTGGCTTGCCGCCCGTCTCGACGATCCCAAGGTGAAGGTCATCGACGCGTCCTTCAAGTTGCCCGGTGTGTTGCCGCTGCCTGTGGACGACTATCGCTCCGCGCATCTTCCCGGCGCCGTCTTCTTCGACGTCGATCACATCGCCGATCCGAACGACCCGCGGCCGCATATGTTTCCAGGCGCCGAGCAGTTCGCGCGCAACGTTGCGGCACTCGGCATCTCCTCTGTCGATACCGTGGTCGCTTACGATTCCGGTGGCTGGGTCGCAGCACCCCGGGCGTGGTGGATGTTCCTGGCGTTCGGTCATCCCAAAGTGAAAGTGCTCGACGGCGGCTTGAAGAAATGGTTGCGCGAAGGGCGCCCGACGCATTCCGGCGAGGTTGTGCCGAAGCCTGGGAAATTTCAGGCCAGGCTCGATCCAGGTTATGTCCGCAGCCAGCAGCAACTGGCCGGCAATCTGGCAACGCACGCCGAGCAAGTAGTCGACGCGCGTCCGCGACCGCGCTTTGAAGGTACCGCTGCCGAGCCGCGGCCGGGGCTGCGCCCCGGTCACATTCCGGGCAGCCGCAACGTGCCCTATGCGGAATTGTTCGACGCCAATACGGGCGCGATGAAATCGCTGGACGATCTGCGACAAGCCTTCAAGGGGGCCGGCGTCGACCTCGCCAAACCGATCGTGACGACCTGCGGCTCCGGTGTTTCCGCGCTGGTCGTGACGCTGGCGCTGTACCGGCTGGGCGTGCGCGGCTCGGCGCTGTACGACGGCTCATGGTCCGAATGGGGCCTGCCCGACGGACCGCCGGTCGCGACCGGCGCGGCTTGATCAATTAAAGCGGCTTGATCAATTAAGAACCCGGCGACGGTGGACGATCGTGGGCGCCGGAGCCGGCGTTGGTTGGCCGAACGGCGGGGGCAGTTGTGCCGCGGCGAGGCGCGCCGCCTGCTCCGCGAGCCTGCGGCGCAGCGCCGCGCGCCGTGCCAGCCGACGTTTCCTGATCACGCGCGGGTCGGGTTTTGCGCTGGTGACTTTTGCCCGCGGCGTCTCGATGGCCACGGGGGCCCCGCCCAGCGTTGCGATTTTCGTCGCGGCGATGCCGGCATCCGGCGCAATCGGCGGGTCCACTGCTGCTGCGGCAACCGGGATTGCGGCCCGGTCGGCCGGCCGCGCGACTGCTTCCGACATTGCGATTCGGGTCTCGGCGATTCGGGTCTCGGCGATTTTCGTTTCAGCGATCTGAGCCTCGGCGACCTTAGCCTCGGCGATTCTGGGTTCCGCGATCCTTGTTTCGACGGCAGCGGGCACCTCTGCGGGAGCCGATGCGGCCTCGCTCTCGGCAGGATTTTCTGTAACCCGACTTTCTGTGATCCGGCTTTCCGCGACCGTGGTTTCCGGCTTTGTGGTCTGCGGCGGCGGCGAATTCTCAGGCTTCATCGCGGCGTTCCGCTCGGGGTCATCCGCTGCCGAGGTCACCGCCGCGGCGGTGGCGTTCGCCGGCGCAGTATCCGCTGCCTTGTCCAGAACGGGCGTATCGACGCGCAGGATCGCGAGCACCGGCCGGGTGGCCTCGGCTTGCTGCGCGAATATCGTCTCCGGCGCACCACGCCATGACGGGTTGCTGGCAAATTCTTCGTGGGCCGCGCGCAGCAGCGCCGCCGCACCAAGCCCGAAGACCAGGATCGACATCGACAACACGATCGCGGCGAACAGAAAACGGAAGCCGGGGAGCATGGACGCGGGTTCTGCCTTCGGAGATATCTGCAGAATATCTTGCAAAGGCCCTTGAGCCATCGGGAACGCGGTGACCACAACACAGGCCGCGTTCGCGACGTAGCGAATCAGGCTGAATCAAGAATACCGCAACGGCCTGCCGGCGCTTGTTAAAAATCGAATGCGCCAGTGCCCCTCCACAATGCCGAAAATGCGTTTCCCGGCCGGTGCGGCCGGGTTGCCACAGGGCTTCCCGATGGTCACAAATGCCGAAATTGGGCGCGAATTGGCCGGATTTGTCTTGAATGCGCCGCTATCTTCCGTCATCTGCCATTAACGATCCGGTGTCGGCTTGGGGACTATACAAGAGCGATGATGATCAAACGAATTCAGACGATTAGTGCTGCCGTTCTGGCGGCCTTCGCGGCAGGCGGGGCGGCAACCTCGCTGGTCTCGGCGCAGGGCTATCCGCCGCCGCCAGGCGCGGTCTATTCGCCATACCCGCCGGCTGGCTATCCCGCCGATTACCGCCGCGGTCCGCGCCCGCAGGATTTCGACGCGCTGGAAGACGATGACGGGTCGAGTTCGACCGCGCTGTCGCCGCCCGGACCGGTGCTTTCGCCCGATGATCCCCGTTATGGCCGGCCGATGGGCGCTCCGCCGGTTTATACCGACCGTGGTCCTGTGCTGTCGCCCGACGATCCCCGCTATGGGCGGCCGATGGGCGCTCCGCCGGTTTATTCCGACCGTGGCCCTGTGCTTTCGCCCGACGATCCCCGCTATGGCCGGCCGATGGGCGCGCCACCGGTTTATTCCGACCGTGGTCCGATCCTGTCGCCCGATGACCCGCGTTATGGCCGCCGCGATGACCCGCCGCCGGTGATCTATTCCGACCGGCCCGGCGGCCCGCCGCAGCAGACCTATTCGGATCGCGGACCGGGCGCGGGCTATATCTATCCGGATGAGGACCACGGTCCCCGCCCGCCCGGAGCCGTGCAGCAGCCCCCGCAGGGACCCGATGGCAAGCCGATGGTGATGTCGGCCTTGCCGCCGGATGAACAGCCCGAAGTGGCGCCGGCGCCGCTGGCGCCGAATCTGCGCCGGCAGGAAGTCGCGCTCGCCACCAAGGAGCCGGCGGGAACCCTGATCGTCGATACGCCGAACACCTATCTTTATTACGTGCTGGGCGGCGGGCGCGCGATCCGCTACGGCGTCCGCGTCGGCCGCGACGGCTTCACCTGGACCGGCGTGCAGAAGATTTCGCGCAAGGCCGAGTGGCCGGATTGGCACCCGCCGCCGGAAATGATCGATCGTCAGCCCTATCTGCCGCGCTTCATGGCCGGCGGCCCCGGCAATCCCTTGGGCGCGCGCGCGATGTATCTCGGCAATACCGTCTATCGCATCCACGGCACCAACCAGCCGTCGACGATCGGCAAGTTCGTCTCCTCGGGCTGCATCGGCATGCTCAATGAGGACGTCTCGGACCTGTTCGATCGGGTCAAGGTCGGCACCCGCGTGGTCGTGCTTCCCGGCGGTTCGCCGCCGCCGTCAACCGCCACCGCTTCGGCGGCGCCGATGCCCGGACCGAATGCCGGACCGCCGCCAGGCGTTCCCGGCGCGCAGCCGACTGTGGTGCCGCCGCTGCCCGCGCCGGTGACGGTGCGCTAGGTCGAGCGGTAGCGAAGTGATCCCGAAAGGCGCGCGGTGGCGCGCCTTTTTCTTTGCATTCTGACGTCGTCTTTGCGACGGTGACGGCGCCTAAGCGGACAACTCACGCCAGCCTTCGTACCGGTTCGCCCCTGAGCCAGGCGCCGGTGGCACCGCGAAAATCACTCCGGCGTTGCTCGGCGAGCGCTGTGACGCACGCCGTGGATCACAATCTCCTCCTCGGTTGCGCGGTAGAAAATCACATACGGATGAGGTGAGACAATCATTCGCCGCAGGCGGCCTTTGCTCGTAAGTTGACCGGCGTGAGGGTGCTGCAACAGGAGATCGATAATGACACGAATACGTGTCTGTACGTGATGGGCGCCCTGCGGTGATTGCGCCTGGATATAGTCCAGTACCTGATCGAGTTCGGCAGCGCCCCGCAGGGTGTAGCGCAGTTTCACAGGTTATGTTTCGCCCAGATGGCGCTGACCTGTTCGTCGGTCGCGAATTCTCCGCGATCCGCCTGCGCAAGGGATTGGTCTAACGAGGATGCTTCCTCGGCGCTCAATTGAAACACCGGTTGGTCCTTGCCGGCCAATTGCAGAAGCATGCGGGCAAGGTCATCCTGCATTTCAGGAGCGAGACCGCGTACGGTCTCAACGGCTTGTTCAAACAACTTGGTCATGGCCGGATAATAAGCATTTTCGGTCGGAGCGGAAGGACGTTTGGAGGAAATTCCGCTACCCGTTGCGTCGCGCGATGTTTGACCAGAGTTTAAGCTGAGCCCTTCTTACGCCAGCCTTCGTACCGGCTCGCCGTTGAGCCAGGCGCCGATGCCTTCGACCATCTGGCCGTAATGGGCGCGAAAGCCTTCCTCGGTGACGTAGCCGAGATGCGGCGTCAGCACGAGATTGTCGAGCTTGCGGAAGGGATGATCCACCGGCAGCGGTTCGACCGAGAACACATCGATCGCGGCGCCGGCGATCTTGTTCCGCTGCAGGATGTCCAGCAACGCGGCTTCGTCGACGATCGGCCCGCGCGCGGTGTTGACGAGGTAGGAGGTCGGCTTCATGCGTGCCAGATCCTCGCGCCCCACCAGGCCGCGCGAACGCTGGCTCAGCACCACGTGAACCGTGATGATGTCGGCGGTTGCGAACAATTCCTCCTTGGTGGCATAGCCGACGCCGACCTCCTTGCATCGCTCCGGCGTCAGGTTGGGGCTCCACGCGATCACGTTCATGCCGAAGGCTTTCGCCAGCCCCGCAACCTTGGCGCCGAGCTTGCCGAGGCCGACCACGCCGAGGGTGCGGCCCTCGATCTCCAGGCCGATGAATTTCTGCAGGGGTTCGCCGGCGTGCATGCGCGCGTTCTCGCGGCCGATGCTGCGGGTCAGTTCCAGGATCAGACCCATGGTCAGCGCCGCGGTCGGATCGCGGTTCCACTGCGTCCCGCAGAACACCACGCCATGATCCTTGGCGGCTTCCGAATCGATCGAAGCGTTGCGCATGCCCGAGGTGATCAGCAGTTTCAGTTTGGGCAATGCCGCGAACAGCGTGCGCGGAAACGGCGTACGCTCGCGCATCGCCAGGATGATTTCGAAATCCTTCAGCGCGCCGGCGGCGGCCTCCGGGGAAGCAAACGGCTGGTTGAACACGGTGACGTCGACGCGATCGGCGATTTTGGACCAGTCCGCGAGTTTTGGGGTCACGTTGAGATAGTCGTCGAGAATTGCACAGCGCAGCCGCGTCATGGGAAGGTCCGTTCATGGCGATGATGACGGTACGAATACGCGCCGTCCTGGGAGCCGCCATGGTCGCGCGCAATGCTTCGACGCGCAAGCGTCCGGGCATCAAAAATGCGCGTCTATCGATATGGCCGCGGGCCTTCAGGCTTCCGCGGCTCAGGCGTGATCAGGCGGAACGCCGGTGCGACGACGCCTTCAACTTGGCGCGGCAGGCGGGGCCCGGTCCGCGCATATAATGCAGCTCCGGCCGGTAGGGGTCGAAGGCCCTGACGAAGAACTGGCGCCAGAAGGCGAGAAGCCCGGCGAGCGGGCTGGACTGTCCATCCCGGCTTCCTGCCGGGGAGCGGAGAGAGGTTGAGGTAATGGTCGCCATGACGAATCCTGTCTTTTTTCCGGCGGCTTCTGTCGCGCGGAGCGCTTTCTGGGGCGCTGCTCGACAGCTTTGGCCCTATTTATTAAAAGAAAGTTTCAATTGCCGTGATCTGGCGCACAGATGGTGTCGACCCCGTAATGATCCGTGGTGAACGGATCGAAAACGTCGGGGCGCGGTTGCCCTTTGGGGGCCGCGCCGCTACATCAGCGGCAGCAAATTTCCATAAATCTTCTCGTTTTCAGGGATCCCGATGGCGCGCCAGTTCGTCTATTTCATGCAGGGTTTGACCAAGAGCTACCCGACCCGCAAGGTGCTCGATAACGTCCATTTGTCGTTCTATCCCGATGCCAAGATCGGCGTGCTCGGCGTCAACGGCTCCGGCAAATCGACGCTGCTGCGGATCATGGCCGGCCTCGACAAGGAATATAACGGCGAAGCCTGGGTCGCCGAGGGCGCGCGGGTCGGCTACCTCGAACAGGAGCCGCAGCTCGATCCGGCCAAGACCGTGCGCGAGAACGTCATGCTGGGGGTCGCCAAGCAGAAGGCGATCCTCGATCGCTACAATGAGCTGGCGATGAACTATTCCGAGGAAACCGCCGACGAAATGACCAAATTGCAGGACGAGATCGAGGCCGCCGGCCTGTGGGATCTCGACAGCAAGGTCGATCAGGCGATGGACGCGCTGCGTTGCCCGCCCGACGATTCCGACGTCACAAAACTTTCCGGCGGCGAGCGGCGCCGTGTTGCGCTATGCAAACTGCTGCTCGACCAGCCGGACCTGTTGCTGCTGGACGAGCCGACCAACCATCTCGACGCCGAATCGGTGTCCTGGCTGGAAGGCCATCTGCGCAACTACCCCGGCGCCATCCTGATCGTCACCCATGACCGTTACTTCCTCGACAACGTCACGTCATGGATACTCGAGCTCGACCGCGGCAAGGGCATTCCCTACGAGGGTAACTACACCGCCTGGCTGTCGCAGAAGCAGAAGCGCCTCGCCCAGGAGGGCCGCGAGGACGTCGCGCATCAGCGCACGCTGGAGCGCGAGAAGGAATGGATCGCGGCTTCGCCGAAGGCACGCCAGGCCAAGTCCAAGGCGCGCTATCAGCGCTATGAAGAGCTCCTGAAGCAGGCGAGCGAGAAGCAGACCCAGACCGCGCAGATCACGATACCCGTGGCCGAGCGGCTCGGTCAGAACGTGGTCGATTTCGAGGGGCTGACCAAGGGGTTTGCCGACCGCGTGCTGATCGAGGACCTGACCTTCAAATTGCCGCCTGGCGGCATCGTCGGCGTGATCGGCGCCAACGGCGCCGGCAAGACCACTTTGTTCCGGATGATCACCAAGCAGGAAACGCCGGACAAGGGCACCATCACGATCGGCGAGAGCGTGCATCTCGGCTATGTCGACCAGTCCCGCGACTCGCTCGACGGCAAGAAGAGCGTGTGGGAAGAGATTTCCGGCGGCAACGAACTCATTCTTCTCGGCAAGCGCGAGGTGAACTCGCGCGGCTATTGCTCGTCGTTCAATTTCAAGGGCGCCGACCAGCAGAAGAAGGTCGGCGCGCTGTCGGGCGGCGAGCGCAACCGCGTGCATCTGGCCAAGATGCTCAAATCCGGCGCCAACGTGCTGCTGCTCGACGAGCCCACCAATGATCTCGACGTCGATACGCTGCGCGCGCTCGAAGAGGCGCTGGAGGATTTCGCCGGCTGCGCCGTGATCATCAGCCATGACCGCTGGTTCCTTGACCGCATCGCCACCCACATTCTGGCCTTCGAGGGCGACAGCCATGTCGAATGGTTCGAGGGCAATTTCCAGGATTATGAAAAAGACAAGATGCGCCGGCTGGGCCAGGATTCCATCATCCCGCATCGCGTGAAGTACAAGAAGCTGACGCGGTAGAAGCCAAAGACTTTCAATATGCCCCGCCGCAATGCTGTCGCTGGAATTGATGTGGGGTATTCTACGACGCGGCGGTCGAGCGCTGTTTGCTTAGTGACGTGGGACGACGAGAGCATAGATTGGGAAATTAGACGCTATCGTGCAACGGATTCAGAACGGTTAGAAACAATTCGCGGTCTTCTCGGAGATCAATCGCTCCGAGCCGTTGCTTTCGATGGGCCGCTGCGTAAAGGATTTGATCTTATCGGCAAATATCGAGCCGCTGAGAGGATACTGACAAGATCTTTCGGCGCTAGAATCGGTAAGCCCGGTCAGTCTAATTCGCCAGTCGGCATTCGATTGAATGAAGAAGCCAACAATTGTGTGAAAATTGTCCGCTCCGTTGCTGATGTGGCAACATCGTCATCCCGCATTAGAATTGCCGAGCAGTGCATTTTGGAGGCCTTTCCGTCTTCCTATCTGGGCCTGATGATTGTCAACCCAGAAAGTGTCGGTGCAATTCGCAAGAATAGATCGGATAAATTCTTCGAGGCTTTGAACGGCGATGGTACCCTCCTTAGCTTACTAAGCTATTTATTACCTCGACGAAGGGCCGTTAGAGACTTGAGCGAGATCGAGAATCATGATGACAGAGCTTCATTTGTCTGCGCAATCACTGCGCTAGGTTTCGCAATCGGAAAATACTGCGCGGTGGGAGACGAAAA
>NZ_JBEKCZ010000197.1:0-9865 GCF_050014615.1 Bradyrhizobium sp. | reverse complement strand
CCGCAGCCCCCTGTGCAACAAAAAAGCACAGGGGTAGAAGCCACAGGTTCGCCGGAACGCCCGGCCTTCCCTGCGCAATGGTTTTAACGGTTTCCTTCGTGCTCTCCCTGGTGACCGGGCTTTGTTGCCACCATCGCCTGCGGATCACTGCGTGTCGGGCCCGATAGGGCCGACATCGCAACTCCGCCAACTTGACGCCAGCGTCGGGGCGTCAGGACCACACGACTTCGCCGTCCGCTTGAGTGCCGTTCGTCCGCGCAAAGCATTTGCGCTGCGTCACTGTCGCGTCCACCGCATCCCGCACCCAACGTCCGTGACGACCGCGAAGCGCCCCTCTTGTGAGACGGGATGGCGGGATTTTGCTGCTGATTTGGGGGCGCGATCAACAGAGTCGATCCGCGACAGATTGGCACGACGGGCAAATCAGCGTGCGGGATGTGGGCGTCAGCCGGTGCGAGTGGTTGCCGGCGCAGGGAGGTGGCGGCATCGGCTTGGGTAGTCGTCATGCGCGGGCTTGACCCGCGCATCCATCTTCTAAAAAAATCTTTGTAACAAGAGGGATGGATTGCCGGGTCAAGCCCGGCAATGACGACTACAACCCGCCGACTAAGCCGTCGTTCTCAAGGAATTCGCCGCCGAATTTTCGGACTCTGCGCCGGGCTCTGCGTGCCGCGCGCCATCTTCTTCCGCGTGAGCGTTCGACAGGAACACGGTGTTCCTGCCGCAACGCTTGGCGTCGTAAAGGGCGTCGTCGGCCCATTTCGCGACCGTGTCGGGCGTGGCTGCCTCATGCGCGAAGGCGACACCGAGGCTGATCGTCACCACGCCGGCGTTATCGTCGGCGCGATCGGTTCCGGGATTGACGATGGCGAGCGCTTCCACCTCATGGCGGATGCGTTCCGCGATGGTCCAGGCGAGATCGGGCGAGGCGTGGACCAGAACGATCAGGAATTCCTCGCCGCCATAGCGAAACACGGTGTCCTCGCCCACCCGTACCGATTGCTCGATGGTCCGGGCGACGCGCCTGATGCATTCGTCGCCGGCGGCATGGCCGGCGGTATCGTTCAGTCGCTTGAACCAGTCGATATCGGCCATGATGAACGCGATGCTGGCTTTCGGGATCGTCAGGTCGCGCCAGAGATTCTCGATGAGGTCGGTCGCCGAACGGCGGTTGCCGAGCCCGGTGAGAGGGTCGCGTGTCGCCAGTATTTCCAATTGATGATTGGCGCGCTCCAGCGCTTCACTGCGATACTGGTTGCGCAAGGACAGCAGGAAGGCTTTTTGACCGAGGATCGACTGGGTTTTCCGCGCGACCGCGGCCGCATAGATTCCCATCGCAAAAAATACCGAGGTCCCGATCGCTTCCTTGAGGTCGATTGCGGGATTGAAGATTTCGAAACCGAAAAACATCCCGGTGGAGCAGACCATCAGGCACAGCGACCAGGCATGGCCGACATTGAACACCACGATCGCGATCGTGTTCACATACATGATGCAGATCAGGAAGCGCTCGTAATTGCTGCCGCCGGCCGCGACGGCGAGGATCCCGTAAGCAATCATGACGCTGTTCATCAGCAGCATCAGCGACAGGGCTTCGACGGCTGCGCTGCGGGGCTTTCGCCAGACCAGGTAGGCGCAGCCATGCAGCGCCGGAACCAGCAGCCCGGCGATCGCGAGGGTCAGCCAAAGCGATTCGGGAGCGAGAAGGAAGCTGATCGGCACGAAAGCCATGCTGATCAGCCCGACCCAGACCATCCATGCGCGCGCAATCTTGCTTCGCTGCGGCCAGTCCTTCTTGCGATACGCCCGTACCATCTCGGGAGAAAACCGGATGTCGCGCGTGCGTTGTGACAGCAGCCGCTCGGTCTCGGCTTCGAGAGCAGGCGTCATGGACACGCTCGCCGTGTCGTCGAGCGGTGTCGGGCTCAGGCTGCTGGCACCCGATTTCAAGACGTATCCCCTCCCGTCGCTCTGCCCGCGGCGTGGCTTCAATAAGAGCCTGAATTGCTAAATTTTCGCTGAGGGGAAGACCGCGGAGAGTACGGCTCACACGGGAATCAGAGGTTACATAATACCTATATCGGCTAGACCCCGCCCATTTTGCTAACGATCTTCCATTCTTCCGGAGTCACCGGCTGCACCGACAGCCGTGAATATTTCACCAGCGCCATATCGACCAGCCGCTTGTCGGCCTTGATCGCGGCCATCGTCACCGGCGTCTGCAACGGTCTGTCGGCCTTGAGGTCGACGCAGACGAACTTGCCGGTCTTGTCGGTGGCATCGGGATAGGCCTCCTTGATGATCTCGACGATCCCGACGATCTCCTTGCCTTCGTTGGAATGATAGAAAAAGGCGCGGTCGCCCTTCTTCATTTTCACGAGATTCTGCCGCGCGGTGAAATTGCGCACGCCGGTCCAGGCCTCGCCCTTGGCACCCTTGGCGACCTGCTGATCCCAGGACCAGGCGGAAGGCTCGGATTTCACCAGCCAGTAATTCATGTCGACCCATCTCTTGGTTGTGACCTCTTCAATACCAAGACGCAGATATAAGCGGCGTCAAGGGCGAAGCCGCGCGGCGCATTGCAAAACAGGGAATCAGTATGTTTGTGAACCGTCGGGAGTTTGTGACCTTGGCCGCAGGTGTGACCGCGACTGCAATCGCCCCGGCCGCCAACGGTGCACAAACAAAAATCAAGGCGATCGCTTTCGACGGCTTTCCGATCATCGATCCCCGCCCGGTTTTCGCCAGGGCCGAGGAAATTTTTCCAGGCCAGGGATCGGAGCTGAGCAATGCCTGGCGCATCCGGCAATTCGAATACACCTGGCTGCGAAGCCTCGGCGGCCGCTATGTCGATTTCTGGCAGGTGACGGAGGCCGCGCTGGTGTTTGCGGCCAAATCCCTGAAGATCGAGCTGTCCGCCGGCCAGCGCGATCACTTGATGCAGACCTATCTCGAGCTCAAGGCCTGGCCGGATGTGGCGCCGGCCTTGCAGCAGCTGCGGGATGCCGGCATCCGCATGGCCTTCTTGTCCAATCTCACCGACGCGATGCTCGATGCCGCGGTCAGGAATTCCGGGCTTGAGGGTTTTTTCGAAGGCCATCTCTCGACCGACAAGGTCAGCGCGTTCAAGCCCGATTCGCGCGCCTATCAGATGGGCGTCGATGCTTTCGGCTTGAGGAAAGAACAAATCGCCTTTGCCGCCTTCGCGGGCTGGGACGCGGCCGGCGCCAAATGGTTCGGCTATCCGACCTTCTGGGTCAATCGCCTGAACGCGCCGCTTGAAGAACTGGACGCCGTTCCCGATGGCATCGGCGCGAGTCTCGGTGATCTCGTGAAATTTGTGCTGGCGTGAGATTCGAGAACGTGAAGTTTTTACATCGGCCTGTCAGCAGCTTCACTCACCTCTCCCATCGAAGTCGGATATATCCGACTTCGATAATTTGAGAGACCCAACTCGGGTAAACCCGAGTTGGGGGAGAGGGGGCGCACTTCCATTGCTTCGACAGAACGATTCTCATAATGCTCTACGTCACCTCGTGCAGCGGCCGTTCATCCCTCGGCTTTGAACGGCCGCGTCAGCAGGCTTTCGATCGCATCGTCGATGGTCACGGCTCCGGTCAGGATCGACGCGACCGCATTTGAAACGGGCATGTCGACGTCCTGCGCCGCCGCCAGTTCGATCAAAACCGGTGCGGTGAATTCGCCTTCGGCAAGCTTGTCGCGGGGCCGCGCGTCGCCGCGTCCGAGCGCGATGCCGAGCGCGAAATTGCGCGATTGCGGGCTTGAGCAGGTCAGGATCAGATCGCCAAGGCCCGACAGTCCGGCCATGGTTTCGCCGCGCGCACCGCAGGCACGCCCCAGGCGCACCAATTCGCTGAAACCGCGCGTGGTCAGCGCCGCCTGCGCCGAGGCGCCGAGTTTCTTGCCGGCCGCTATACCCGCCGCGATCGCCAGCACGTTCTTCGCGGCCCCGCCGATCTCGACGCCGCGGACGTCGGAGGTGTGGTAGGGCCGGAAGTTCGAGGATCCCAGCGCCTGCACCAGCGCGCTGGCGAGCTCGCTTTGATGCGCCGCCAGCGTGACCGCGGTGGGCAGGCCGCGCGCGACGTCCTCGGCGAAACTCGGTCCTGAAAGAATGGCGGGCCGCGCATCGGGCGCGGCTTCCGCGATCACCTCGGTCATGAATTTATGGGTGCCGCGCTCGATGCCTTTGGCGCAGGCGATTACCGGCGTGGCCTTGGCGAGATGCGGCGCCAGCATTGTGACCGCCGCGCGCAAATTTTGCGCGGGGGTGGCGATCAGGATGATGTCCGCTTGCGCGGCCACTGCGATATCGTCGGTGACCTGAATATCCGCGTCCAGCCTGATGCCTGGTAATTTCGGATTGATGCGGGTGGCGGCGATCTCGGCCGCGGCGGCCGCATTGCGCGCGCACAGCACCACATCGCGCCCGGCGCGCCCGGCCAGCGCCGCCAGCGCCGTGCCCCATGCGCCGGCGCCGATCACTGCGACTGAGTTAAAAGACGTCATCGCGAGGTCACCTCGGTCTATCAGCGGCTCCTCTTACCTCTCCCCTTGTGGGAGAGGTCGGATCGCATCGCAGATGCGATCCGGGTGAGGGGTTACGGTCTATCGATGGACCTGAACCCCTCACCCCAACCCTCTCCCACAAGGGGAGAGGGAGCGCACTGCCGTTGTTGTTACAGATCGATCTATTCTTATTCTGTTCTAAAAGCCCGCCCGCGTGTTGGCGAATCCGGCGGGCGCAATGGCATTTTCGTCGAGCAGCCAGCGGGCCCGCGGCGGCGTGTCCATGGTATCGGATAGTCCGATCGCGAGCCGCTCGGCACCGGCCCATGCGATCATCGCGCCATTGTCGGTGCACAGCGCCGGCGGCGGAATGATCAGCGTGGTCTGGGCCTTGGCCGCGACATTCTGCAGCGCGCCGCGAATCGCCTGATTGGCGGCGACGCCGCCGGCGGCGACCAGCGCGCGTGGTGGGCCGAATTGTTCGTGAAACAGCCGCAGGCCGACGCTCAATCTGTCGGCCGTCGATTCCAGCACCGCCGCCTGGAAGCTGGCGCAGAGATCGGCGATGTCCTGCGGTTCCAGCGGATTGATCCGGCTGGCTTCGTTGCGCACCGCGGTCTTCAATCCCGACAGCGAGAAATTGGCGTCGCTGCGCCCCTGCATCGGCCGCGGAAAAGCAAAGCGTCTGGCGTCGCCTCCGCTGGCGGCGCGTTCGACCTCCGGTCCGCCCGGATAGGGCAGGCCGAGCATCTTGGCGACCTTGTCGAAGGCTTCGCCCATGGCGTCATCGACCGTGGTGCCGAGCCGCACATATTTGCCGACGCCGGTCACCGCGACAATCTGGGTGTGGCCGCCGGAGGCGAGAAACAGGCAATAGGGAAACGCCAGCGCGCAAGTGAGCCGCGGGGTCAGGGCATGGGCCTCGAGATGGTTCACCGCGATCAGCGGTGTATTGTGCACCATAGCGATCGCCTTCGCGGTGGTGAGGCCCACGATCACGCCGCCGATCAGGCCGGGGCCGGCGGCGGCGGCGACGCCCGCAAGCTGCGCGAAGCCGACGCCGGCTTCCTTCATCGCGCGGTCGACGATGCCGTCGAGCAGGTCGACATGGGCGCGCGCCGCGATCTCCGGCACCACGCCGCCATAGGCTGCGTGCTCTTCGGTTTGCGAGTGCACGATATTGGACAGGATTCGGCCGGTGCCGTCGCCCTGGCGCTCGACCACGGCGGCCGCGGTTTCATCGCAAGTGGTCTCGATGCCCAGAACCAGTGTTCGCGTGTCGTTACCCAATTTGAGGCCTTGCGTTATCGGCGAAACCGGCGTTTTTCCGTGTAATATCCGGTAGCATTATGAGGTCTCGAAGTGCAATCGCCCGTTGATGCGAAACCCCTGTCGGCGGCAGCGTGAAGCATGGCCATTCTCGTCACACGCCCGCGTCCGGACGATGAGGCCACCGCCGCGGGCCTGCGCGCCCGGGGGTTTGAGGTTCTGCTGGCGCCGATGCTGCGGTTCGAACCAGTGGCCTTCGAAGACGACGCGGATCGGGATCAGGATGTGCGCTACGGCGCTGTCATCGTCACCAGCGCCAATGCGTTGCGCGGGATCGAACGTCAGCTCAAGCACAGCCCATTGCTGAAGCTGCCGCTGTTCGCGGTCGGCGAACACACCGCGGCCGCCGCCCGCACGATCGGGTTCGAAACCGTGGTCCCGGCAACGGGGGGTGCCGCGGGCCTGCGCGATCTCGTGCTCGCCAGCGTCAAGGCGAAAACCCTGAAGAAGGCGAGCCCGCTGCTTTATCTGGCCGGGGCCGATCTCGCCCGCGACCTCGCCGGCGAACTCGGCGAGCGTGGGTTCACCGTCGTCACGCAGACGACATACAGGATGGTTCCCTTGTCGGGCCTGCCGCGGGAAACCTGCGACGCCTTCGCCGCCAACCGGATCGAGGCGGTGCTGCATTACTCCCGGCGCAGCGCGCGCGCGTTCCTGGAATCGGTCCGCGCCGCCGGGGTCGAAATATCGGCCCTGGCGATCCCGCAATGCTGCATTTCCGCCGCGGTGGCCTCGGTGGTCCGCGACGCCGGGGCGACCCGGGTCATGGCGGCGGCCTCGCCGGATGAAAATGCCCTGTTCGAGCTGCTGGACCGTGCTTTGCGGCCCTGATTGGCGTAAGAGGACGGGCCGATTCTGGTAGATTTCGGATCGAGCCAAAGAGGAACCGCGGAATGGACGAAGACAGGCCCGAAGATACGCTGCCGCCGGATTCGGGCCGCGCCAGGCGCGCGCCGCCGACCATCGATCTCGAAGCGTCGGAAGTGTCGGGCGGAACCCAGAGTGCCAGTGCTGGCGCTGGCGCCGAGCCCAAGCAATCATTTCAAGGGCCTCGGGCGGGGGTGCTTTCCGCGATGGTCACCTCGGCGGTGACCGGCGCCGTCACCACCGCGCTGGTGCTCGCGACCGCCTGGTATGTGGGCTGGCCCGGTGAGACGGCTGCGCCGCCGCCGGCCAATGCCGCTGTCATCGACACGCTGACGTCGCGTCTCGCCGAGATCGAGTCCAGATCGGCCGGGCCTGCGGCCACAGCACCCGACCCGGCCGCGATGGGGCGGGTTGAAGCGCTGGAGAAATCGATTGCAGCGCTGCGCAGTGAAATCGCGGGCGCCCGCGCGCAGTCGGAGAAACTGGCCGCGGATGTCAACGCGGTGAAATCGGCGTCGCGCGAATCGACACCGCCGGATCTCGATGGGATCAACGAGCGCCTCGGCCAGATCGAACGCGCCACCCGTGCCGAGAGTGCTGTGATCGCCCAACAAAGCAACAAGCCCGCGGACGATGCCGTGCTTCGCCGCGTCGTGGTGGCCTCGATGCTCGACATTTCGGTGCGGCAGGGTGAACCTTTCGCCGCCGCGCTCGCCGCGGCGAAATCGCTCGCCGCCGACGCGGCCGCATTGAAGCCGCTCGATGATTTCGCCGCCTCGGGCGTGCCGAGCGCGGCACTGCTCAGCCGCGAATTGTTGACGCTGGTGCCGAAACTGTCGCCGCCGGCGCCGGAGATCGCCACCACCGGCTCCGGGATTGTCGATCGCCTGCAGGCCGGTGCCGCGAAGCTGGTTCGCATCGAGCGCACCGACGCCGTCGGCAACGACCGCAGCGCCGTGATCGCGCGGGTCACGGCGGCGGCGCTGCGCAATGATGCCGCCGAGGCGAGGCACGAGTTGAATACGCTGGCGCCGGCCGATCGCGCGGCGGCGCAGCCATGGCTCGACAAGGCGGATGAGCGCGATGCGGCGCTCGCCGCCTCGCGTCAATTCGCGGCCGACGCCATGGCGGCGCTCGCCAAACCGGCGCCATAGGATTTCGATGTACCGGATCATTCTGTTTCTGCTGTTGATCGCGCTCGCAGGTTGGGGCGCGGCATGGGTGGCCGATCAGCCCGGCGAGGTCTTGATGTCGTGGGGCGGCTGGCGCGCCCATCCCCCGTTGCCGGTGTTCGTGCTGTTGCTCGGCATTGTCATTGTCGCGGCGATGCTGGCCTGGACGGTATTGCTGACGCTGTGGCGGATGCCGCAGCGTATCCGGCGCAGCCGGCGCGAACGCCGTCACGCGCGCGGCCGCCATGCCATCACCCAAGGCCTGCTCGCGATCGGCCATGGCGATTCGTCGGCCGCCCGCCAGCATGCCGAAGTCGCGCGCCGCCATGCCGCGGATGATCCGCTGGCGCTCTTGCTGCACGCGCAATCGGCGCAACTCGACGGCGACCGCGAAGGCGCGCGAAGGGCGTTTCACGCCATGGCCGAGCGCAAGGATACAAGGCTATTGGGCCTGCGCGGGCTGTTCATCGAGGCCCAGCGCGCCGACGATCCGGTCGCCGCGGTCGGGATCGCGGAAGAGGCGCTGAAGCTGGCGCCGGGATCGACCTGGGCCTCGCATGCGGTGCTCGGATTTCGCTGCGCCAAGGGCGACTGGAACGGCGCGCTGGCGATTCTCGATAACAATCTGGCGTCGGGCCTGATCGACAAACATGCGTACCGGCGCCAGCGCGGCGTGCTGTTGACGGCGCGCGCGCTGGAGCTTGAAAAGGTCGACCGCGATTTGTCGCGCGATAGCGTAATGGAGGCGATCAAGCTGGCGCCGACGCTGGTGCCGGCCGCGGTGCTCGCCAGCAAATATCAGAGCGAAGCGCATCAGGTGCGGCGTTCGATGCGCATTGTCGAGGCGGCGTGGCTGGCGCATCCGCATCCCGATCTGGCCGACGCCTATGCCCATGTGCGACTCGGCGATTCGGCGCGGCAGCGGCTGGTGCGGGTCGAGACGCTGGCGGCGAAAGCGCCCGGTCATCTCGAGGGCGCGCTCGCGGTGGCGCGCGCCGCGATCGACGCTGTGGAATTCGCGCGCGCGCGCGAGGTGCTGGCGCCGTTCATCGCTCAACCGACGCAGCGGGTGGCGATGCTGATGGCGGAAATCGAACGCACCGAACATGGCGACAGCGGCCGGGCGCGGACCTGGACCTTGCGCGCGGTGCGCGCGCTGCACGACCCGGTGTGGACCGCGGACGGTTATGTCAGCGATCGCTGGCGCCCGGTGTCGCCGGTGTCCGGCCGGCTCGATGCCTTTCAGTGGCAGATGCCGCTGGCGGCGTTGCCATCGGACAAGAATGCCGCGATCGAATCCTCGCCGTTTGAGGAGGCCATGCTCGCCGCCGCGCCGCGCCGCGTCGAGCCGCCGCGCGAACCTCCACAGGAATCTCCCGCAGACGCGCCGGCGGCGCAGGATAATGTGCCGGTCAATGTGACGATCAATTCACCGGCAAAACCGGCGCTTGAGCCGCCGCCCGCGCCGCCGCCGACCGAAGCCGTCGCCGCGGCCGCGCCGGCATTGTTCCGCGCGCGGCAGGATATCCCGAAAGCCGCCGATAAAGCGGCTTCCGCCGTCATCCCCGCGGTAATTCCCATCGTCCGGGCGCCCGACGATCCCGGCATCGACGACGAAGCCGTCGCCGACGAATTCACCGAACAGATCAATCCGGCGCCGGGCCAGGCCGGCGGCTGGCGCGGCTTCCTGTCCCGCTGGGGGAATTAAAGCGTTTTCAAGCCAAAGCCGGCCCCGGATCTGGGTCCGGGGCGGGTACCGGTTCGCGCCGGGAAAATCCGTCAAAAATCCCTTTGCGGGGTCGGACGGGCGCGTTTTCCTTGCAAAATCAGGCGTCGCCCGATATCAGGTGCACGCGTTTTCAGGCGGTTTCTGAGCGCGCTCGATGGTTCGCCGCAATAGCTCAGTTGGTAGAGCACGTCATTCGTAATGACGGGGTCACAGGTTCGAGTCCTGTTTGCGGCACCAG
>NZ_JBEKCZ010000196.1:0-15955 GCF_050014615.1 Bradyrhizobium sp. | reverse complement strand
ACCTTCTCGCCGATAAACAGCATCGGCGCCTCGTCGCGTTCGCCCTCGCCGATCACCACGGTGCCTTCGATCGGCAGCTTGTTGAGTTCACGGCGCATCGCGTCGACGGCGGCCTGGTCGGCGGCTTTCTCGTTGCCATGGCCGCGCAGCCTCGCCGCGGATACCGCCGCGCGCTCCGTCACCCGCACGATCTCGAGCGTCAGGACGCGCTCCAGCAATAGCTGCGGCGGAACGGAAATATGGGTCGACATCGGCGAACTCCTTTTATGACTTCACTGCGGATCTTTCGGCCCGCATATAATCGCTTCTCGCATCGTTGGTTCGGACCACACGCTAGATCGTGATCCCATCCCTTTGTTAGAGCATGATCTCCGAGCAAACGCTTTGCGTTTGTCCCGAGGAAAACCGGTTCCCACTTTTCCGGATCATGCTCTAGTTTTTCTCGATCCGTATCACCTGCGGCCGGCCGCTGATCACCTTGTCGCGCTGCACCGCCTGCAACGCGCGGTGAACCGCGTCCTCGCTGGTGGCATAGGTTATCAGAATGACCGGCACCGGCGCAGCTTTCCTCGCCACGCCGCTGGCGTCAACGCCGTCGGGATGGCGCTGCACAATCGATTCAATCGAAATTTTCTGCTCGGCGAGCCGGGTGGCGATGGTTGCGGCAGTGCCAGCCAAATCCCGCGCCATCAGCCGGATATAATAGCCACCCTCGTGGCGCTCCATTGGCGCCTTTTTGGTCGCGCGCAACCTTGCCACCGGACGCCCGAACGGCATCGCGCGGATCCCGCGCGCGACATCGGCAATGTCGGCGACCACGGCCGATGCCGTCGCGGCTCCCCCGGCGCCCGGACCGACCAGTGTGATCGGCGAAATTCCCGCCCCGTCGATGGTGACCGCGTTGGTGACGCCCATGACCTGCGCGATCGAGGAGGATTTCGGCACCATGGTCGGATGCACGCGCTGTTCGATGCCTTTTGCGGTTCGCACCGCGACCCCGAGCAGTTTGACGCGAAAACCGAGTTCCTCGGCCGCGCGCAAATCCTCCGGTGCGATCGAGGAGATGCCTTCGACATACACCGCGCTCTGCGCGACCTTGGTGCCAAAGGCGAGACTGGCCAGAATCGCCAGTTTCTGCGCGGTATCGTGGCCATCGACATCGAACGACGGATTGGCCTCGGCATAGCCCAGGCGCTGCGCGTCCTTCAGACATTCGGCGAACGACAACCCCTCCTGTTCCATCCGGGTCAGGATGTAATTGCAGGTGCCGTTGAGAATACCGTAGACGCGGTTGACGTCGGTACCCGCCAGACCCTCGCGCAGGGTCTTGACGACAGGAATCGCGGCGCCGACGGCGGCCTCGAAATTCAGCGCGCCGCCATGCTTTTCGGCTGACTTCGCCAACCGCAGTCCATGCCTGGCGATCAGCGCCTTGTTGGCCGTCACCACCGATTTGCCGGATTGCAGCGCCGCCTCGATCGCCGACAATGCGGGCTCACCCGCCCCGCCCATCAATTCGACAAAACAATCGATGCCGGGATCGCTGGCCAGCGCCAGCGCGTTTTTGGCCCAGGTAACGCCGCGCAGATCGAGACCGCGCTTTTTCACCTTCGAACGCGCCGTGACGGCGACGACACGCACGCCACGCCCGCAGCGCGCCGACAAAGCGCGGCCCTGCTGCTCGATGAGGCGAACGACTTCGGCGCCAACAGTGCCGAGCCCCGCAATACCCACTTTCAGGGGTGCGACCATGACGCGAAAAACCTGCTGGAGAAATCAGAACCAGGCATGACCCAGCGGGATCACACCTAGCGCCGGTTGGCGAGAGGAACCACGTTGTGCAACGTTTCTATGCCGCTTTCAAGGAAGCGACGCACGCCGCGGGCGGCCTGGCGGATACGTTGCTCGTTTTCCACCATGGCGATGCGCACATAGCCCTCGCCATGCTCGCCGAAGGCGACCCCGGGCGAAACCACGACGCCGGATTTCTCCACCATCAGGGTCGCGAACTGCATGCTGCCGACGCCGCGGAAGGCCTCGGGCAGCGGCGCCCAGGCGAACATCGAGGCCTCGGGCGGCGGAATCTCCCAGCCGGCGCGACCGAATGATTCCACCAGCGCATCGCGACGTTTGCGATAGGTGTCGCGCATCTCGCGGATACAATCGTCCGGACCGTTCAGCGCCGCGGTCGCGGCGACCTGAATGGGCGTGAACGCGCCATAATCGAGATAGGATTTCACTCGCGCCAGTGCCGCGATGATCCGCTCATTGCCGACCGCAAACCCCATCCGCCAGCCGGCCATCGAAAACGTCTTCGACATCGAGGTGAATTCCACGGTGACATCGATCGCGCCGGGAACCTGCAGCACCGAGGGCGGCGGATTATTGTCGTCGAAATAGACTTCCGCATAAGCGAGGTCGGACAGAATGAAGATCTCGTGCTTCTTCGCGAACGCCACCAGATCGCGGTAGAAATCGAGGCTCGCGACATAGGCGGTCGGATTGGACGGGTAACAGACGACGATCGCGAGCGGCTTCGGGATCGAATGGATGATCGCCCGCTCGACCGCCTCGAAGAATTGCGGCGTCGGCTCCGAGGGCACCGAGCGGATCACGCCGCCGGCCATCAGAAATCCAAAGGCATGGATCGGATAGCTCGGGTTCGGACACAGGATGACATCGCCGGGCGCGGTGATCGCCTGCGCCACATTGGCAAAGCCCTCTTTCGAGCCCAGCGTCGCAACGATCTGGGTTTCCGGATTGAGCTTCACGCCAAAGCGCCGCTCGTAATAGCCGGCTTGCGCCTTGCGCAGGCCGGTGATGCCGCGCGACGCCGAGTAGCGGTCGGTCCGCGGCTTGCCCAGCGTTTCCTTCAGCTTTTCGATGACATGGGCCGGCGTCGACAGATCCGGATTGCCCATGCCGAGGTCAATGATATCGGCGCCGGCATTGCGTGCCGCGGCCTTGGCGCGGTTGACCTGCTCGAACACATAAGGCGGCAGACGGCGAATGCGGTAGAACTCTTCCATGGGACCTTGCTCCGACAACCGATAAGGCTGGAATCACCGACAGGCTTTGCAACGAGATGGAATTCGTCTTTGTCCAGAAATCGAGCTAAATCAAGGATTTAGGTCGAATTCAGACGCAAAATCGTGTCTTTGCCCTGATTTGCGGTTGAATTGGCTTCTTTTACCACGGACGACCGGTCGCGCCAGCCGCAAGATAACCTGGCGGTTACTTGGTGGCTGAGTTGGTGGCAGAGTTCGTGGCCGAGTTTGCGGTCTGGTCTTTGGCTGAAGTCACAGAGGCCTGGTGGTCCCGCGCGGCGACGAGTTCTTTCTGGATCTTGGCCCGCTGCGCCGGGTCCATCGCGGCTTCGTCCCGATCCGGAGGCAATTCATTTACCGGAAGATAGGCACCGGCTTCCTTCTGATGTCCGGGCGCGTCCGCCGGCGTACCGCCCAGCGGCAGATCGGCGATCGAAATAGAGCAGCCGCCAAGCGCCAGCGCCGACAGCAGCAGCGCTCCCAAGGCCCATGCCCGCTTTGTTCGATCGATCGACATGCGTCCGGAAGTCCCCACTTCGCCGACGTGAATCCGGCTGCTGCTCATTTAACAACGAATGCCGCTTGTTTCATCAGCAGTTGCTGCAGCGCCAAACGATTGTCCCCCAAAAACCATTAAAGCCCAAACAACAAATCGCACCGTTGGGGCCTGAATATGACAGAACCAAGATTCTTTGTCGCGGTGCAGCACGTCCGACGCCGAGATTGACATCGCCGCCATCATCGTCGATCTGCGCGGTGACGAACTTGAAATGAACCTATAGTGTCAGGCTATGGCCGACGTCACGACTGAAACCCAGAGCGCAACAAAGTTCGACCCCGAGGCGTTCTCGATGAACCTCGCGCGGGCGATGCAGAGCAGCGGCCAGGCGCTCGCCGCCTATCTCAAGCCGCGCGAGAACGGCGAAGCCAGGGACAAGCCGCCCAACGAACTCGGCGAAGTCATCAAGACGTTCAGCGCGGTGGCGGAATTCTGGCTGTCGGACGAAACGCGCTCGGCCGAGCTGAAGTCGAAACTGACCAAGGCCTATATCGATCTGTGGGGGTCGTCGATGCGCCGCATGGCCGGCGAAGACGCGAAGCCGGCGATCGCGCCCTCGCCGCGCGACCGGCGGTTCAGCGACCCGGAATGGAAGTCGAACCAGTTCTTCGATTTCGTTTTGCAACTCTATCTGCTCACCACGCAGTGGGCCCATGACCTCGTGCGCAACGCCGAGGGTCTCGACCCCCACACCCGCAAGAAAGCCGAATTCTACGTCCAGCAGATCACCAACGCGCTGTCGCCGTCGAACTTCGTGCTGACCAATCCGGAGGTGCTGCGCGCGACGCTGGCGTCCAACGGCGACAACCTCGTTCGCGGCATGAAGATGCTGGCGGAAGACGTCGAGGCCGGACACGGCACGCTGCGCATTCGCCAATCCGATCCCTCCAATCTCGTGGTCGGCGTCAACATGGCGACGACCCCGGGCAAGGTGATCTTCCAGAACGAGCTGATGCAGCTGATCCAGTACGCGCCGTCAACGGAATGCGTGCTGCGCACGCCGCTTCTGATCGTGCCGCCGTGGATCAACAAGTTCTATATCCTCGACCTCAAGCCGGAAAAATCCTTCATCAAATGGTGTGTCGATCAGGGGCTCACGGTGTTCGTGATTTCCTGGGTCAACCCGGACAAGAGCCTCGGAGCCAAGACTTTCGAGGATTACATGAAGGGGGGGCCGCTGGCGGCGATGGACGCCATCGAACGGGCCACCGGCGAGATGAAGGTCCACACCATGGGCTACTGCGTCGGCGGCACCCTGCTCGCCTCGACGCTGGCATGGCTGGCGGAAAAGCGCCGGGTGCGGGTGACGTCGGCGACGTTTCTGGCCGCACAGGTCGATTTCACCCGCGCCGGCGATCTCCTGGTGTTCGTCGACGAAGACCAGATCTCCGCACTGGAGCGCGACATGCAGGCGGCGGGTGTGCTCGAAGGCAGCAAGATGGCGATGGCCTTCAACATGCTGCGCTCGAACGATCTGATCTGGTCCTATGTCGTCAGCAATTACCTGAAGGGCCAGCCGCCCTCGGCATTCGATCTGCTGCACTGGAATTCGGACGCGACGCGGATGCCGGCGGCGAACCATTCGTACTATCTGCGCAACTGCTATCTGGAGAACCGGCTGTCCGCAGGCACCATGGTGCTGGACAACACGCTGCTCGATCTGTCGAAGGTCAAGGTGCCGATCTACAATCTAGCGACCCGCGAGGATCACATCGCGCCGGCCGATTCCGTGCTGTACGGCTCGCAGTTTTTCGGTGGCCCGGTCAAATACGTGCTGTCCGGATCCGGGCATATCGCCGGCGTGGTCAACCCGCCATCGTCGGGCAAATACCAGTTCTGGACCAACGACAATATCAAGGACGTTGCGCTGGCCGACTGGATCAAGGGCGCGCAGGAGCATAAGGGATCGTGGTGGCCCGACTGGCGCCAGTGGCTGGCGAGCATCGATGCGGAGGAAATGCCCGCGCGCGCCGTCGGCACAGCGGCGCTGCCGCCGATCGAGGATGCGCCCGGCAGTTACGTCCGGGTCCGCGCCTAGCGCCATGATCGGTGTTTGAATACAACAGATCGTCCCGCCGGGACGGGACTTGAAACCTGGATTGAGGGGAAATCTATGACACGCGAATTGTTCTGGCTGACACTGACGGTCATTCTGACGGGGCTGCTGTGGGTCCCCTATACGCTCAATCGCTGTCAGGTTCGTGGCCTCGGCGGCGCGATGGCCAATCCCTCCCGCAACGACAAGCCACATGCGGAATGGGCCACGCGGCTGATGTTCGCGCATGACAATGCGGTCGAAAACCTCGTCCTGTTCGCTCCCTTGGTGCTGATCCTCAACGCGATCGACTATTCCAGCCAATGGACCGTAATCGCCTGCGCGGTGTATTTCTGGGCCCGCGTCGCGCACCTGATCGTCTACACGCTGGGCCTGCCGGTGTTCCGCAGATTCTCTGAGACGGCACTCTTCCATCATGGGACGCGCGCGCATCTGCGCGCGTCACACGATAGCGATGGAATACCTCACGGAAACAGCGCGATCTGCTCCAGCCCGGTGGTTTCGGGAAGTCCAAGCATCAGGTTCATGTTCTGGATCGCCTGTCCCGCCGATCCCTTCACCAGATTATCGAGCACCGAAATAACGATCGCGCGGTTCTTGATGCGGTCGCCGAATACGCCGATCTGCACATAGTTCGAGCCGCGAACGTTCTGCGTCTGCGGTAGCACGCCCTTTTTCGCGACATGCACGAACGGTTCGTCGCGGTAGGCTTTCTCAAGCGCGGCACGCAGATCATCCGCGGTCGCACCGTTAAGTTTGACGTAGGACGTGCAGAGTTCGCCCCGGCTCATCGGAATAAGGTGCGGCGTGAAGTTGACCGTCACCTTGGCGCCTGCCGCGACGCCGATCTCCTGTTCGATCTCCGGCGCGTGCCGATGCGTACCCACCGAATAGGGCGAAAGCCCCTCGCCAACTTCGCTGAACAGCGTGTTCTGCTTGAGGCCGCGGCCTGCGCCGGTCACGCCTGATTTGGCGTCAATGACGATGTCATCCACGTCGATCAGCTTTGCTCTTGCGATCGGCACCAGCGCCATCAGCGCCGCGGTCGGATAGCATCCGGGACAGGCGACAAGCCGCGCCGCGGTGATTTTCTCGCGATAGAACTCGGTGAGGCCATAGACGGCTTCGCCCTGAAGTTCCGTTGCGCGGTGCTCGTGGCCGTACCATTGCGCGTAGGTGTTCATGTCGCGAAGCCGGAAATCCGCCGACATGTCGAGGATTTTGATGGCCGGATTGGCCGCGATGACGGCCGCGATGATCTCCTGCGTCGTGCCATGCGGCAGCCCGCAGAACACCGCATCGAGCTTGGTCCAATCGACCTTTTCCCATTCCACCAGCCGTGGCAGGTCCAGCATGAAGAAATGCGGAAATACCTCATCCATGGTCTTGCCGGCATGGGTATTTGCGGTGAGCGCAACGATCTCGGCGTTGGGATGCCGCGCCAGCAGGCGCACCGCGTCGGCGCCGGTGTAGCCGGACGCACCGAGAATGCCGATCTTCTTCTTTGTGCCCATCACATCATGTCCTCTGGCATCGTGTTAGCATTCAATTGTGTCGTCTCGGCTGCGAACAAATGCGGGCGCAGCGCACGCATTTCCCCCGCCAGAACCTGGGCGGCGACCTCCGGTTGCCGCGCCAATGCCGTCGCCACAGCCACGTGATCGACGTCGGATTTGTGCTGGTTGAGCTTGAAACTGCCCTCGATCTCCTCGACCGTCATCACCAGACCGACGATCGCCTGCTTCATCGCGGCCAGGCGCCCCGCCGTCATCTTCGACGACATCCAGGGTGGTTTCGGCGCCAGCCAGTTTTCGAATTTGGCACTGAGCACGTCGAGATGCGGGCCGAGTTCATGATCGGATAATTTGCGAACCGTGCCGGTCAGGTGCACCGCCTGATACAGCCAGGTCGGCACCTGATCCGGCGACACGTACCAGTCGGCCGAAACGTAGGCGTCCGCCCCCGTCACGGCCATCAGCCACGACGATGTCCCGTCCGCGAGTTTCACCAGCGGATTATGCCGCGCGACGTGGAACGCCATTTGTGGCGTGCCGTCATCCGCAAAAGCCAGGTAAAACGGCAAGGATGATGCGATCGGCTTGCCGCCTTCCCACGCGCAGACCGTGCCGAATCCGCGCGCTTGCGCAAAGGCAAGGCTGGCGGCGCGATCGGGCTTGAACATCGGAGGCGTATACATTTCAAACTCCTGCTTGACGTAGGAGCCGCCTGATCGGATCGCGCTGCAGGGTTAGGAAAATGCCGCGGACCGGATCCGGCGGCAGAGGCGACAATCTTAAACGCAGACGTCCGCCCATACCGCGATAATGCGGCGGCGGCGGGCGGTGAGGATGGTCGCGGCGTTGATCATGGGCGCGGCTATAAGGCCACGCCCGGTTTTCGTCAAGAAATTAGATCGCCGGGCTGTCACAGCGCCTTGTCATAACACCCGCACCGGGCACCAGCATCGTCAGGCCGACTTCACACGGTGCGCCAGAGCCATTCGGCGATCTGGCCGATCACGTCGCCGAACAGCAGCAATGCAGCCGACCACACCAGCGCCGATACCCAATTGGCGATTTGAAAGCGCCAATACGACATCTCGAATATTCCGGCTGCGAGCGGCACCGAGGCCCGCAACGGGCCGAAAAAACGTCCTATGAAGATGCTGGGTGCGCCCCATTTTTGCACGAAGGCTTCGCCGCGCGGCAGGATCTCAGGGTAGCGCGACAGCGGCCACATCTGCGCGACATGTTCCTTGTATTTGAAGCCGAACCAGTAGGAGATCCAGTCGCCAAGCGCGGCACCAATCCCGCCCGCAATCCACACCGACCAGAAACTGATCCCGCTGACGCCGATCAACGCGCCGATGGCGACCAGCGCGCCCCAGGCCGGGATCAATAGCGAGATGAAAGCGAGCGATTCCCCGAACGCCAGCAACAGAACGATCGGGGCAGCCCATGCCTGATGATCGCGCACAAAATCGGCCAGCGCGCGCGCGAAATCTTCCATGTCGTGAACGCCTCCCCGGATACCGGCCTGTTCGAGCAAGGCGCGGAACTTTTCTACAGTTTCAATGCCCAAGAACAAGCAAGAACAGGTACGCCAGCCCGTTCCACGACATCAAGTCACAAAGGTGGGGGATCGTGCGCGACCGACGGCCCGGCTCCAGCCGTCACTTTTTAAGCTCATCCATGGCATAGTCAGGGGAACTGATTCGCGCTATCAAAAGCGCGCGCAACACATGAAAAAACATGCCAAAACCATTGAAATCAAATATAAAAGCCAAAGCCAATGACCTCTTTGGCGCCCCTGAGTCCAAGGCCTCCGAGCCCAAGGGCCGGCCATCGCTCAAGGTGGCATCCCGCGCGGCAAGCGCCGAGGCCGGCTATACCGCGCGCGACATCGAGGTGCTGGAAGGCCTTGAGCCGGTTCGCCGCCGACCGGGCATGTATATCGGCGGCACCGACGAGAAAGCGCTGCATCACCTGTTCGCCGAAGTCATCGATAACGCGATGGACGAGGCGCTGGCCGGCCATGCCTCGTTCATCGAAGTGGAATTGGGCGCCGACGGGTTCCTGACCGTCACCGACAATGGCCGCGGCATTCCGGTCGATCCGCATCCGAAATTTCCGAAGAAGTCCGCGCTCGAAGTCATCATGTGCACGCTGCATTCCGGCGGCAAATTCGACTCCAAGGTGTATGAGACCTCGGGCGGCCTGCACGGCGTCGGCGTCTCCGTGGTGAATGCGCTGTCGTCGCGGCTCGAGGTCGAGGTCGCCCGCAGCCAGAAGCTCTACCGCATGGCGTTCGAGCGCGGCCATCCCAAGGGCAAGCTCGAAGATCTCGGCAAGATCAACAACCGCCGCGGCACCAAAATTCGCTTCAAGCCGGACACCGACATTTTCGGCGCCAAGGCCACGTTCAAGCCGCAGCGCCTGTTCAAGATGGCGCGTTCGAAAGCCTATCTGTTCGGCGGGGTAGAGATTCGCTGGCGCTGCGACCCGGCGCTGTTGAAGGGCATTGAGGATGTTCCGGCCGAGGACACCTTCCACTTCGTCGGTGGATTGAAGGACTATCTCGGCGCGGCCGTTCATGCCGACACCCTGGTGCATCCGGATATCTTCGCCGGCAAATCCGGCCGCAACGGCGCCCACGGTGCCTGTGAATGGGCGGTGGCCTGGACCGCGGACGCCGACGGATTCATGTCCTCCTACTGCAACACCGTGCCGACGCCGGATGGCGGCACCCATGAATCCGGCATGCGCAGCGCGCTGCTGCGCGGCCTCAAAGATCACGCCGAGCGCGTCGGCCAGGGCAAGCGCGCCACCTCCATCACCTCGGAAGACGTCATGGTCGGCGCGGCCGTGATGCTCTCGGTGTTCGTGCGCGAACCGGAATTCCAGGGCCAGACCAAGGACCGCCTCGCCACCGCGGAGGCGCAACGCATCGTCGAGCAGGCCATCAAGGATCCGTTCGACCACTGGCTGTCCGGCAATCCCCTGCAGGCCAACAAACTGCTGGAGTTCGTTGTCGAGCGCGCCGACGAGCGGCTGCGCCGCCGCGCCGAGAAGGAAATTTCGCGCAAGACGGCGGTCAAGAAGCTGCGCCTGCCCGGCAAGCTCTCCGACTGCACCAACACGGCCTCGGAAGGCTCGGAACTGTTCATCGTCGAGGGCGACTCGGCCGGCGGCAGCGCCAAGCAGGCGCGCGACCGCAAGACCCAGGCGATCCTGCCCCTGCGCGGAAAAATCCTCAACGTCGCCTCCGCGACCAAAGACAAGCTCACCGCCAATGCGCAGCTCGCCGACCTGATGCAGGCGATCGGCTGCGGTACCGGCGCGCATTATCGCGAAGAGGATTTGCGTTACGCCCGCATCATCATCATGACCGATGCCGACGTCGACGGCGCCCATATCGCCTCGCTGCTGATCACGTTCTTCTATCGGCAGATGCCGCGGCTGATCGATGAAGGCCATCTCTATCTCGCGGTGCCGCCGCTGTTCCGCCTGACCCACGGCAGCAAGACGGTCTATGCCCGCGACGAGGCCCACAAGGACGCGCTCTTGAAGAGCGAGTTCAACGCCAATGCCAAGGTCGATGTCGGTCGCTTCAAGGGCCTCGGCGAAATGATGCCGGCGCAATTGAAGGAAACCACGATGGACCCGGCCAAACGCACCATGCTGCGCGTGGTGCTGTTAGCCGACGATCGCGAGGGTACCGCCGATTCGGTCGAGCGCCTGATGGGCACCAAGGCGGAGGCCCGCTTCGCCTTCATTTCCGACAAGGCCCCGTACGCCAGGGAGGACCTGCTGGACGTTTAGGATCACGGCCGGTCATTTGGGGGTATCTGAGGACCGTTTTGTCGTCACTTTGGGTGAATTTGGCACGTTTTTGGGGCTTTTTTGAGCTTTTCCCTCGGGTTGTTTTCCGGCGGGTGTGCCTACCCGGCAACAGCTTTTTGGGCCAAACCGGCTATAACTCTTCATGAGATTCGGGACCATGTGCACTTGTTTGGCGCGATCAGTTGCTGGCGCCGGGACACTGAGGAATTTGAAATGAAAAAGTTGGTATTGGCTCTGACCGCGGTCGCGGCGTTTACGGGATCGGCTCTCGCGGCTGACCTTCCCGCACGGACCTACACCAAGGCTCCGGTCGTGGTCCCGCCACCCCCGAGCTGGACCGGCTTCTACATCTTCGGCGGCGGCGGCGGTGGACTCTGGAATGCCGACAATGGCACGGTGGCCACGGCTACTGGTGTTGCCCTCGGGACTGGTCAGCGCAACGGTGGCAGCGGCTGGTTGGGAACCGTCGGTGCCGGATACGACTGGCAGGTCAACACCAATTGGGTCATCGGTATCCTGGGTGACGGCCAGTTCGGAAACATTCGTGGCAATGTCAGCGATACGTTCTTCGATCTGGCGGGCCAGGAGACGCTCAGGACCAGCTATGCGGGTGGCGTGAGGGTTGGCTATCTGGTTGCCCCGAATGTTCTTTCCTACGTGAATGGCGGTTATTCCGGCTCGCAATGGTCCGGCTCCTCTCTCTCGAGCGTGAGTTTTGGCGGTCCGGCGCTCACCACCACGGGTTCTTTCACGCGTAACGGCTTCTTTGTCGGCGGCGGCGTCGAGAACAACCTCGACATTTTCGGAATCAGCTTTCCGGGCTTGTTCATGAAGACCGAGTACCGCGCCGCTTACTATGGCAACATCAACCTCCCGGAAACTGTCATCGCGACCGGTTTGCCGGCCGTTACGACCCCGACCTTCAAGGCCTGGGACGAGACCGTTACCACCTCGCTGGTCTATCGCTTCAACTGGACCGGCCCGGTGGTCGCCAAGTACTGAGCCAACTGCTGATCTCTGCTAAATCAGCAGCGTAAAAGCCCCGGCATTGTCCGGGGCTTTTTTGTGTCTTGCGTGAGCGGGTACCGTGCTCCGCTCGAAGCGTCTTCCCCGCTCCTGATTCCGGCTCTTGCGCGACATCGGCACGCGCGCCACTCTGCCGGCCGTCGCGCGATCGCCGCGTGGCCAACGCGAACCGGGAAACTCCCAGGGAAATTCCATGCGCAACTCGCTGTTGATCCTCGGCCTGCTCGCGCTCGCCATCGGCCTGCTCTGGATCGGCCAGGGCACCGGCGTGATCAAGTGGCCGGCGTCGAGCTTCATGATCAGCCAGATGCAGTGGGCGGGATATGGCGCCGCGCTGGCCGCGCTGGGTCTGATCCTGATCTGGCAGAGCAAGCGCTAAGAATGTGATCTAAGGATATCGACCATGAAACCCGGCCTGTTCGATCTCCGCGGCAAGGTAGCTGTTGTCACCGGCGGTAACGGCGGCATCGGTCTCGGCATGGCGCGCGGGCTGGCGGAAGCCGGCGCCGATCTCGCGATCGTCGGACGCAACGAGACGAAATCGCTGGCTGCTGTGGCAGACCTCGCCAGGCTCGGCGTCAAGGCGATATCCATCGTCGCCGACGTCACCGACCCGTCAGCCGTCGCCGCTATGGTCGAGCGTGTCGGGCGTGAGCTTGGCCGGCTCGACATTCTCGTCAACAACGCCGGCATCAATATCCGCAAAGCCCCGCATGCGCTGTCGCTTGAGGAGTGGGACAGCGTGATCAGGACCAACCTCACCAGCGCGTTCCTGTGCTCGCAGGCGGCCTACCCGGCCATGAAGGCCGCCGGCGGCGGCAAGGTGATCAATATCGGCTCGATGATGTCGATCTTCGGCGCCAGCTTCGCGCCGGCCTACGCCGCGAGCAAAGGCGGCATCGTGCAGTTCACCCGTTCCTGCGCGGTGGCCTGGGCCGCCGACAATATCCAGGTCAATGCGGTCCTGCCGGGCTGGATCGATACCGACCTGACCCGGCGCGCCCGCGAACAGATCGACGGCCTGCACGACAAGGTGCTGGCCCGCACGCCGGCGGCGCGATGGGGCGCGATCGGCGACTTCGCCGGCATCGCGGTGTTTCTCAGTTCCGCGGCTTCTGACTTTGTCACCGGCACCGCCATTCCCGTCGATGGCGGCTTTTCGGTCATGGGCTAGACTGCCCGGCGTCAGCCGGCCGATAGCGGCGAGTGCACATGCTCGGGGCGCACGCCGAGCGCAACGAACCGCGCGGTGATGCCCTGCAGCCATGGCACGGCATTCACCACGCGCGCGAACAGAGGAACCCGGAGCGGTTGATGGCCCGGCTTGAGCGCGGCGCTGATGATGTTGTTCTGCACCATGACCTGCATCGCCTGCGTCATCCGCATCGGAAACTCCCGCCGCCGGCGCACCGCATCCAGCTCATCTTCGGATGGACAACCGGTGACCAATTTTGCCGCCAGCAGATTCGCCGTCGCCACCGCGTCCTGAACCGCGAGGTTGACGCCGACGCCGCCGACCGGCGACATCGCATGCGCGGCATCGCCGATGCAGAGCAGCCCGGGACGGGTCCAGCGCTTCAGCCGGTTGATCGCCACCGTCAGCAGTTTCACATCGTCCCACGTCTTGACGTCCGAAATCCCCGATTTCAGGATCGGCGCCATCCCGGTCACATCGTCGCGGAATGCATCGAGGCCACGCGCCTTGACCGCGTCGTATTGTCCTTTGGCGATCACATAGGCGCATTGCCAGTAATCACCGCGATCGAACGTCACCATCATCTTGCCGGTATCGACCCGCGCGAACAGGCTTTCGTCCTCATTCGTGTGCCTGCCGGCGCGGAACCACAGCACATCCATCGGCGCGCCGATCTCCTCGACCTCGAGAGCGGCGCACTGCCGCACCACCGAGTGCCGCCCGTCGCATCCGATCGTGAGATCGGCGCGGATCTCGACCGGACCTTCCGGCGTGTTGGCCGTCACACCGACGACCCTGTCGCCGGACCAGATGAGATCGGTCGCATCGGCATTCATCATGACCTTGAGCGAGGCGAACCGCCTGCCATGCTCGCGCAGGAAATTGAGAAAATCCCATTGCGGCATGAAGGCAATGAAAGGGTATTTGGCCTTGGTGCGGCTGATATCCGCGATGCGGATCGAAGTGCCGCCGAACTGGCCATCCATCTTTTGCAATTGCTGGTGCGGCAGCTTGAGGAATTCTTCGATCAGACCCAGCTCGTCCATCACCTGCAGCGTCGAGGGATGCACGGTGTCGCCGCGAAAATCCCGGAAAAAGTCGGCGTGTTTCTCCAGCACCAGCGTTTCGACGCCGGCCCGCCCCAGGAGATATCCCAGCATCATGCCGGCGGGACCGCCGCCGACAATGCAGCATCGCGTCGTGATCGTCCGCCGGTTCGGCCGTTCCGAAGAAGTACCCGCGTCCATGATCTGGCTCTGGTGATTAGCGCCGGAAACTCTTGATCTCCGATACGCTGCCGTCGCGATAAGTCAACTCAACCGACACGAACTGGGTCGAGGGCGCCAGCTTGAGATAGGGCAGCGCATCGCGCGGAATCTCGCTGGGATCCCTGGGATCGCAGGGCGGCATCTTCAGCACCTTGTCGGGAACCGCGGTATCGATGCCGACGCGCGCTTCCCGGATCGCACAGCGGTAGGACATCAGGTGCGTGTAATAGACCAAAAGTCCGTTGAACTCGCGAAACGACAGCCAGCTGGTCGCGGTCATATCGAGGATTTTGCGCTGGTCATGGATCAGCGCCGCCTCGGGGTCGAACTTGATCGGAAAAGGTCCCTGCAATTCGCCCGACGTGTCGACATAGCGCAGCTCGATCGTTGCGGCCGGCGCATCGGCGGCAAGCTCGATCGAGGGATTGGGCATCCGCTTGCGGGTGCGCGGATCGAGGGTGTCCAGGAAACCGGTCTCGCGGAATTCACCGCTATTGCCGATGCGCCAGGAAATTCCCAGCGTCGGATCTGGAATCGAAAACACCACGGTCCAGCCGCCATTATGGCGAGAGAACATCGCGATCGGGGCGTTGACGGAATCGTTCGAGGGCGCCGTGCGCGGCACCGATACCGGCGGCAGCGCTGCGACCTTCTGCGGCGGCTCGGCAGGTTTTGCGGCCGCAGGCTCTGCCTTGGCGATGCCGTTGAGAAAGACGTCGTCGACCATCTGGTCGAAATAAACCGGGATCTGCTTGTGGCTCACGGTCTCCGCCATTTCGCTGACCAGCCGGCGGGTGTGCTGGGCCACCTGAACCAGGTTCTCGCCGGGTTGCAATAATTCCTTGGCGAAGGTTCGCGTGAACACCGAATTCGGATTGTCGTCATTGTTCGACAGCCGGTCGAGCGCGGTCTGCCGCGGCCCGGCCGAGAACACCGAGAACACGCCTTCCGGCAATTGCGTCATCGGCGCCAGGCCGCCGCCGCCGGCCACCGCGCGGGTGCCACTGCGCTCAAACGGATTGTTGCGGCAGGCGTCGAACACCAGGATCGCGGTGCGCACCTTCTTGTTCTGCAGCCGCTCGATGATGCGGTCGGCGAGCACGGAGGCATCGCGCACCAGCTCTTCCTGCCCCTCGCTGGCCGCGGGCACATCGGTCGGCAGCAGGAAATTCTGGCCGGCGATCTCAAAGCCATGGCCGGCGTAGAAAAAGAACGCGGTGTCGCCGGGATCGACGGCCGCGTCGAACGCCAGCAGGGTCTGGCTGAACGCCTGCCGCGTCTGGTTCTCGGCCACCATCACCGAAAAGCCGAGCTGCTTGAGCGTATCGCCCATGGTGCGGGCGTCGTTGACCGCCTTCTGCAGCTTGGGAACGTTCTTGTAGTCGTTGTTGCCGATCACCAGCGCGACGCGTTTTACGGCCTGCGCGGGCGCCGCGAGTGCCGGCAAGGACGCCAAAAAACC
>NZ_JBEKCZ010000195.1:0-9952 GCF_050014615.1 Bradyrhizobium sp. | reverse complement strand
TCAGGAGATAGGAGACGAGAATGCCGGCGCAGATCACGATCACCGGCAGCGCGGTTGATTCCATCGAAATCGCCAGGCCTTGGATGACGTTGGTGCCGTGACCGGTGGTCGAGCTTTTGGCGATGCTCTGAACCGGGCGGTAGAATGTGGAGGTGTAGTACTCGGTGATCCAGACCAAGAGACCGGTGACGGCCAATCCCACCAGCGCGCAATAGAACAAGCGAGAACCGGTGGTGATGGTGCCGTTGGTCATGATCATCATGGTGTCCATGCCCACCAGCTTGGAGATCGAAATCCAGATCGCCCCGGCCGACAACACGCCGGCCGCGACCAGGCCCTTATAGAGCGCCCCCATGATGTTCTTGCTCCGGCCGAGCCGGACGAAAAAGGTGCCGATCACAGACGCGAAGATGCACACGCCGCCGATCAGCAGCGGCAGCACCATGATGGTATCGCGCAAGGCGCCGTCGAAGAAGATCGCGCACAGCAGCATGGTCGCGACGATGGTCACGGCATAGGTCTCGAACAGATCGGCGGCCATGCCGGCGCAATCGCCGACATTGTCGCCGACGTTGTCGGCGATGGTGGCGGGATTGCGCGGATCGTCCTCGGGAATGCCGGCCTCGACCTTGCCGACGAGGTCGCCGCCGACGTCGGCGCCCTTGGTGAAGATGCCGCCGCCGAGACGGGCGAAGATCGAAATCAGGGAAGCACCGAAGCCGAGCGCCACCAGCGCATCGACCACGGTGCGGCTGTTCGAGGCCAGATGCAGCGAATAGGTCAGGAAGCCGAAATAAAGGGTGACGCCGAGCAGCGCCAGGCCGGCAACCAGCATGCCGGTGATGGCGCCGGCCTTGAAGGCGAGTTCAAGTCCGCCGGCCAGCGATGTGGTCGCGGCCTGCGCGGTGCGCACATTGGCGCGAACTGAAACGTTCATGCCGATGAAGCCCGCAGCGCCCGACAGCACCGCGCCGATCAGGAAGCCGGCCGCGACCAGCATGCCGAGGAAGTAGGCCAGCAGCGCGAACACCACGACCCCGACAAGGCCGATCGTCATGTATTGGCGCTTGAGATAGGCCTGCGCGCCTTCGCGCACGGCGGCCGCTATTTCCTGCATCCGCGGATTACCGGCATCCGCTTTCAAAACCGACAAGGTCGCCCAGATGGCGTAAACGATGGAAAGCGCTCCGCAGAGCACAATCACCCATAATGCTGTCATTGAATTTGCCTCAGTCTATCTTGGTTTCCCACCCCACGCCGGTCGCCGCGGGAGCGGCGGGCGCATAAAAAGAAGGCCTGCCCTGCCCAAAAGGGCGGCCTCAAATCGGGCGGGACCATGCCAAAATCATATCCCCGGCGCAACGCTGCGAAGGGCGTAAACGGTCGATTTCAGCCGGGTATTTGTACCAAAACCGATGCTTTTCGCGAGAATCCCCCGAGAATCCCGGAGAATCCTAGAAATGACTATAGGACCGGCGCGCCAGCGCTATCTCCCTGCCCTGCCCGTCCAAAAACCTTGGGGGCGACGCCCCCGCGATGACAGTTCCGATCGAGGTCACCGCCACCCCGGCGAGGTCAGCGTCGCGTGCGAAAATCTCAAAGCAGGCCTCCGGGATCGCGCATAGAATCTCGTAGTCGTCGCCGCCTGAAACCAGCGCCTCGACGCCGACGGTGCCACGCGCAAGCAATGCCGCGGCGGCTGCGGAGAACGGGATGCTCTGCGCATCGATGGCGGCGGAAACACCTGACGCCGCGCACAGCTTGGCCAGATCCCCCGCCAGACCGTCGGACACATCCATCGCCGCATGCGCGTGATCGCGGACGGCTTTGGCCAGCGCACTGCGCGGCTGCGGCACACGATAACGCCCGACCAGCATCTGGTTCGCCGCGGCATCGCCGGCCAGCGCGGTGGCCACCGCGCCTCCTTTGAGACTGTCGAGGCCAAGCACCGCGTCGCCGATCGTTCCGGTCACCACGACCCGATCGCCCGGTTTGGCGCCGTTGCGGCGGACCATCTTGCCTCCTGGAACTCGTCCGAACGCGGTGATCGAAATCATCAGCGGACCCGGCGTGGAGACGGTGTCGCCACCCAGCAGCGGGCAGCCGAACAGATCGATATCCTCAGCCAGCCCGCGCGCGAATGACGCCAGCCAAGCATGGTCAGCCGAACGCAGCGCCAGCGTCAGCACAAATCCCGCCGGCGTCGCGCCCTTCGCCGCGAGATCGCTGAGATTCACCCGCAGCGCCTTGCGCGCGATGCTATCGGGCGGATCGATGGCGAGAAAATGCACGCCCTCAACGATGGCATCCGTCGTCACCACGATGTCGTCACCGAGCGCCTGCAGGACCGCCGCATCGTCGCCGAGATCGAACGCGCCGGGATCGGTCGCGAGCGGGCGGAAGTACCGCGCAATCAGCGAGTCCTCACCGGATGGCGAGTCCTCATCGGAGGGATTGTCTCGGCGATCCGTCATAACGCCACCACACCGCCGTCATCGCCCGGCTTGACCGGGCGATCCAGTATTCCGAGGCGTCGGTGGTCACGCATGAAGGTCACGGTGTTCCGCCTTCGCGGATGATGACAAACAACACTTGCGGCCACAGGCCGGCATTTCAGCCACCTGCCCGCACGAACTCGTCGGCGCGAAACTGGCGGGCGATCTGATCGAGCACAGCGTTCACCATGCCGGTCTCGTCCGGTTCGACAAAGGCATGCGCCACATCGACATATTCGGAAACGACGACGCGGCCGGGCACATCCTTGCGATGCTCCAGTTCGTAGGCGCCGGCGCGCAGCACCGCGCGCAGGATGGCGTCGATCCGCTTCAGCGGCCAGCCCTTCGACAGCGCATCGTCGATCAGGGGATCGAGCGTGGCCTGATCGCGCACCACGCCGGAGACGACGTCGCGGAAGAAGGCGGCTTCCGCCGGCAGGTATTTGTCGCCTTCGACCTCGCCTCCGAGCCAATGGCTCTCGAACTCGGCAAAGATATCGTTGATCCCCGCGCCGCCAATGTCCATCTGGTAGAGCGCCTGCACCGCCGCAAGCCGCGCCGCGCCGCGCCGGTTGGCTTTCTTGTCCGGAGCTTTGGCGGGCTTCTTTTCGTGGGGCTTCTTGTGGTCTGCCATGATCAGGTCCGCGCCAGCCGGCGTTTGATCCGCAGCATGGCGAGAGCCGCGCGTGCGGCGTCGCCGCCCTTGTTGAGTTCGCTGGCGCGCGCCCGCGCCCACGCCTGCGCGTCGGTGTTGACGGTAACGATGCCGTTGCCGAGCGGAAACTTTCTCGCCACTGCAAGGTCCATCAGCGCGCGCGAGGATTCCATCGATACGATTTCGAAATGGATGGTGTCGCCCCGCACCACGCAGCCGAGCGCGATCGCCGCGTCATAGGGTTTGCCGTTGGCCTCGGCGGCATCGAGCGCGATCGCGATGGCGGCGGGAATTTCCAGCGCGCCGGGCACCGTGATCACATCATGGGTGACGCCGGCCGCCTTCAACTCGGCGACGGCGCCCTCCAGCAATGCATCCTGGATATCGTCATAGAAGCGCGCCTCGACGATCAGCGCGCGTGCGCCGGAAATGTCGGTCTGATCCTTCAACTGAGCGCGCCGTGCGTCTGCCATCATGTCCCGATCGAAATATCTGGAGAGTTGGGCTGCGTTTTAGGCGCAGCGGCAGCCAATGCCAAGTACTGCTTCGATATCATTTCGCCGCTTTAACCTCATTTCGCAGCTTCTACTTCATTTCCGAGAGCCGCGCGGCGTAGCGCGCCATCAGGTCGACCTCGAGATTGACCTCGCCGCCCGAGCGCCAGCCGCCAAGCGTCGTGACCGAGAGTGTATGCGGAATGATCAGCACCGAAAACATCACGTCATCGACGCTGTTCACGGTCAGCGATACGCCATCCAGCGTCACCGAGCCTTTGGTGGCGATGAAGCGCGCCAGTTCGCGCGTAGTCCGCAGTTCGAACCGCGCCATGTCGGGCAGATCGTGACGCCCGACAATGGTGGCGATCCCGTCGGCATGGCCGGCGACAATATGGCCGCCGAGTTCATCGCCGATCTTCAGCGCGCGTTCGAGATTGAGCCGGGTTCCGGTCACCCAATGCTTCGCGGTGGTCATCGCGAGCGTCTCGGCGGCGGCATCGACGTCGAACCAGGTCCTGTCCTGCGCCACGCCGGAGGCCACGACGGTCAGGCAAACGCCGTTGCAGGCGATCGAGGCGCCGTCCGCGATGGTGGCGCGGTCATAGCGGCAGGCGATACGCAACCGGTGCAGCTGGCCCTGCGCCGTCGGGGTCAACGCCGTGATCTCGCCGATGTCGGTGACTATGCCGGTAAACATTCAGGTACGCTCGTAGACGGTCAGAGTGTCGTTTTGCAGCTTCTCGCTAGCACGTGGCGTGAATTTGGACGACCCGGTGATCGCCGACAGCGGCAATGCATCCAGCGCGGCGACGCCGTCGGCTCCGACCGCATCGGGCCCGCGCAGCAGCCAGACTTCGTCGACCAGATCAGCGGCGACAAAAGACGAGGCGACGCGCGCCCCGCCCTCGACCAGCAGCCGCGTGATGCCCTTCTGCGCCAACGCATGCAGCACGCCCGCGAGATCAAGTCCCGGCGGCGGCGCCGAGGTGGTGGGAACGCGGATCACCTGCGCGCCCGCGGCGCCGAGCTTCATGGCCGCCGGCGCTTCCGACAGGTTCGACGTCATCACCCACAGCGGCGTCGCCCGCGCCGAATGCACCAGCCGGCTGGTGCCTGATATCCGCAGCGCACGATCCAGCACCACCCGCACCGGCGAGCGCGCCTCCATGCCTGGCAGGCGGCAGGTCAACAGCGGATCATCCGCCAGCACGGTGCCGATCCCGACCAGGATAGCGTCGCATTGCGCGCGCAGCAGATGCACGCGAGTTTTGGCGGCTTCGCCCGATATCGCGATCGGCTGGCGGCCGGCCGCGCCGATCTTGTCATCCGCCGAGACCGCCAGCTTGAGGATCACATGCGGACGCCTGTCGCGGATGCGCCGGAAATGCCCGGCGTGATCGTGGGCGGCTTCCAGCGCGCCAAGCCCGATATCGACTGTTATACCGGCGGCGCGGAGCTTCGCGTGGCCCTGCCCGGCCACCTCCGGATTGGGATCCTCGATCGCCGACACCACGCGCGCAATGCCGGCGGCGATGATGGCATCGGCGCAGGGTGGCGATTTGCCGACATGCGAGCACGGCTCCAGCGTGACATAGAGCGTGGCGCCGCGCGCGGCCTCGCCGGCGCGCGACAACGCCACCGGTTCGGCATGGGGGCGGCCCCCGGGCTGGGTCCAGCCGCGTCCGACAATGACCCCGTCCTTGACCACCACGGCGCCGACCGCCGGATTGGGCCAAGTGCGGCCCTGCCCGCGCCGCCCGAGTGCCAATGCGAGTTGCATGAAGCGCTGGTCGGCGGCTTTCGAGTCCTTCGATTTTTGCGCGAACTGCTCTTCCAGAATGCGGAAGATCATTTGCGTAACAGAGCGAGCCGCGCGTCGTCGTCGCCGGAGAGCTCGCCGAGCACCGCTTCGAAATCTTTTGCCTCGCGGAAATTGCGATAGACCGAGGCGAAACGCACATAGGCGACGTCGTCGAGCTGGCGCAGATGCTCCATCACGATCTCGCCGATAGCTTCCGATGAAATCTCGGCTTCGCCGCCGCTTTCGAGCTCACGTACGATCGCCGAGACCATTTTCTCGACCCGCTCGGGATCGACCGGCCGCTTGCGCAGCGAGATCTGCAGCGAGCGCACCAGCTTATCGCGGTCGAACGGCACCCGCCGGCCATTGCGCTTGATGACCGTGAGTTCGCGCAGCTGCACCCGCTCGAAGGTGGTGAAACGGAAATTGCAGGCGATGCAGACCCGCCGCCGCCGGATCACGGCGGAATCCTCGGTCGGACGCGAGTCCTTCACCTGCGTATCGAGACTGTTGCAGCTTGGGCATCGCATCCGGCAAAACCTTACTGATAGAGAGCCTTACTGGTAGATCGGGAAACGGTCGGTGAGCGCTTTGACCCGTTCCTTGATGGCGGCTTCCACCAGCGGCGCGCTGCCGTCCTGCGACTGCGCCACCGCATTCAGCACTTCGGCGATCAGGCCGCCGACCTGCTGGAATTCGGCCACCCCGAAGCCGCGCGTGGTCGCCGCCGGTGTGCCCAGACGAAGACCTGAGGTCACGAACGGCTTTTCCGGATCGAAGGGAATGCCGTTCTTGTTGCAGGTGATCGCCGCACGCACCAGCGCCTTTTCCGAGACGTTGCCCTTGAGGCCCTTGGGGCGGAGATCGACCAGCATCAGATGGTTGTCGGTGCCGCCGGAGACGATGTCGAAGCCGTGCGCGCGCAGGCTTTCCGCCAGCGCCTTGGCGTTCTCGACCACGTTCCTGGCGTAGATCTTGAAATCCGGACGCAGCGCTTCGGCGAAGGCGACCGCCTTGGCCGCGATCACATGCATCAGCGGGCCGCCCTGCAGGCCCGGGAAGATCGCCGAGTTCAATTTCTTGGCCAGCGCCTCGTCATTGGTCAAAATCAACCCGCCGCGCGGACCGCGCAGCGACTTGTGCGTGGTGGTGGTGGTGACATGGGCATGCGGCACCGGCGAAGCATGGACGCCGCCGGCCACCAGACCCGCGAAATGCGCCATGTCGACCAGGAGATAGGCGCCGACGCTGTCGGCGATCTCGCGAAAGCGCTTGAAATCCCACGGCCGCGAATAGGCCGATCCGCCGGCGATGATCAGCTTCGGCCGCATTTGTTCGGCCTGCTTCGCCACCGCGTCCATGTCGATGATCTGGTCCTCGCGCCGCACCGTGTAATGCGAGGCCTTGAACCATTTGCCGGACATGTTGACCGGCGAACCGTGGGTGAGATGGCCGCCGGCGGCGAGGTCGAGGCCCATGAAGGTATCGCCGGGCTGCAGCAGCGCCAGGAACACCGCCTGGTTCATCTGGCTGCCCGAGTTCGGCTGCACGTTGGCGAACCCGGCGCCGAACAGTTTCTTGGCGCGCTCGATCGCCAGCGTCTCGGCGACGTCGACCCATTCGCAGCCGCCATAATAGCGGTTGCCCGGATAACCCTCGGCGTATTTGTTGGTCATCACCGAGCCCTGCGCTTCCAACACCGCGCGGCTGACGATGTTTTCCGACGCGATCAGCTCGATCTCGTGGCGCTGCCGGCCGAGTTCGCCGCGGATCGCGGCCGCGATCTCCGGATCGGCCTCGGTGAGCGTGGCGGTGAAGAACGAGTCGGGCGCGGAGGCGGTTTGGGCGCTGCTGGGCGAAGAGCTCGGAGGGGTCATTGGCTGAAATATCTCCACCGCCGCAACCTGTTACGGGCATTGCGGTCGGTCTTATGTGGCGGTCGAAAGAGTGCTTGCGGGATACCACATTGCCCGGGAATGGCCAAGCGCTTGCGGTACGCGCCTGATATTTATGCAAGATATGGTGGGGATGACGGAAAACCAACTTTGTTGTCCCGGCCCCCGAGCCGGGACGACGGCGAAAGTATTCAACCCCCGACCCCGTCGCGGTTGTAGATATCGTCGCGGAACTGGACCACGCCATCGGGGGTCGCCCAGGCCGTGACATAGACCCAGTACAGCGGCAACGGCTTGGCCACCTTGGCGTCCTTGCGCTCGCCCGACTTGATGACGTCGTCGATTTCGGCCTTCGACCAGCCCGGACTTTCAGCCAATATCCAGTAGACCAGCTCGCGGACGTTCTGCACCCGCATGCAGCCCGAGGAGGCAAAGCGAAAATCCTCGCCGAACAGCCCCTTCGAGGGCGTGTCGTGCATGTAGACGCCGTCTGGCGACGGGAAATTGATTTTCATCGAGCCCAGCGAATTGAAATCGCCGGCATCCTGCTTGAACTTGTAATTCACCGCTTCGGCCGAGTACCAGTCGATCTGCGAAGGCGGCAGCTCGTTGTTCTTGGGATCGAAGATGCGGATGTGGTTCCTGGTGAGATAGTCCGGCTCGGCCTGCATCTTCGGAATCAGGTCCTTGCGGATGATCGACACCGGCACGGTCCAGAACGGGTTGAAGTTGATCTGAGTGATCTTGCTGCGGACGTCCGGCGACGGCCGGTCCGGCTTGCCGGCCACCGCGGTGTGACGCGTCACCGCGACGCCGTTCTCGATCGCCTCGATCTGGGCGGCCGGAATGTTGGCGACCACGATGCGGTTGCCGAGATTGCCGGTAAGGCTCTTCAACCGCACCGCATTGGTGCGAAGCTGCATCAGCCGCCTCTCGGCCGGAACATTGAGCGCGCGCAGCGTGGCGTCGTGCACGATGCCGTCGGGGTGCAGTCCATGCCGCACCTGGAAGCGGCGCACCGCGGCGTCGACATAGGAATCGAACACCTGCGGATCGCCGGAATTGAGCTCGAGATCGCCCGCGATCGACAGCCGCGAGCGCAGCGCCGGCATCGCCGGACTCTTGACGCCGACCCGCAATCCCTCGGCTCCCGGCACTTCGGGCCAGCCGCCCTTGGCGACGATGGTCTCGTATTGTGCGATCGAGGTCTGCGTGGTTTCCGCGGTCGAGGGCGACAGCGTCGGCAGCGATTTCTTCGGCAGCCTGACGTTGCGCGAGGCGTTGTCGAAGCCGCTGCCGAGGCCGCTGTCCTGATTTTCCTTGATCAGGTCGTTCAGCATCTGGTCGGGCGTCTGATCCTCAGCCGCCTGCGCGGCGCGCACCAGCGCGCTGGCGGCGAAACCGGCGCCGGCATGGGCCAGGAAAGATCGGCGGGTGAGAAAACGAGTCATCAACAATCACCTGTCATTCCGGGGCGCGCAGCGAACCCGGAATCTCGAGATTCCGGGTCTGCGCCAAGTGGCGCATCCCGGAATGACTATCCATAGCAAAGCCTTATGCCGCAGATAACCCGCTAAATTTCGCTTCCCAAACACGTGAAGGCTATTGTGCAAAGCGGTAGGCGCCGCCCTTCTCGATCGAGCGCTGGAACGCCGGGCGCGCATGCATGCGCGTGAGCCAAGCGCCCAGATTCGGATAGGGCTCGAGCTTTTTAAAGATCTTCGCCATCTCGGCCACAAAGCTCATCTGGATGTCGGCGCCGGTCAGCGACGTCCCGATGAAGAACTCGCGCCCCTTCAGCGCGCCCTCGACATAACCGAGATGGTTGGCGATCTCGCTGTCGATCCGCGGCTGCAGCGGCGCGCCGGCCTCCTTCAGCCTGCTGACATAGAGGTTCAGCATCAGCGGCAGCATCCCGGAACCTTCCGAATAATGCAGCCACTCGTGATAGGGCTCGAACTCGGCGCTGTCAGGGGCCGGCATCAGTTCTCCTTTGCCGTAGCGGCGGATCAGGTAATCGACGATGGCGCCGGATTCCGCGATCCTGACGTTGCCGTCGGTGATCACAGGCGATTTGCCGAGCGGATGCACCGCCATCAGCTCCGGCGGTGCCAGCCTTGTGGTGGCATCGCGCTGGTATTTCTTCATCTCATAGGGCGTGCCGAGCTCTTCCAGCAGCCACAGGATCCGTTGCGAACGGGAGTCATTGAGATGATGAAGCGTGAGCATGGGGTTTCCTCGGGGATGCTTGTTGGAGGCGCAGGCTAGCATCGGAAGCGCGTCGGCGCGACCGGTTGGTTTTGCGCAATGTCGTCGCATCGCAGGACACGTGCGCTGCTCTAATTTAGGTCGTCATACCCCGCGCACGCGGGGTATCCAGTACGCCGCGGCCGTTCGATTCCCAACTGGCGCCTCGGAATACTGGATCGCCCGCTTTCGCGGGCGATGACGGCTGAGGGTGCCGCGCACTCAGACACACCTTCACGACCTCGCGGCGCGATGCGCCCGAGTTGGTGCAAGAAAATCCTAAACGCCCAACAAAGGGCGTGGGGAATGCCGGGTGCTCGACGCACCCGCAGCCCCCTGTGCAACAAAAAAGCACAGGGGTA
>NZ_JBEKCZ010000194.1:0-11045 GCF_050014615.1 Bradyrhizobium sp. | reverse complement strand
GCCGTGCCGGAGGGCTATCACGCCGCCGGCCTCGACGACGAGGTGCTGGCGGCGTTCGGCATCGAGCCCAGGATTCCGCCCGCGCTGCAAAGCTGGCATGTCATCAACGAGCGGGTGCGCAATCCCGAAGGCGCGGTGACGATCGCGATCGTCGGCAAGTACACCGGCATGAAGGATGCCTACAAATCGCTGATCGAGGCGCTGTCGCATGGCGGCATCGCCAACAAGGTGAAGGTCAATCTCGACTGGATCGAGAGCGAGGTGTTCGAGAACGAGGATCCGGCGCCGTTTCTGGAACACGTCAACGGCATTCTGGTGCCCGGCGGCTTCGGCCAGCGCGGCGCCGAGGGCAAGATCCGCGCGGCGCAGTTCGCGCGTGAGCGCAACGTGCCCTATTTCGGCATCTGCTTCGGCATGCAGATGGCGGTGATCGAGGCCGCGCGCAACCTGGTCGGCATCGAGCAGGCGAATTCCACGGAGTTCGGCCCCACCCCCGAACCGCTGGTCGGCCTGATGACGGAATGGCTGCGCGGCAATGAGCTCGAGAAGCGAACCAAGGCCGGCGATCTCGGCGGCACCATGCGGCTTGGCGCGTACCCCGCGGTGCTCAAGCGCGGCAGCCGGGTGTCCGAGGTTTACGGCGGCGCCCTTGAGATTTCAGAACGTCATCGTCATCGCTATGAGGTCAACACCGCCTACAAGGACCGGCTCGAGCAGCACGGCCTGAGATTTTCCGGGCTTTCGCCCGACGGCGTGCTGCCGGAGATCGTCGAATATGAGGATCATCCCTGGTTCATCGGGGTGCAATTCCATCCGGAACTGAAATCGCGGCCGTTCGAACCGCATCCGCTGTTCGCATCCTTCGTTCAGGCCGCGAACCGCATCCGCTGTTCGCATCCTTCGTTCAGGCCGCCATGGTGCAGTCGCGGCTGGTGTGATGCCATGCATCGGCGGCCTTTGACGAACGCGCCGATTGTTGCGACAAAACAATCTCGACCACCGCAAGAACAGATCAGGGAGTCATACTCATGATTTACGAAACCCGCGTCTATCGCTGCCTGCCGGGCCGGCTGCCGGCACTGTTGAAACGTTTTGAGACCATCACGCTGAAGCTGTGGGACAAGCATGGCATCAAGCAGGCCGGCTTTTTCACCACGCTGGTCGGTGAATCCAATCAGGAACTGACCTATCTGCTGGCCTGGGAATCGCTGGCCGAGCGCGACAAGAAATGGGCCGCGTTCCAGAGCGATCCGGACTGGATCTCGGCGCGCGCGCAGACCGAAGCCGATGGCCAGATCGTCGGCAACATCGTCAACCAACTCTTGGTGCCGACCGCATTCTCAGCGGTGAAGTAACCGCCGCTTAAAGGGCTTAAGGTTTCGCGGGATGCCCCGTGGTCTCGACCACATCGTGCACGCCGTCCGCGATCTCGACGCGGCGGCGGCGTTCTACGCGAGCGCCGGCTTTACTGTCGGCGCGCGCAACCGCCATCCCTGGGGTACGCATAATCGGATCGTTCAGTTCCCCGGCTTTTTTATCGAATTGATTACCGTCGGCGAGCCCGGACTGATCCCGATGCCACCGCAGGGTTCGTTCTCGTTCGGCGGCTTCACGCGTGACTTCCTCGCGCGCACAGAGGGATTGTCGATGCTGGTGCTGGAGGGCAAGGGGGCGGCCGGCGACGTTGCGGCATTCCATCAAGCCGGCATCGGACATCTCGATCAATTCGACTTCGAACGCGACGCCAAGCGGCCCGACGGCTCAACCGTGAAGGTTGGGTTCTCGCTGGCGTTTGCGACCGATCCCAAGGCACCCGACATCGGATACTTCACGTGCCAGCAGCACTATCCGGAGAATTTCTGGAATCCGGCGTTCCAGATCCATTCGAACGGCGTCGCAGGTATCGCTGGAGTGACGATGGTCGCGGATCGTCCTGCCGATCATGCGGCCTTCTTCCGTGCGTTCTGCGGCGTCAGCGATGTGACGTCGAACCCGAATGGCATCGCGGTCAGGACGCCACGGGGCGAGATCGGGGTGATGGATTCCACGGCGTACCGCCGGCAATTTGCCGTAAAGCCGCCGGATCCGGCAGATGGGGCCCGGCTGGCCGCGATACGTCTGTCGCTGCGCAACAAGGCCGCGCTGATATCCGCGCTCGGGAAGGGCGGCATTGCGCCCGTGGAGCATCTGGGCAACGTCATCATACCGTCCGATATCGGCCATGGCGCAACCCTGATATTCGAGCAACCCTGATATTCAAGAGGGCATAGATATTTAGCGCGTATTCCGGCCTCAAAACCGGTACGCACTGATGCGCGCCGAGGGTTGATCCCCCCGGCGCTGCACGGCATGGTCTGCGGACGCCGTCATGAAGGAAAAGCCTTGAACGCCACACTTGCAGCTGCGTCCGTGGTCGCCGCCGGATCAGTCAAATTCGGCAATGACTTGCCGATGTCTGTTATCGCCGGTCCGTGCCAGCTCGAGAGCCGCGCGCACGCCCTTGAAGTGGCAAGCGCGCTGAAGGAGATCGCGGCGCGCTTGAAAATTGGCCTTGTCTACAAGACCTCGTTCGACAAGGCCAACCGCACCAGCGTATCCGCCGCGCGCGGCATAGGGCTTGCGCAGGCGCTGCCGATCTTTGCCGAAATACGCTCGTCGCTGGGATTGCCTGTCCTCACCGATGTCCACGAGGCCGCCCAATGCGCCGAGGTGGCGCAGGCCGTCGACGTGCTGCAGATCCCGGCGTTTCTGTGCCGGCAGACCGATCTGCTGCTGGCGGCCGCCGCGACCGGCAAGGTCGTCAACGTCAAGAAAGGGCAGTTTCTGGCGCCGTGGGACATGGCCAATGTCGTCGCCAAGATCACCGGCGCGGGCAACCCCAACGTTCTGGTCACCGAGCGTGGCGCCTCGTTCGGCTACAACACCCTGGTGTCGGACATGCGGGCACTGCCGATTTTGGCGCGCACGACCGGCGCGCCCGTCATCTTCGACGCCACCCATTCGGTGCAGCAGCCGGGCGGCAAGGGCACCTCATCGGGCGGCGAGCGCGAATTCGTCCCGGTGCTGGCGCGTGCCGCGGTCGCCGTCGGCGTCGCCGGCGTGTTCATCGAAACCCATCCCGATCCCGACCACGCGCCGTCGGATGGTCCCAACATGGTACCGTTGCGCGAGTTCGAAGGGTTGCTGCGGACGCTGATGGCGTTCGACATGCTCGCCAAGAAACTTGTCGACAAGAATCCTGACAAGAATGTAGCGCGTTGATGCCGCAGACAGGATTGCGGTCGCATGAAGCGCGCTTGCCGCCGGCCATCAACATCATCGCGCTCGCGAATTTCGCGGCCAGCCTGTCGGCCCGCGCGCTCGATCCGGTGCTGCCGCATGTCGCCGGCGATTTCGGCATCAGCATCGCCACCGCGGCCAGCTTCTCCGCGGTGTTCGCCTTCACCTTCGCGATCGTACAGCCGGTGCTGGGGGCCGCGGCGGATCTGTTCGGCAAGGCGCGGCTGATGATCGTGTGCCTGGTGCTGCTGGGCCTGGCGAGCATCCTCGGCGCGCTGTCGACATCGTTTCCAATGTTGTTCGCGACGCGCATTCTGGCCGGGATTGGTTCCGGCGGCGTGTTTCCGGTCGCGCTGGGCCTGACCAGCGACCTCGTGGCGCCCGCCAAGCGCCAGGTCGCGATCGGGCGCACACTGGCGGGTTCGATGACCGGCAATCTCCTGGGTGCCTCCTTTTCCGGCGTGATCGGCGACTTCCTGGGCTGGCGCGGCGTGCTGGCGGTGCTGGGCGTTCTGGTCATCGTGGCGTCGGTTGCGGTGGCGGCCGGCTTTCGCGGCGCGGCGCTGGCGCATCCGCCCAAAACCAATCTGTCGGCGCTCCGGCACGGCTATCGCACCATCTTTTCCAACCCGAACGCGCTTTGCTACGCCGCGGTCTTCATCGAAGGCTGCTGCGTGCTCGGGCTGTTTCCTTATCTTGCCTCGTTCCTGTTCGAACTCGGCGAGACCAGCCTGTCGATCGCGGGCATCGTCATCGCCGGGTTCGCGCTCGGCGGCCTGTTCTATACGCTGACGGTTTCCCGCTTTCTGCCGCGGCTCGGCGTCAAGGGCATGATGATCATGGGCGGCTCGCTGGTCGGGCTGCAACTCGCCGTCATCGCGTTCGGCCCGAGCTGGAAGATCCAGGCCATCAGCCTCCTGTTCATGGGCTGGGGTTTCTACACCATCCACGGCTGCCTGCAGGTATTTGCCAGCGAACTGTCGGTGGAAGCCCGCGCCACCGCGATGTCGCTGCACTCGTTCTTCTTTTTCATGGGCCAGACCGTGGGTCCGATCGCCTACGGGTTTGGCATCCTGAACGTCGGCAAGATGCCGACCTTGCTCACCAGCGCCGTCATTATCGTCGCGCTCGGCTTTGCCTGTGCGCGGCTGCTGCGGCAGCGCAGGCCGGAGGATGCGGCCGCGCGGCCCGACGTTCAGCCTTAGGCGGAGGCCGCCATCAGGGCTGTAACGCGGCTCGCGATCTGCGGATCGCGCAATGCGCTCGGCGGCTTCATGAGATGGTTCACCTCCGTCATGATCCGGTGGACAGCCGCATCCTCGGCGGCGATCCGCAGCAACGCGCTACTGTATTTCAATCGCCGCTGAAAATTCGCCGGGCATTCCCCGCGTGTCTTCGCATAAATAAAATCGTTCTCGGCCGCCGACCAGGGGGCGGCGAGCACGTCCTGGATAGCGGCGAAGAAAGCCTGTGCCAGCCCATCAAGCGGATCGGCCGCGCCAGCCCGCGCGTCGAGAAGGTGTTTGAGGACGGCCACTTCCTGCGCGACCACGCTCATTCCCTGTCCGAAAGCCGGGTTGACGCGACAGATCACATCGCCGAGCGGGAGCAATCGGGCCGGAAAATTCGAAAGCGACTCGAACCGCCGCCGTACGCTGCAGGGCAGGCCGAACCGGTAGATCGGTCCGGCCGCTGTGGCGTCCTTGATGGCATCGTAGATGGTCGGTGTTCGCAGCGTCCTGGCGAAGGCGATGAAGCCCTGCACGTCGTCAGGCGGGGTCTCGCCATGGACGCCGTTGAGGCCGACATGCCAGCGGTTGTTTTCGATCGGAAACAGGAACGCGCCGCGCCCGCTGTCGGCCGAGGGGCGGTGGATCACCGCGCGCCAGTCGCGCGGCGCCGCCGGAGGAATATCGAAGGTCGCCGTTGCATAGCTGAGATCGACGCCGATCTCGGTCTCATTAGGTCTTGGCATGCCGAGGCGGTCCAGCGCCTCGAGGGTGAGCGTGCCGCGTGACGATGCATCGACGACAAGATCGGCCGCGAGCGTCGTGCTTTCGCCATTCGCAAGGTCGTAGCGGACGCCCACGACCGCAGATCCGTCGGGCGAGGTCAAAAATTGAGTGACGCGACAACGCGACTGCAATTCGACATTGGCTTGCTGTTCGACGCCGCGTCGCACCACAAATTCCACCAAAGGCCGTGTCATGCAGAGCGTGTCGAAATCGAGATCGCGCAGCGGAAACGGATCGAACCCCGGAGATTCGATCCGAATCTCTGAGCCGACCCGGGCCCGCATCGCGCCGGCCTGCTCAAGCTTCGTCTCGAAACCGGGAAAGAATTCGGTGAGGGCGTTGAGACCGCCTTTGAGGAGAACATGAACCTGCCGCGACTGCGGCGTTCCGGTGCGCGCTTCCGGTCCGGCAGGTAAGGCATCGCGCTCCAGCACGCTGACTTTTTCGAAATACGACGACAGCGCCTTTGCCGCGGTCAATCCGCCAATTCCGGCGCCGACGACGACCGCGTGTTTGCCAAATCTGCCCGACATCGCAATCCTCTAAACAGATTTATCAATCGTCAATGTAGGCGCGTTCTGGATGGCGGCGGCTTCCGGCAATGCCGGCGGCGCGCCAAAAAACCCCACAATCCGGGCAATCCGGCCATCCCCGTCAAGTTCGCCGAAATCACGGCCCTCGACGGTGGTCTGACCGTCCGGACCGACCATCTTCCATAAAAAATGAAATTTGCCGTGATGGTGATCTACGCCACTCGTCAGGATGATTTTGAAGCCGGGCATGCGTTGTCGAAAGCCCGCGATATGCTGCACCAGCGCTTCACGACCCGACACATCGGCGGTCGGGTCCTGATACACCCCGTCGTCGCTCCATGCGATGGCGAGCAGGCGACGGCGCTCCGCCTCATCAACGTCCATCCAGGCCGCGCCATAGGCGCTGACGACTACGTCGACATCGGTCATGAGGCCCTCCATTTCCTCGCGGGTCCTGGTTCGCGCGACGCCGCTCCCTTGGAGATGATTGCATTTGATCGGGCGACCAACAAGGCCACGCATTGTGCAAACGGCCGTTGCTCAACCCTGGAGCGATTTCAGCAGGGCCTGTTCGATGCGGCTCACATGCCGCTCCTTGTGCCGCAAGATATAGAACGAGCGTCGCGGCAGATCGAACTTGACGCGGTACAGGGTCTTGGCGGCCAGCGATGGCGTGACCACGAGATCGGAAATCGCGGTGGCGCAGTCGCCGGTCTCGACGGCGGTGCGGACGGCTTCGTTGGACGGCAATTCCAGCGCGATCCGAAGATCGGACAATTTGATGCCGGATTGCCGCAGCGCGGTCTCGAACATCGACCGCGTGCCGGAGCCAGGTTCCCGCAACACCCAGGCGGTCGCCAGCAAATCCTTTGGCGCGATTTTCTTACCGCCGATCCAATTCTTCCCGTCGACCCGATTCTTCCCGCTGACCCATGGGTGCTTGGCGCCGACGACCACGATCAGCGCATCGCCGTCGATCCTTTTGGCCGCGAGCGAGGCGTCGTCGACCTCGCCTTCGACGAAGCCGAGGTCGGCGCTGCCCTGGAGAACCGCCCGCGCGACCTGCTCGGTGTTGGCAATGCTGACGTGCAGATCGATGCCGGGATAGGCGGCATGAAAGGCCTGGAGGCGGCCCGGCAGCCAGTAGTTGGCGACCGTCTGGCTTGCGGCGATCGTCAGCGACCCGCGCTTCAATCCCGCCAGATCGTTCAGCACCTGCGCCGCCGCTCTGGCGCGCGCCAGCACCGCGCGGGCCTCGATCAGGAAGTCGCGGCCGGTCTGCGTCAGCACGATGCCGCGGCCGATGCGGTCGAACAGCTTGATGTCGTAACGCGCCTCGAGCGCCGCGATGGCGGCGCTCGTTGCGGATTGCGTCAGGTTCAACTCGCTTGCGGCCTGCGTGACATGCTGCTTTTCCGCGACCGCAATGAAGATGCGAAGTTGTTCCAGCGTCATGAGCGGCTATCCAAAGAGCTTGATGAGGGCAAGACTGAAGCTTGCGATGAAGAGGAAGGCAAGGGCCCCCAAAAGTGCCGGCCGAATGCCTTTGGCCGTCAGCTTGCGGATATCGGTTTCCAGCCCCATCGCCGCCAGAGCGACGGACAGCAGGAACGTGGTCGCCGCCGCGATCCAGATTTTTGTTTCGGCCGGGATCGCGATCAGGCTGTTGACGCCGACCAGCGCCACGAAGCCGAGCACGAACCAGGGCATTGGCGGCCGGGCCGACGACGTGCCCGTGGCCGGATCGTCCTTGCTGGCGCCACGCGCCATCAAGCCCAGGGCGATCACGACAGGCGCCAGCAACATGACACGCGACAGTTTGGCGATGGTGGCGAACTGGCCGGCCCTTTGTCCGTCCTGGAAAGCCGCGGCTATGACCTGCGCGATCTCGTGGATCGACGCACCGCTCCACAGTCCGAAGGCGTGGGGATCGAGTTGCAGCAGTCCCGGGAGCAGCGGATAGGTGAACATCGCCACCGACCCGAACACGGTCACGCAGGCCACCGCGTAAGCCACGTCTTCATCATGCGCGTCGGTCACCGTGTTGGTGGCGATCACGGCGGACGCGCCGCAAATGGATGTGCCGGCGGCGATCAACTGGGCCAGTTTGCGATCGACGCCGAGCAGCTTCCCCATCCAGACCGTAAAGGCGAAGGTGGCCACCAGCGTTGCCGCGATGATGCCGATACCGCGGCCACCGACCTCGATCACCTCTGCGATTGTCAATTGCAGTCCGAGCAGGATGATGGCGATGCGCAGCAGCCGCCGCAGGCTGAAGGTCACGCCTGTTTTGGCGGCGGACGGCGTGCCGACCAGATTATGGAACGCGATGCCGAGCATGATGGAAAGGATTTGCGGGCTGAACGTCGCCATGCCAGGCAGTTGCCGGACCAGATAGGCAGTCATCGCGACCGTCGACGCCAGCAGTAGGCCGGGCAGCGTCGCCAGGAAGGTTCTGCCCAGTTCATGTGCCGGGCCTGACGGCGCGGTCCCGGCGGCTCTTCTGCTAAGCGAACTGGCGAGATCGGCGGCGGTGACGAGTTGGGAAGCTGGGTTGGTCATGAGGCGGGCTCCGTCGGTTGACCCACCCAATATCGATAGCTTCGATCGATCTATCCAACAGATAATAATAGTTAAATCAATCGATTTTATCGATCAAATAAAGCAAGGGGGCTGGACTGCCCCGCTAGACCGCAGGACGGTTGTTGCAACCGTTCCGTCAGGCGATCATGCGCGCGAACGGATCAGCCCCGGCCGCGATAGGGCGCGACGCCCTGATCCGGAATCCACAGATCCTTCGGCAGTTTGCCGGTTTGCCAGAACACGTCGATCGGAATGCCGCCGCGCGGATACCAGTAGCCGCCGATGCGCAGCCATTTCGGCTTGATTGCCGCCGCGATCCGCTTGCCGATCGCCACCGTGCAATCCTCGTGGAACGCGCCGTGATTGCGGAAGCTCGCGACATAGAGTTTCAGCGATTTCGACTCCAGCAGCCATGGGCCCGGCACATAGTCGATCATCAGATGCGCGAAGTCGGGCTGGCCGGTGACCGGGCAGAGCGAGGTGAATTCCGGCGCGGTGAAGCGCACCACGTAATTGGTATCTTTTTGCGGATTGGGAACACGGTCGAGCTTCGCGGCGTCAGGCGAGGTGGGCCATTCCACGGCGCGGCCAAGCTGCAGGCCCGGTGAATCCGATACCGGCTTTGACGATTTGCTAGGTTTCTTGGACATGCTTTGTCTCCATTGCCGCGTTATTAGACAATTCGCCGGGCGGCGTCACGGGCAAGGCAATCTTCAAGGCAACCTTTTCGGCCGCCAAAGCTTGCTGTAAAGGCTTGCTGTAGAAGCAGCGCCAACCCTTCTCCAATTTTTCCAAAGAGGCACCCATGACCGCCATCGTCGACATCATCGGCCGCGAAATCCTCGACAGCCGTGGCAATCCCACGGTTGAGGTCGATGTGGTGCTGGAGGACGGTTCGATCGGCCGCGCGGCGGTGCCGTCGGGGGCCTCCACCGGCGCCCATGAGGCGGTCGAACTGCGCGACGGCGACAAGGCGCGCTATCTCGGCAAGGGCGTGCAAAAGGCCGTCGCGGCCGTGAACGGCGAAATCTTCGACGCCCTCAGCGACATGGCGGTCGAAGAGCAGGTTCAGATCGACCAGATCATGATCGATCTCGACGGCACGCCGAACAAAAGCCGGCTCGGCGCCAACGCCATCCTCGGCGTTTCGCTCGCCTGCGCCAAGGCGGCGGCGGAATCCTTCGACATGCCGCTGTATCGTTATGTCGGCGGCACCTCGGCGCGGACCCTGCCGGTGCCGATGATGAACATCATCAATGGCGGCGTGCACGCGGACAATCCGATCGATTTCCAGGAATTCATGATCATGCCGGTCGGCGCCAAGAGCTTTGCCGAGGCGCTGCGCTGCGGTTCGGAAATCTTCCACACCTTGCGCGCCGAGCTGAAGAAGGCCGGTCACAACACCAATGTCGGCGACGAGGGCGGTTTCGCCCCGAACCTGCCGTCGGCGGATGCGGCCCTTGAATTCGTCATGGCTGCGATCGGCAAGGCCGGTTACAAAGCCGGCGGCGACGTCATGCTGGCGCTGGATTGTGCCGCGACCGAATTCTTCAGGGACGGCAAATACGTTTACGGCGGCGAGAGCAAGACCCGCTCGGTTTCCGAACAGGCAAAATATCTCGCCGATCTCGCATCGCGCTATCCGATCGTCTCGATCGAGGATGGCATGTCCGAAGACGATATGGACGGCTGGAAGCAACTGACCGATCTCATCGGCAGCAAATACCAGCTGGTCGGCGACGACCTGTTCGTGACCAACGTGACCCGGCTCGCCGACGGCATCAAGAACGGCCGCGCCAACTCCATTCTCGTCAAGGTCAACCAGATCGGGACGCTGACGGAAACGCTTGATGCGGTCGAGATGGCCTACAAGGCCGGCTACACCGCCGTGATGTCGCACCGCTCCGGCGAAACCGAGGATTCCACCATCGCCGACCTCGCGGTCGCGACCAATTGCGGCCAGATCAAAACCGGCTCGCTGGCGCGCTCCGATCGCACCGCCAAGTACAATCAGTTGCTGCGGATCGAGCAGGAATTGGGGAGCCAGGCGAAATATGCGGGCAGGGCGGCGCTGAAGGCGCTGGGGTGATTGGGCTCTGGGTTTCTGAGGGCCTCTAGGCCTTATCCAATTCAAGAGGCATGTTTGGCTTCGCCTCAAATTGCCTCAGATAACAGGCTGAGCCGCGCGATTTCCGTCGAATGCCGCGCCTCGAAGACGGCGCCATGTCGTGAGACTATTGCACTGCAACGCCCGACACGTCCAATGCACGAGCAACTTTGGATTGCATCAGCAGAAAAGTCGCGGCATCATTGCGAGGAAACTTAATCTCGCGTTTGGGGAGCGCAAATTATGGTTGACAGGCTTCCAAAGAGCTATCTGGCAGGGTGGATAGTCGCGGTCATTTTGGCGTTTGGCCCTTTGTTCTTGGATTCTCATAGAGACCAATATGCTATTTTCCTGCCCGGAATATTATCAATCATTACCCTGGTCATTCTCGATCAATGGAACAGTGCAGAGCAACGTTCCAAGTTGACCTCTCAATTGATGACCGAGTTTAGCGCCATGCGCCAAGAGATATTCTCGGAATGCCAGCGCGGGATCACCGGAGCGCAGGTCGTTTCCACCTTTTCCTTG
>NZ_JBEKCZ010000193.1:0-16861 GCF_050014615.1 Bradyrhizobium sp. | reverse complement strand
GCGTGTCCTTTCGCCGTCAGTGTCACCAGCCTGGCGCGCTTGTGGTGAGGATTGTCACGAAATTCGACGATGCCCGCCCGCGCGAGTTCATCGGCGATCCGCTGCACCGATTGCCGCGTGAGACCCATGGCATTGGCAATATGCGCCACCGGCGCCCGTCCCTGCTGCAGGGCAATCGCGCCGACGACCTGCCAGCGCGCGCTGGTCAAGCCGATGTCGGCCACCAGCGCGTCACCGGACGCGATCAGAAGACCGTTGAGTCGGAATATCTCAAGCACCAGATCGGTGAGGGTGCCGGATTTGGACGGCTTTGTCATAATGACAATATACTGTCAATATGACAGTTAGCTGTCAAGTATGGATCGGCTGCCGTCGAGATGAAAATTACCTTGCACGCCAAACTGAGGCAGCCAACCGGTTGCCCGTCGGGATGCGGCAGATTGGCACGACGGGCAAAATTCCGGTTCACGCCAACCGCAAATCATCGGCTAACTGCGATCGTTCTGTTCCGGCAAGAGGGGCGGTCGCGCGTCGTCACGAACGCGGAATGGGATGTGGTGGACGCGAGAGCGTCGGCGCGCCATGGATGTCGCAGGGCGAGTGCACCTCGTGAGCGATGGGCAGGCGCGCAGGACGAACGACGTGTGAGCGTACGGCAAAACCGTGTGGTCCTGACGCCTCGACGCCGGCGTCAAGTTCTTGAGAAGCAAGCTTCTCAGGGATGACGGTGACAAACAAGCCCGATCACCGGGGAGAGCGCGGCATAAGCCGTAAAGCCATCACGCAGGGGATGCCGGATGCCTCCGCTGAGCCTGTATGCTCGTGCGCGCATCCACTCTCCTTATGCGCACGAGACCGCGGGTGCAGCGCGCATCCGGCATTCCCTGCGCCCTCTGTTTGGGGCGGACGGTTCCTGCACAACCCGGGCGCATCGCGCCGCGGGAAGGCGGAGCTATGTCTCCACATCGTCGTCCCGGCGAACGCCGGGACCCATAACCACAGGGCTTTGTGTTGCGCAAAAGTCGTTCAACAGCATCCTTCAACGATAGGCCGCGGCGTATGGTCCCCGCGCCCCGTGCGCACTTGCGCACTAGGCGGGGACGACGTGAGAGAGAAATGACGGCGTTCTGGCTGTTTGAAATGATGGAAAGGACAACGCGGTGCGGGCGACCGCCGCGTCAATTGACAGACGTGTGACATATTACTAACCTATCAGTAAATTGCCGCTGCCGAACAAGCGCAAATACCGGCTTGAACCGGATACTTGCTGGATTCCTGGGGAGGATTTCATGACCAGCCTTGATGTGGCCCATGGGGCAGCCGCCGCCGAAGGCGCGTTCGCCCTGCGCAGCGCGAAAACCGCACAGGCCGCGGATATCGCCGCCCGGCTGGAGCGGCTTCCGCTGACGTCCTACCAGCGGGGCATCTTCGCCATCATCGCCACCGCGTGGCTGTTCGACAGCATGGATCTCGCCGCGTTGACGTTCGTGCTCGGCTCGATCCGCCAGACGTTCCAGCTGTCGACCGCGGAGGCTGGGCTGCTGTCGAGCATGAGTTTCGTCGGCATGTTTCTCGGCGCCGCATCCGCGGGCCTGCTCGCGGATCGTTTCGGCCGCGCCCGCGTGTTTCAGGTCAGCATGATCTTCTGGGGCCTCGGCAGCCTGTGCTGCGGTCTGTCGTCGACCGTCACGGTGCTCGGCGCGTCGCGCCTTTTGCTGGGCTTCGGGATGGGCATGGAATTTCCGGTTGCCCAGTCGATGGTGTCGGAAATGATGCCGGCCGCCAATCGCGGCCGCTACATTGCGCTGCTGGAAGGCTTCTGGCCGCTGGGATTCATCGTGTCGGGCCTGTTGTGTTACGTGGTGCTCTCGGTCTCGGACTGGCGTTGGGTGTTCATTCTGCAGGCGGTCCCGGCCATCTTTGTCCTGGTGATCCGGCGCTACGTTCCGGAGTCGCCGCGCTGGCTGGCGACGCATGGTCATTCCGATCGTGCGGAAGCAACCATCCGGGAAATCGAGCAAAAAGTGTCCGCACGCCTCGGCGGCAGATCGCTGCCGCCGGTGCAACGCGAGCTGTTTGCCGAGGCACCGGAAGGCGGCGGCATCGCCGCGCTGTTTGCCGGAATCTACGCCAAACGCACCGCCATGTTGTGGACCCTGTGGTTCTTCGCGTTGCTCGGCTTCTACGGTCTGACCACCTGGCTCGGCGCGCTGCTGCAGGCCAAGGGATTCCCGGTCACCAAATCGGTGTTCTACACCATTCTGATTTCACTGGCGGGCATTCCCGGGTTCCTGTGCTCGGCCTGGCTGGTGGAAGCATGGGGACGCAAGGCGACCCTGGCGCTTAATCTCCTTGCCGGCGCGGCGGCTTGCTATTTCTACGGCTCCGCCGTGGATCAGACCCAGTTGATTATCGCGGGTCTTTGCATGCAGTTCTTCCTGTTCGGGATGTGGTCGGCGCTTTATGCCTACACGCCCGAACTCTATCCGACGCGGATTCGTGCGACCGGGACCGGCTTTGCGTCGGCGATCGGGCGCGTCGGATCGCTGATCGGTCCCTACGTCATTGGCATCATCCTGCCGTCGGCGGGACAGACAGGCGTATTCGCACTCGGCGCCGGCGCGTTCGTGGTGGCCGCGCTTGCGGTCCTCCTTCTCGGCGAGGAGACGCGGGGCAGAACGCTGGAAAGCATCTCGCACTGACGGGCGCATATTCCGGCTGCATATCGGGGATAAAGACGGCGGGCTGCGGCCTTCCCTGTTCGTTTGGCTGTGGCTGCGCGGCCGGTCATGGTTGCCCGTGCCGCCGCCGTTGTGAGATACCTGTTGCAGACGGCGAGCGACGACCGAGATTCGAAAATTCCAGGGCCGATAGACGAAATGGCTGACGAAAAAATGGCTGACAAACACAAGCGCCCGGAAGATTTACAGGGGCAGCGCCAGGCCGCCTCGAAGCGCCCGCGGAGCGCGGCTGTTAGCGCCGAGCGCAGCCGCAAAACCAGCCGGCTCGCTTCGCCCCCGAGCGATGCGACGATGACCGACAAGGCTTATGCCTTGCTGGAAGAACTGATCGTTACGCTGCAATTGGCGCCGGGCGCGGTGCTTTCCGAAGTCGTGCTGGCCAAGCGGCTCTCGACCGGGCGCACCCCGGTTCGCGAGGCCTTGCAGCGGCTTTCACGCGATGGCCTGGTGAATATTCTGCCGCGCCGTGGTGTTCTCGTTTCCGACATGGATCTGAGCGCGCAATTGCGGCTGCTGGAAGTTCGCCGTGAACTCGAACGGCTGATGGCCCGCGGTGCGGCGAAACGCGCGACGCTGGACGAGCGCAAGGAGTTTACCGAGATCGCGCAGGGCATGCGCCTGGCAGCCGAGAAGGAGGATGGCCTGGCGTTCATGCGGCTTGATCAGCAGTTCAACCTGTCGATCTCCGTGGCCTCGCGAAATGAGTTTGCCTCGCGCTCGATGGGGCTGATGCACGGCCTGTCACGGCGCTTCTGGTACCAGCACTACAAGCAGGCCGCCGACCTCCCGCTGGCCGCGCGCCTGCACGCGGAAGTCGCCGAAGCAGTCGCCGCAGAGAACATCGAGGCCGCCGGTGCCGCCTCCGATGCGTTGATGGCTTACATCGAGAGTTTTGCCCGCTCGACGCTGTAACCGATTAAAACTGGATAACCGTGCGGATGGCCTTGCCGGCGCGCAAATCGTCGAACCCGCGATTGATGTCGTCGAGGGCAATGCGGCCGCTGATCAGTTCATCGAGCTTGAGCCGGCCGTCGAGATAGGCCTGCGCCAGCAGCGGGAAGTCGCGCGCCGGCCGGGCGCCACCGTAACTCGATCGCCGGATTCGCTTTTCGCTCATCAGCGAGCCCCAGCGAAAGCTTACATCATTGGCAACGTCGATCTTGCCGAGCCAGATGATCTGACCGCCGGGCCGCACCGCTTCCGCCGTGCAACGAAACGCCGCCGGTTGGCCGGCCGCTTCGAGAACAATGTCGGCGCCGCGGCCTTTGGTCGCCGCCCGCACCGCCTCGACCGGATCGTCGCGCGTGGCGTTGACGGTCGCCGTGGCACCGAGCCTTGCAGCGAGTGCGAGCTTGGCGTCATCGAGATCGGCCGCGATGATGGCACCGGCGCCCGCCATCACCGCGCCCTGGACGGCGGCCAGGCCGACCGCGCCGCATCCGATCACCAGCACGGTGTCGCCATATCCGATATCGGCGACGTTCAATGCGGCGCCGACCCCGGTCATGACGCCGCAGCCGATCAGACAGGCCCGATCGAACGGAATATCCCGGGGTACCACGATCGCCTGCTGCGCCGGCACAACGCAATATTCGGCGAAGGCGCCCAGAAACATCAGATGGGCGAGATGCTCACCGCTCGACAGGCTGGCCTTCGATTGTCCGTCGAAATGAACGCCTTTGGGGCCTTCGCCGAGATAAGTTTCGCAGAGAATGGGCAGGTCGCGGTCGCAGTAAAAGCAGTGCCCGCAATGCGGATTCCAGGACAGGATCACATGATCGCCGGTCCGGATATCGCCGACGGCGCTGCCGACTTCTTCGACGATACCGGCCGCCTCGTGGCCCAGGATCATCGGCAACGGATAGCGCAGCGATCCGCTCATCACTTCGAGGTCGGTGTGGCAAAGGCCGGCGGCGCGAATTTTGACGATGACGTCGGTCGGGCCGAGTGGCGCGGCCGACACGCGCTCGATCGCAAGCGGCATGCCGCTCTGATGCAGGACAGCGGCACGATAATTCAGGCTCATCGCTCAGGCCGCTTGCGCATTGCCGCGCAGGACCCTGATCGCATCAACGAGATCATCCGCGGACAATTCCCATTCATTGTCGAAATTGGCGACCAGGCGCTCCATCAGCGCCTGGTGCAAGTGCTTTGCCGCCGCGGCATCGCCCAGATGATCGTACAGCAGGGCAAAGGCCAGCTGCGCCGGCTCCGGGCCCTCGTAGCTCCACTCAAATCCGTGTTCGGTCAGCTGCAATTGATCGTAATGGGGAGATAGCGGCTGGCCGTCGACGGTGACCGAAATTCCGTCGATCGTCCGATCCCCGGCATAATGTTTCATCTATTCTCTCCGGCGGGTTCAGAGTTGCTCGGCGTTCGACATCCTCGCGTCTACTTGCGCGCCTGGTTGAGGTCCTTCTTGACGACCTCCGGAAAAATCCACATCGCCGCGGTGGCGAATAGGCCGAGAAAGGCCACGGCGTAACTCGGGCCGCGCTGGCCGAGATAGACCATGAACACGTAGCCGGCAGCGGCCGTCGCGAGACAGGCCAGCGACAACATGGCTTTGATATGAGGGGGCATCGCGGGTCTCCGTTATGTCACATCAATGGCGGCACGCCGCCGACGAGATTTTGGGCCAACAGCAGCAGCACGACGGCGAATGCGCAAGCGGAAACGACAAGGCCCGATAGCCCGTCGCGAAAACGGCGCGGCAAGGCCTGGAAGATTTCCGGAACGAACAGAACCAAAATGCCGGCAACGATGACGAATGTCGTCCATCGCAGCTCGGTCACGCCAAAACGCACGGTCGCGGCCAGCACAGCAATCCAGAGAGCTGTCGTGGCCAGAACGAGAAGGTTCGTTGCCCGCAGGGGTGGGGATTGACGACGCAGCGGATACAGGCCTGCGAGTTGAAGAAAGCCCAGGCAGCACATGCTCCACAGCGCGGCGAACCAGGCCAGCGCCAGCATGTTCGGTTCGATCTGGTTCATGGAAGCCTCCCCGCAGATTGGCTGCCGGTTAGAGAAGACGCTGACCGGGACACATGCTGCCGGCCGGGGCCGTTCCGCAACACGATCTATTCAGCGGCGGCCGCAGTGACCGACAGCCGCGGCGTCTTCGATGTACGGCGCATGTCGGTTTTGACGTATCGCGTACTGTAGCCGTTGAAGACATGGCCCAGCAGTCCGCGATTGAGGTCCGACGTGCCGAGCAGATAGTCCATCACCGGGAAGGTGAGGTTCATGTTGCGCTCCATCATGATCGACTGATTGTGGTGCGCGGTATGATGCCGGCGGATCGTGTTCACAAACGGCATGGTACGCACGAACCAGTTTTCCTCGACATGGCAGCAGAAGTGCATGAACTCGTAGATCAGATACATCGAGGTGGTCGTCGAAATCAGCAGCCAGCCGGTATTGGGCGAGACCAGCAAGCCGGCGACGATGGCGGCCGGAATCGACATGAAGGTAAAGACGACGAGGGCGTAGGGCGGGAAGAATGTCACGCGCCAGTCATGATGGTCGGCGAACCGCATCTCCTGTTCGGTAAAAAACTGATGATGCATCAGGGTGTGGCGGCTGTAGATGGCGCGAAGCAAGGGGACATTCGACGGACGATGCATGACATATCGATGCACCGCCCACTCGAAGAAATTGGCGATCAGAAACACCACCGGCACCGTCAGCCATTCCCACGGCCGGATATCGTGAATGTTGGCGATATAGACATAAAGGGCCGTGAAGCCGATCGTGTAGATCAGCACAACGTGAAGCCAGCCATTGTACCAGCCGGCCACGCGCTCCCGATAGCTCGCCCGGTATTTGCGCTGCCTCTCCGTCATGGGGGTTGCTGCAAGTTCCATGTCGACCTCCCGGAGCGTTTTTTGATGCTGGCGAACCTTGCACGATAACTGACATGTTTTCCCTGGCGCCTGCGATAGCAGCGCCATCGGATCACGGCACAGAGCCGCTCAGCGTACCGTCGAAACGACGACCGGCGGATCGGGAAAGGTTTCTTCCCACCCGCCGCCGAGCGCCTTGAACAGCTGCACGACGTTCAGCGAGACGTTCATGGTGCTGGTGGCGTATTGTTGCTCCGCCTGGAGCAGCGACCGTTCGGCGTCGAGCACGGTCACGAACTCTGCGACGCCGTCATTGTAGCGGGCGCGGGCCAGGATGAGCGCCTGGCGGCTATGATCGGCCTGCGATTTGAGGCGAGCCCGACGGGTCTGTTCGAGGCGCCGGGAAACCAGCGCATTGACGACGTCATGCCAGGCCTGCAGCACGGTCTTGTGGTAGAATATCGCCGCTTCCTGCTGCTGGGCGTCGCGCAGTTCAAGCGTCTTTTTCAGGCGGCCGCCGGCGAAGATCGGCAGGCTCACACTCGGTCCCACCATGTACTGCAGCGAACTGCCCTTCCAGAGATTGGTGTAATCGAGCGCGTCGAGGCCGACCGTGCCGTTAAGCTGGACGCTTGGATAGAACGCGCCGACGGCAACACCGATGTTGGCGGTGGCCGCATGCAGCTGGGTTTCAGCCGCCCGAATATCCGGCCGGCGCCGGGCGAGTTCCGAAGGGATCCCGAGTGGAATGCGCGGCGGCGCCAGCGGGATGGCTCGTGGGCGGCCGAGGGCGGCCCGCAACGCACCCGGCGGCTGATCCAGCAGCAGGCTGAGCGCATTGATGTACTGCGATTCCTGCTGTTCCAGCGTCGGTAATTGGGCGCGGATGCTTTCGACCTGCGCCGCGGCATTCTCGACATCGAGGCCGTTCTGGACGCCGTGCTCCTGACGCTGCTGGGCGAGTTGCAGGATGTCGCGATCGACCTTCAGATTATCATTCGCAATTCCGATCTGGGTCTGGACACCGCGCAGCTGGATGTAGTCGCGTGCCAGTTCAGCGAGGCTCGACACCAGCGCGTCGCGGCGCTGGTCCTCGGCCTGATCGACCTGGGCGTCGGCCGCCTCGACCTGCCGGCGCACTTTACCCCACAGATCGAGCTCCCAGGAGGCATCGAACCCGACATTGTAGTCATTGATCGGCGTGATCGGGATGCCGCCGCTGGCGGAAGGTCCGAGCAGGCCCCCCAGCAGACTGATGATGCCGTTTTGGCTGTAGAGTTCGCGGGTATATTTGGCGTCGCCGTTGATCGACGGGAATTCGGCCGCGGCGGTGACGCCGCGCTGAAACCGGCTCTCCGCCAGCCGGATCGTGGCCGTCCGCACGTCGAGATTGGCGTCGGCAACACGGTGCTCGAGACCGGTGAGGACGGGATCGCGGAATACCGCCCACCAGGTCGGATCGGTCGGTGGTGGCAGCCGCGCATCGGAAACCGCGACGCCGGCATCGCCGTTGAAGGATGTTTCCGGCAATTGCGGGTCGGGCGGCGCAAAGTCCGGGCCGACCATGCAGCCGGCCAGCAGCATCGGGGCCATCATGACAGCGATAAGCCGTCTGGTGCGGTGCTCTGCCATCAATGTGCCCCTGCCGGGCGGCCGCCGCCGATCTTCGGCGATATCAGGAAACAGAGTGGAACCATCAAAAACGCGACGATCGCGCAATAGTAGAACACATCCGAATAGGCCAGAACCGTCGCCTGTAGCCGGAACGATTGGTAGACGCGGCCGACGGCGATGTCGTGGGCGGCGGCGCCCACCCGGCCCAAGGCGCGCAGCGTTTGCTCGTAGCTTGCAATCAGGGCCTGATAGGGCTGATGGAACGGGCTCGCCCATTGCGACAGATAGGTCTGGTGCACCTGCGAGCGCTGCGTGATCTGGGCGGTCGACAGCGAAATACCGATCGAGCCGAAAACGTTGCGGAACATCGCGAACAGGGCGGCGCCGTCGCCGTTGAGCCGGCGCGGCAAGGTCAGGTAGGCCACGGTGCTGATCGGAACAAACAGAAAGGCAAGGGCGGCGGTTTGCATGGTCCGCATCATGACCAGCGTGCGGAAGTCGATGTTCGGGGCGAGGCCACTGGAGAACATGAGGCCTATTCCCATGATGGAAAAGCCGAGCGCAATCACGTAGCGGGTCTGCAACACCGTCATCAGCCTGCCGACGATCGGGATCAGCACAATAACGGCAATGCCGCCGGGCGACAGCACAAGCCCAGCCCAGGTCGCGGTATAATTCAGCGTCTGTTGCGCGAATTGCGGGATGATGACGGCGCTGGCGTAGAGGATGGCTCCCGTCGCACTGATCATGATGCAGCCGGCGGAAAAATTGCGATCCTTGAAGACCTCGAGATCGACGATGGGCTTTTTGGCGACGAGGAGCCAGCCGACGGCGCCCAGAATGCCGAGGAACGCCACCAGGGCCATCAGGCAGATGAAGTTCGACTCGAACCAGCCAGCGTCCTCACCGCGGTCCATCATGATCTGGAAACTGCCGAGGCCGAGCGTGATCAGCGACAGGCCGATATAGTCGATGCCGCGGCGCTTTTTCTCCTTCTCCCACGGCGGATCCTCGACCAGCACCGACACCAGAAATACCGCGAGGATGCCGACCGGGACGTTCAGGAAAAATATCCAGCGCCATGTGACCTGGTCGGTGATGTATCCGCCGAGCGTGGGCCCCAGCACCGGGGCGACGATGGTGGCAATGGCCGCGACACCAAACGCCGCGCTGCGTTTGGCCGGCGGAAATGTATCGAGGATGATCGACTGCTGATTGGGCTGCAAGCCACCGCCGAAGAATCCCTGGGCCAGCCGGAAGACGATGAGCTGGGTCAGGCTGGTCGAGGTGCCGCACAGAAACGAGCAGACCGTGAACATCGCGATGCAGATGATGAAGTAGCGTTTGCGTCCGAGCAGATCGCCAAGCCAGCCCGAGATCGTCAGCACGATGCCGTTGGCGACGAGATAGGACGTCAGCGCCCAGGTCGCTTCATCGCTGCTCGATGACAGGCTGCCCGCAATATGGGGCAGGGCGACATTGACGATCGTGGTGTCGAGGATTTCCATGAACGCGGCCAGCGTGACCGCGACCGCAATCAGCCAGGGATTGTAGCGCGGCTTCCAGGTAGCGCCGGCGGCAGGCGCTGCGGCCTCTGCCGCGCTCATCTCACCGTTACCGTTGGTTCGGCGGAGATCCCAAGCGGCAGCGGGATATTCGGATCGAGGCCGCTGTCGATGACGATTTTGACCGGGACGCGTTGCACCACCTTGACGAAATTGCCGGTCGCATTTTCCGGCGGAAAAGCGGTGAACTTGGATCCGGATCCCAGCTGGATGCTTTCGACGTGACCTTGCAAGTCAAGTTTGGGGTAGGCGTCGATCTTGATCCTGACCGGCTGGCCCTTTCGCATATCGCTGAGCTGGCTTTCCTTGAAATTGGCGGTGATCCAGACCTCAGGCGCGACGATCGAAAAAATCTGCTGCCCGGGCGCGACGTAGTTGCCCTGCTCGACATTCCGCTTGGTGATCCAGCCGTCCTGGGGTGCGGTAACGACGGCCCATGACAGATTGAGATTGGCCTGGTCGAGCCTGGCTTGGGCTTGTTCGACCTGCCCTTTCAACTGTCCCACCTGCGCATCGGTTTCGCCAATGCGCTGCGGCACCGGCGAGTTCTGCGCGACCTGCGCTTCGGCAAGCATGACCTGCGCCTGAGCCTGTTTGAACGCAGACGTCGATGCGTCGATGTCCTGCTGCGTCGTGGCCAGCTTCGGAAGCGATCGCTGGCGGTCGTAGTCCGCCTGGGCCTTGGCGAGATTGGCCTGAGCGTTGGCGAGTTGAGCCTGGGCCTGCTCCAGCTGAGCGGGAAAGTTCTTGCGGGCGATCTCCAGGCCAAATTGCTGGCCGGCATATTGCTGCTTCGCGGTCTCCAGCGCACCCTCGGCCTGGTCGCGGTCGATCTGGTACTGCCTCGGATCGATATGAATGAGCGGCTGGCCCCGTTTCACGAATTGATTGTCGGTGACGTCAAGGGAGATAACGGCCCCGGCAACCTGCGGCGCGATGCTGATCGCCCGTCCGTCGGTATAGGCGTCGTCAGTGCTTTCCAGATTGCGGGTCGAAAGCCAGTAGTAAATGCCTCCCACCAGAAGAAGGCCGACAACAATGAGGCCGATCACGGCGACGAAGGGACGTCGCTTTTTCCGCGTCGCCTGGTCGGCGTTTTCGTCAGAGCTCTGGTTCGAGGCGGAATCGCCGTCGGGTTTTGTCGCAGGCTTGTCGGCGGCCGGCTGGCCATTGCGCGCGTCGTCGCGTGGCGTATTCTTGTGCGCCGACGTATCGGGATCGGTTGGGCTTTCAGACATGTCCATCCGCTGCGGGTCAACTCGACGGGTCAACGCAGTCCGCGTTGGTAGCTATCCGAACCCATGGGTTCGAATATGGATTTTGGAACCAAGAGTCAATGAAGCGCAAGATGCCATCGAAGCAAAGTAACAAAAAGGCGCGCCGGCGGGTTCCACGGGGCGCCAAACGGCGGGCGGAAATAGCCTCTGTCGCGGAGCGGGTATTTCTCAAGCGGGGGTTCGCCGATACCACCATGCAGATGATCGCCTCCCTGGCCGGGGGATCAAAGGAGACACTGTACCGGCACTTTGCGAGCAAGGAAGCGCTGTTCGCTGAAATTGTCGACCGCCGGGCGACCTTGATCTCCGGCCCTCAGAGCGCATTGGCGCGGGATGAGGAGCCGGAAACAGTACTCTGCGAATTGGGGCTTGGCTTGATGCGTTTGATGATGAAGAGCGACACGTCATCGCTGCTCAGGATTGTCGTCGCCGAAGCGCCGCGTTCACCGCAGCTCGCCAGGGTATTTTATGCCCGGGGACCGGGTGCCACTCTGGACAGGCTTACAGACTATCTACGCGTCGCCACCCGCCGCCGGCAACTGGATTGCCCGCAGCCATTGCTCGCGGCAAAGCTCTTCATTGGCTCCGTCGTCGCGCAGCATCATTTGTATTCCCTGATCGGACAGCCTCCAGCCGCACCATCCGAAAGCGAAATGAGGAAACATGTCCATGCCGCGGTCATGATGTTTCTGGCGCGCTATGACAGCTCACGGAAAAGCGAGAAACGTCAGCCCGACAAAAATTGAAACTCGGCGATATCGTCCGGAAATTCGTGCCCTCCCGTATGCTCGGCGCCCGCATCGCCATTGTCGTTACTCCTTCTTCTGCCCGGATATTTCCACGACGCGGCGCCAACGCTCGGTCTCGGCCGCGAGCATGGCGCCGAACTGGTCGGCATTGCCGGTCATGGGAATGGCGCCGAGCTCGCCGAGCCGCTGTCTGATTACGGGATCGACCAGGGCTTGAACGATTTCCCGGTTCAGGAGGTCGATGATTTCCTTTGCTGTGCCGCGCGGGGCGCCGACGCCGTAGAATGAACTGGTTTCGAAGCCGGTGAGCGTGTCTCCGATCGACGGCACTTCCGGCATCGTTTCCGATCGCTCCCGGGTCGTCACGCCGAGCGCACGCAGCTTTGCCGATCGCACCAGTTCGAACGACGACGTGACGTTGTCGAACATGCCCTGGATCTGGCCGGACATCACGTCGGTGAGGCCCGGAGCCGAGCCGCGATAGGGCACATGAACGAATTGAATTCCAGCCATCGCCTTGAACAACTCGCCCGAAAGATGAAGCGAGGTGCCGATGCCGGATGAGGCGATGCTGAGTTGGCCCGGATGGGTCCTGGCGTAGGCGATGAATTCGGCGACGTTGCGGACCGGAAGGTCGTTATTGACCACCAGCACCAGCGGGATGCGCGCGACGCCTGCGACCGGCATGACGCTTTTGGCGAAATCGTAGGGCAGCGAGGGATCGAACGAGGCGTTGATGGCGTTGGCGGTGCTGGTCAGCAGCAGGGTATATCCGTCCGACGGTGAATTGATCACGGCCTGGGTGCCGATGTTGCTGCCCGCGCCCGGCTTGTTTTCGACGATGAACGGCTGGCCGAGCCGCTCCGACAGGCGCTGGCAAATCAGGCGGGACAGGACATCGGTGGCGCCGCCCGCGGTGTAAGGCACCACCCATCGCACCGGATGCGACGGGTAGGTATCCGCCCGCGCCGGGGTCACGCCGCGGACGCCGAGCAACGCCACGGCCGCCGAATGCAGCCATGCCCGCCTGCTGATCGTCGTAGCCCCCAAAGAATTCTGATCGGCAGACATTGCAGCAATCCGGTAAGCGGTATGGCGCGGCATCATCGCGGTAAAATTCCAGCGCGTCCATAAGGGTTTATGACCGCAGAACGCGGCATGCTTCGAATCCAGGCATTGCCGATGAAATCGGCGCCATTCCGATTTCGCGCTTGCTTAAGAACCGTTAACCAATTTGTGGGGATAATCGCATCGACGAATCCAGAAGGAGTTCGCGATGTCCAAATTTGCGATTGGCGAGATGGTCGATAAAGCGGCCGACGACCATGAAGGCGGCATCATCATCGCCGTGTTTCCGACCGAGGACGGCAACTTTCGCTACGCCGTCGATATGGAGGGCTATGGCGCGCTCCAGTTCTTCGCCGAGGAAAAGCTGGTCGTTCACGCCAGCTAAGGCTCCGGTCAAATCGGGTCCGTGCGGTCCCGGCTAAATCCGGTGCTTAGGGCGCGATGGTCCGTCAATCATTCTGCGCGACATGACCGCAGAGAGGCCGCCCGCCGACGCCGGCCGTTCGCGAGAAGATCGTGACCCAGCCTTAACTCTGCCGATTAACACCTGGTCAGGCCAACACGGCTATACGTGGTCCTCGACCAACAAGTATTCAGCCATGAACGCAGGCGTCATTGAGCAACCGACCGATGGCCCGCGGCTGCGCGGCAAGCCCTCCGCGGCCAAGAGCTGGCTGAAGGCCATCGAGTTGACCTCCCGCATCGAGGCAAACCCCCGGCGGTTGTTTGCGGATGTTGTCGAGGATTGGGCCGCACGACAACCGGAACGTCCCGGCCTGATATCGGATACGGAGACGTTCAGCTACCGGACCTTGGCGGAGCGGGTAAACCGTTACGCGCGCTGGGCGTTGTCGGTAGGTATCAAGGCCGGCGATACGGTTTGCCTGTTCATGCCCGGCCGGCCGGATTACATCGCCGCCTGGCTCGGCATCAGCAAGGTCGGCGGCGTCGCGGCGCTGATCAATACCAAACTGGTGGGGCCATCGCTGTCGCATTGCATCAACGTCGCGGCTGCGGATCATGTCATCCTCGCCCACGATCTCGCCGCGGTGTTTGAAACGGCAGCACCACAGTTGAACCGTGCGCCGAAAATCTGGCTGCACGGCGGCGACGCCTATGAGGCCGGTATCGATGCAGCTTTGGACCAGTTGGACGGCAGCCCGCTGACGCAAAGCGAGCGGCGCGGGGTCACCATCAACGACCGGGCGCTGTTGATCTACACGTCCGGGACCACCGGCCTGCCAAAGGCGGCCAGCATCAGTCACCGGCGCATCCTCAACTGGGGCGGCTGGTTTGCCGGATTGACCAACGCGTCGCCGGAAGATCGGCTGTTCGATTGCCTGCCGCTGTTTCACAGCGTCGGCGGCATCGTCGCGCCATGCAGCATGCTGAGCGCGGGCGCATCGGTCGTGCTGTCGGATAAATTCTCCGCCGGCAGTTTCTGGCACGACATCGTGCGCTGGGACTGCACGCTGTTCCAGTACATCGGCGAACTGTGCCGGTATCTTCTCAAGGCCCCCGGATCCGAATTCGAGACCCGGCATCGGGTTCGGCTGGCCTGTGGCAATGGCCTGCGTGGCGATATCTGGGAAGCCTTCCAGGCGCGGTTTTCGATTCCGCAAATCCTGGAGTTTTACGCTGCGACCGAAGGCAATTTCTCGCTCTACAATGTGGAAGGCAGACCGGGCGCGATCGGCCGAATTCCGCCGTTGCTGGCGCATCGTTTTCCGGCGGCGCTCGTTCGTCTCGACCCGGAAGGGGACCTGCCGGTTCGCACAGCGGCCGGACTTTGCGTGGCTTGCGCCCGCGGAGAGGTCGGCGAAGCCGTCGGCCGGATCGGAACCGCCGACGACGGGGGAGGCCGGTTCGAGGGCTATACCGACGCCGCCGAGACCGAAAAGAAAATTCTGCGTGACGTGCTGGCGAAAGGCGACGCCTGGTTTCGCACTGGCGACCTGATGATGCTCGACGAAGGCGGCTATTTCCACTTTGTCGATCGGGTCGGAGATACTTTTCGCTGGAAGGGCGAGAATGTCGCCACCTCCGAAGTGAACGAGGCCGTTGTGAATTGCCCTGGTATCATCGATGCGACCACTTATGGCGTGGAAATTCGAGGCGCCGACGGCCGCGCCGGCATGGCAGCGATTGTGGTGGATGACCGGTTTGACCTCAGGGATTTCGGGGATCATCTCGCGCGCCGGCTGCCGGCCTATGCCTGCCCGGTGTTTGTGCGTATCTGCACGACGCTGGATAACACCGAAACCTTCAAGCAAAAAAAACAGGGATTGATCGGCGAGGGTTTCGATCCGCAGCGCGTCAAGGATCAGATCTTTTTCAAAGATCCGGCATCCGGTGCCTATCGCCCGATCGATGCCGCCAGCCATGCGCGGATAGTGGACGGCTCGATCCGGTTATGAGTTCGCGCGCCTATATGGCAATCAAGAAGCTGGCGCCTGAGTCGCACGCCGCGCATTCGTAGGTCCGCAGCTCAACGTTGGGGCCGCTTGGCTCGATGAGGGTCAACTTCATCTGCCTGCCGCATGCAGGGCACGGCAGCTCCGCGGTCTGAAATTGAGTACAGCTTGGCGGTGGAGGCGTGATTTTCATGGTTGCCCAATTTCGGCCGGTCGCGTCGATTCCGTCAGGAAGCAAGTACGATGCGTTCAACCGGGATTCGGATGGTCCAAACCGTGCCATGATCGGAGTCGATGATTGCGCTTCCGCGAATCTGTTCGACCAGCCGTCGTACCAGCCCAAGTCCATGCCGCTTGCTTTCGGCCTTAGCCGGGAAGCCAGTGCCGTCGTCGCTGATGGTGATGGTCGCGATATCGCCGTCGGCGCGGCGAACCGACACGGTAATTGAACCGCCCTTGCCGTCGGGGAAGGCATGGTCATAGCAGTTGGTGACGACCTCCGCGACGACGATGCCCAACGCCGTCACCACATCGAGATCGAGAACGATGGCGTCGCTGTCGCACTTAAGCGTAACTCGCCCGTCGGGTGCCGCCTGAATGTTCGAGAGATTGAGGCACAGCGATTTTACGTAACTGCCGAAATCGGTGGTTCGCGTCATCTCGTTTCCGAGCAGATGGTCGTAGACCTGCGCCAGGGTAGAAACCCGGCGCGAGATCGCCTTGATACCGCGTTGTCCGGCCGCGTCCGACGTGTCGTCCAATTGCTTGCTCAGCATCCCGTAGACCAGCTGCAGATTGTTGCGGACCCGGTGTTGCAACTCCTCGGCCAGGACCTTCTTCTGTTCCAGCAGCCGGTCCTTCTCGGCGACAAGGACCTTCATTCGCTCGATGGTACCCTGCAGGATGCCCGTGCGCGCGGATGTCGCGACAGCCTCCGCAAGAACATTGGCAAAGCCGGTCAGGAAATCGACATCATGCTCGTCGTAATCATGCTGCTCGTTGTTGTCGATCTCCAGCACGCCATAGGGCTGGTCGTCGTTGCCCTTGATGACGACGTCAATGGTCGAAACGATGCCATGCTCGGCATAGAACGGCGGCAGTTCGAAGTCATTGTCGTTGCGCAAATCGTTGCAGATCGACGGTTCTCCGGTAATAAAAGCACGCCCCTGCGGTGAGGTTATGTCGGCCCGCGAGACGACATTTCCAATCACACCGGGGTGCCAGCCGTGGCCGGCTTCGATCAGAAGATCGTTCTCCTGTTCGCGGTAGCGGCACACCTTGGAAAACGGCACGCTGAGGCATTCGGCGCAGACCCGCGCCGCTTCCGTCAGGACTTTCAAGACATCGCCTTCGCGAAGCGCAAAGCTGCCAAAGTGGGCAACCGCGGCCTGCTGGCGAAGAAGCTTGCGGACTTGTGTGCCGTTTTCTCTCATATGGGGACCGCCTGGGATTCGGTCGTTGCCGGATGCAGCAGCTGGAACCCCTGAGGGAACGGCGGCTGCGCTTTGCCGGTGGTGACGATCTCGGCGACGATTTCCAGGCCGCGAAGCAGATCGACGGAGCGGTAAGGTTTGGCGAGGCAGGCGTCA
>NZ_JBEKCZ010000192.1:0-10258 GCF_050014615.1 Bradyrhizobium sp. | reverse complement strand
CACCGCGAGCCGGTCGAGATACGGCACGAGATCGTCGACGTCGCGGTTGTTCGGCCAGATCACGCCGGTCTTGCCGGTGCGACGCGAAAGCGTCTCCGGATCGCCGAGAAAGCGTGTCGAGGAAATCAGGATCGCGCCGTCGCCTGGAATTTCTGCATCGTCTGCCACATGGACGAACGCGTCGCCCAGGATTTTTCCATTCTTAACGAGTGGCATAGACCCGCTCCCTGAAAGGTTCGACGCCGAGCCGCTTCACCGTGTCGACGAACAGTTCATCGGGACGGGCGCGCAGCGCGAGGTAAGCCTCGACAATATCCTCGACCACGTCGGCGACCTCGCCGTAAGGCACCGCGGGTCCGATCAGGGTGCCGACCACGGCATTCTCGTCGGCGCGGCCGCCGATCGTGATCTGATAGAACTCCTCACCGTTCTTCTCGACGCCGAGAATGCCGATATGGCCGACATGGTGATGGCCGCAGGCATTGATGCAGCCGGAGATGTTGACGTGCAGCCGCCCGATCAGATTGGCGGTGTCGTGATTGGCAAAGCGCCGGGTCAATTCCTGCGCGATCGGGATCGAGCGCGCATTCGCCAGCGAGCAATAATCCAGTCCCGGGCAGGCGATGATATCGGAGACCAGATTGACGTTCGGCGTCGCCACGCCGATCTTGTCCAGCGCCCGCCACAGCACCGGCAGGTCACGGCGGGCAACATGGGGCAGCGCCAGGTTCTGCTCGTGACCGACCCGAATTTCACCGAAGGAATATTTGTCGGCGAGATCGGCGATCGCATCCATCTGGTCGGCGGTGGCGTCGCCGGGCGGGCCCCCCACCGGCTTCAGCGACAGCGTGACGATCGCATAGCCCGGCACCTTGTGCGGCGCGACCGAATTCTTGCGCCAGGCCTCGAAATGCGGGTCATGCGCCGCCTTCTTCAATTCCTCCGGCATATGCGGCAGTTTTTCGTAAACCGGATAGGTGAAACGCGAGCGGATGTCCTCGACCACGGCATCATCAAGCGTCAGCGCGCTGTCGCGCATCTGCAGCCACTCGTCCTCGACCTCCTGCGCGAATTTCTCGATGCCGAGCTCGTGCACCAGGATCTTGATGCGGGCCTTGTAGATATTGTCGCGGCGGCCGTACTGGTTATAGACGCGCAGGATGGCCTCGACATAGCTCAGAAGATCGCGGCCGGCCACGAACGGCTTTATCGTTTTGCCGATGAACGGGGTGCGGCCCAATCCGCCGCCGACCAGCACCTCGAATCCGGTCTCGCCTTCGGCGTTCCTGTACAGGCGCAGGCCGATGTCGTGCACCTTGATCGCGGCGCGGTCGTGTTCCGACGCGGTGATGGCGAATTTGAACTTGCGCGGCAGGAAGGAGAATTCCGGGTGCAGCGTCGTGTATTGCCGCAACAGCTCCGACCAGATCCGGGGATCCTCGACCTCGTCCGGCGCCACGCCGGCCCATTGATCCGAGGTGACATTGCGCGTGTTGTTACCCGACGTCTGCATGGCGTGAATGCCGACTTCGGCGAGATCCGACAGCGCGTCCGGCAATTCGGCGAGCTTGATCCAGTTGAACTGGATGTTCTGCCGGGTGGTGAAATGGCCGTAGCCGCGGTCATAGCGCCGCGCGACATGCGCCAGCCGCCGCAATTGCTTCGACGACAGCGTGCCGTAGGGAATAGCGACGCGGAACATGTAGGCGTGCAGTTGCAGATAGACGCCGTTCTGCAGCCGCAGCATCTTGAATTCGTCCTCGGTGAGTTCACCGGACAACCGGCGCTTCACCTGATCGCGAAATTCTTCGACCCGTTCGTTGATCAGCGTGCGATCGAGTTCGTCATATGCGTACATCGGAGACTTGCCTTATGCCGGAACCGGAAGATCGATGGTGACGCCTTCCGACCGAATGTGTTCACGCAGATTGCCGGGCTTGATTTTGCCGCCGTCCTTGACCTCGACCGGCGCGATGTAGGCGCCGACCGCGCCGACGTCGTCGGCCACCGATTCGGCGAGCAGGGCACGGGCTTCATCAGAGGTGCGAACGACCGCCGCATCCGACAGGCTCACCGACCAGCCCTGCTGGGCGGTGCGGTAGATCACGACGCCATCCCAGGTGCGGTTGGCGGTGACCATCGAGGGACCGGTAATCCTGATTTTTTTCTGTTCGAGCGGAGAGGTCATTCGGCGGCTTCCAGCAATTTTGCGATGACTTGATTGAGGTTATGAGCGTGCCAGCCCTGATTGCGCCATTCTCGGGTAAGCCGTTCTTGCATAAGCCATGGCGCGGAATGCGCGACCACGTCGCCGATGATGAGCACGGCGGGACCGCCGTCGATCTTTTCGACCAGGCCGGGCAGGTCTTCCAATCTTCCGACGGCCGCCTGCGAATCCGGCCGCGTCACGCGCGCGAACACGCCGACCGGCGTGTGCGGCGAGCGTCCCGCGGCCAGCAGACCGTCGCGGACCGACGGCGCCGCGGTCATGCCCATATAGACCACGATCGTCATTTTCTCGTCCGTCAGCACCGACCAGTCGACGGCTTCAGCGTCTTCGGCCTTGTGCGCGGTGAGGAAGGTGATGCGCAGCGCCTCGTGCCGGAACGTCAACGGCACCTCGAACTCCGCGGCCGCACCAAGGGCTGCGGTAATGCCCGGCACCACCGAATAGGCGACGCCGGCCTCGCGCAACGCTTCGATTTCCTCGCCGCCACGACCGAACACAAAGCCATCGCCGCCCTTGAGCCGCACCGCGCGCTGTCCTGACTTCGCCGCCTCGATCAGCAACCGGTTGATCGCGGCCTGGCCGATGCCGGGCTTGCCGACGCGGCGGCCGACCGGCACCCGCGAAGCATCGCGGCGGGCGCGATCGAGAATTTCCGATGACACCAGTTCGTCGTAAAACACGATGTCGGCGTCCTGCAATGCGCGTAACGCCTTGACCGTGAGCAAATCCGGATCGCCGGGGCCGGCGCCGACCAGCGTCACCCTGCCCTCCGCCTGGCCGCTCGCCAGCGCACCGGCGAAATCCGCGGGATCGCTGATATCATGCAGCGCCGCTTCCGCCTCGTTGAGGCGGCCGGCGAGCACCAGCGCGCCGATCGGGCCGTCGATCACGCGCTCCCAGAACCGGCGACGCAGCGGCATCTCCGCGATACGGTCATGGATTGGCTTGCGCCAGCGGCCGATAAAGCCGGCGAGATCGCCGATCCGTGACGGCAGAACGGCCTCGACACTCTCGCGCACGCGGCGCGCCACCACCGGCGAGGCGCCGCCGGTGCCTACCGCCACCACCACGTCGCCGCGATCGACGATGGCGGGAAAAATGAAAGTCGAATGCGCAAGATCGTCCATCACATTGACGGGCAGGCCGACGGCCCTCGCCCGCGCCGACATCGCCGGCCCGAGTTCGCCGGCGCCCGCGCACAGGATTGCGATCACCCCGCCGAGGTCGGCGGTCAAGGGATCGCCTTCGGCCAGTTCGATCCGCGCTATGTCCGTTGTCTCCAACCCGCTCACATCATGGTGGCCGTCGGCTGCGTACCAGCGAACCCGCGCATTGGCGGCGCCAAGCAGGCGCAATTTCACCCGCGCCAGTTCCCCGGCACCCACCAGCAGCACCGGACCGGCTTGCAGATCGAGAAATACCGGCAGGAATCGCATGCGATACTCGCTTCCCCCATCCATGGGGTTGACTGGAATTATTTTCTATATATGTCTCATTCAGCGGCAGCAAAGAGAAAATTATTGTTTCTCTATTGCAACGCAACTATAGAATTTTAGCCTTTAAAGGCCAAGGTCCAGAGATGCATCTTCTCGACAACGATCAAGCAAATGACCGGTTGCAAGGGGCCGTCCCGATCGTGGAATCTGCGGTCATGCAGACTTCGACCGATAGGCGCCTCCAGGAGGCCGGCCAAGGACCCTCGATGGACCACCTCGACGCGCTCGAGGCCCAAAGCATCTACATTTTCAGAGAGGCCTTCGCGCGGCTGAAAAAGCTGGCGCTGCTGTGGTCGCTCGGCAAGGATTCCAATGTGATGATCTGGCTGGCGCGCAAGGCCTTTTTCGGCCGCGTGCCATTCCCCGCGATGCATGTCGATACCGGCAAGAAATTTCCGGAGATGTATGCGTTTCGCGATCGCTACGGCAAGGAATGGGAGCTCGATCTCAAGATCGAACCGTGCCCGCCGCTGGAAACCATCGATCCGACGCTGCCGCCGGCCGCCCGATCGGCCGCGCGCAAGACCGAAGGGCTGAAGCTCGCGCTCGCCAAATATGGCTTCGACGGATTGATCGCCGGCATCCGCCGCGATGAAGAAGCCACCCGCGCCAAGGAGCGGGTGTTCTCGCCGCGTGGCACCGAAGGCGGATGGGACGTGCGCGACCAGCCGCCGGAATTCTGGGATCAGTTCAACGCCTCGCCACCGCCAGGCGCGCATTTGCGCATTCATCCGATCCTGCATTGGACCGAAGCCGACATCTGGGCCTATACCAAGCGCGAAAACATCCCGATCATTCCGCTGTATCTGTCCCGGCAAGGCAAGCGCTATCGCTCGCTGGGCGACGCCGACATCACCAACCCGGTGATTTCCACCGCGTCGAACATCGAGGAAATTCTCATCGAGCTCGACGGCACCAAAGTGCCGGAGCGTTCCGGCCGCGCGCTCGATCACGAAACCGAAGACGCCTTCGAACGGCTGCGGGTCGCGGGCTATCTTTGACCGATATTGAGCTGAGCGTTGCGATGAACATGACCGTTACTCCCGCGATATCGTCGACCCCTAACGGCACCACGCGCCCGCAGGTCCGCATCGTCATCGTCGGCCACGTCGATCACGGCAAATCGACGCTGGTCGGACGGCTGCTGCACGAGACCGGCAGCCTGCCCGAGGGCAAGCTGGAAATGCTCAAGACCGTCAGCGCGCGGCGGGGCATGCCGTTCGAATGGTCGTTCCTGCTCGATGCGCTGCAGACCGAGCGCGATCAGGGCATCACCATCGACACCACGCAGATCCGCTTCCGCACCCAATCGCGCGACGTGGTGCTGATCGACGCCCCCGGCCACGCCGAATTCCTGCGCAACATGATCACCGGCGCCTCGCAGGCGGATGCCGCGGTGCTGATCATCGACGCGCTGGAGGGCGTGCGCGACCAGACCCGGCGCCACGGCTATCTGCTGCATCTGCTCGGCATCAGGCAGGTCGCGGTCGTCGTCAACAAGATGGATCGGGTCGATTTCAGCGCGGCGCGATTTGCCGAGATCAGCGCCGAGATTTCCGCGCATCTGATCGGTCTCGGCGTCACACCCTCGGCGGTGATTCCGATTTCTGCGCGCGACGGCGACGGCGTCGCCGAGCGCACGCCGCGTATCGGCTGGTACACTGGACCGACCGTGGTCGAGGCGCTCGATGCGCTCGAACCGGCGCGGCCGCTGGCGCAGCTGGCGCTGCGGCTGCCGGTGCAGGCGATCTATAAATTCGACGACCGCCGTATTGTCGCGGGCCGCATCGAATCCGGACATCTCGCCGCCGGCGACGAGATCGTCATCATGCCCGCGGGCAAGGTCGCGCGGATCAAGAGCGTCGAGGGCTGGCCGGTGACACCGGTCAAGGAGGCTCAAACCGCGGGACGGTCGGTCGGCATCACGCTCGACCGCGAACTGTTCATCGAACGTGGCGACGTCATCGCCCATGTCGGCAGCAGCCCGCGCGACACCCGCCGTCTTCGGGCGCGCATTTTCTGGCTGCACGACAAGCCATTGGTGCCCGGCGCTTCAATCCTGGTGCGCCTCGGCACCAAGGAAACCCGCGCCACCGTGGTTGCGATCGAGAAAGCGGTCGATCCCGGCGAACTGTCGAGCATGGAGACCCAGTCGATCGCGCGCAATCATGTCGGCGAGATCGATATCTCGCTGGCGCAGGCGCTGGCCGCCGATCCTTTCACCGACAATCCCCGCACCGGACGCCTGGTGATCGAGGTCAATGGCCGCATCGCCGGCGGCGGCCTGGTGCTCGCGGTTGATTCCGGGCAGCGCGCCATTCCCGCCGAAATCGTGCCGGTGGAATCAGCGCTGCGCCCCGACGAACGCTCGGCACGCTACCGCCATGGCGGCGCGGTAATCTGGTTGACGGGATTGCCGGGCTCCGGCAAATCGACATTGGCGCGGGCGCTGGAAAGCCGATTATTCGGCAAGGGCGGCTCGCCGGTGTTGCTGGACGGCGACACGCTGCGCGCCGGACTCAATCGCGACCTCGGCTTCATCCCGGCCGATCGCACCGAGAATATTCGCCGGCTGGCCGAAGTCGCCACCCATCTGGCGCGCAACGGACATATCGCCATCGTCGCTGCGGTTTCGCCTTCGGCGGAAGACCGTGCCGCGGCGCGCCGCATCGCCGACACCGCCTTCCGCGAGGTCTATGTCGCGACGCCCGTCGAAGTCTGCGAAAGCCGCGATCCCAAGGGCCATTACGCCAAGGCCCGCGCCGGTGCGCTGCATGCGTTCACCGGTATCGGCAATGATTACCAGCCACCCGCAGCCAGTGACCTGACGATCGACACCTCGGTTTGCTCGGTCACCGAGGCAACCGACGAGATCGAGCGAATGCTGGCGCGAACCGGCATTCTGTTCGACGAGCTGGTCGACCTCGCGGCCAATATCTGAGCCTGATCTGTACCTGCACCTGAATCCGGCGACCGCCACCGATATGGGCAATCCGGGGTCGCCAAAGGCCTTCTCATGGCCCCGGCTTTGGCGTTAAAAGGGCAGTGGAAACTTCCCTTTGCGGCGCCCTTTTTGCCGTTTTATCCCCCGAAACGGCGCTTAGCCGCCGTTTCCCGCGAGAAATCCCCCGAGAAATCACCCATGAACCGTATCGATGCCCACGGATTGAAAATCGCCCCCGTTCTGTTCGACTTCATCGCGGGGGAAGCGACCCCCAAAACCGGCATTTCGCCTGACGCCTTCTGGGCCGGCCTTGCCGCCATCATCCGGGATCTGGCGCCGAAAAATCGGGAGCTGCTTGCGGTGCGCGACACCCTGCAGGCGAAAATCGACGGCTGGCACCGTGCCCACAAAGGCAAACCGTTCGACATGAATGCGTACACCGCATTTTTGAAGGAAATCGGCTATCTGCTGCCGGAGCCAGCGACCCAGAAGGTCGAGACGTTAAATGTCGACGAGGAAATCGGGAAAATCTGCGGACCGCAGCTGGTGGTACCGCTTACCAACGCACGCTATGCCCTGAACGCCGCCAACGCGCGCTGGGGCAGTCTTTACGACGCATTTTACGGCACCGATGCGATCCCGCACGAGGCCGGCGAAGGGGCCAAGGGCTTCAACAAGGCGCGCGGCGCCAAGGTGATCGCCAAGGCCAAGGCGTTTCTCGATGCCGCCGTCCCGCTGGCGACCGCAAGCCACACCGATGTGACGTCCTACAGCATCATCGCCGGCCAGCTCGCGGTCAAACTGAAAAGCGGCAACGCCACCGCGCTGAAGTCGAACACGCAGTTCGCCGGCTATCAGGGCGATCCCGCCGCGCCGAGCGTAATCCTGCTGGTCAATAACGGGATGCATATCGAAGTCAAAATCGACCGCAGCCATATCATCGGCAAGGACGATCCGGCCGGCGTGGCCGACATGGTGCTGGAATCGGCCGTCAGCACGATCCTGGATATGGAAGACAGCGTCGCGACGGTCGATGCCGAAGACAAGGTGCTGGTCTACCGCAACACGCTCGGCCTGATGAACGGCACATTGTCCGCCGATTTCGAGAAGGGCGGCAAGACGCTCAAGCGCGCGCTCAACCCCGACCGCGTCTATACGACGCCGGACGGAAAGCAACTCAAGCTGCATGGCCGCAGCCTGCTGTTGATGCGCAATGTCGGCCATCACATGTTCACCGATGCGGTGCTCGACTCAGCCGGCGAAGAAATTCCGGAAGGCCTGCTCGATGCCGCCGTCGCCGGCCTGCTGGCGATCCACGATCTCAAGGGCTCTTCGCCCACGCGCAACAGCCGCACCGGCTCGGTTTACATCGTGAAGCCGAAGATGCACGGCCCCGACGAGGTCGCGCTAACTTGCGAACTGTTCGCCCGGGTCGAGCAAATGTTGTCGTTGCCCGAGAACACCATGAAGGTCGGCATCATGGACGAGGAGCGCCGCACCACGGTCAACCTCAAGGCCTGCATCCAGAACGCGCTGAAGCGCATCTGCTTCATCAACACCGGCTTCCTCGACCGCACCGGCGACGAGATCCACACCTCGATGGAAGCGGGCCCGATGATCCGCAAGAACGACATGAAGGCCCAGCCCTGGATCAAGGCCTATGAAGACTGGAACGTCGATGTCGGCCTGATCGATGGCCTGCCCGGCCATGCCCAGATCGGCAAGGGGATGTGGGCCGCACCCGACATGATGGCGGACATGTTGGTGCAGAAGCTCGCGCATCCGCAGGCCGGCGCCACCACCGCATGGGTACCGTCGCCGACCGCGGCAACCCTGCACGCGCTGCATTATCACCAGGTCAACGTGCAGGCGCGCCAGCAGGAACTGGCCAACGGCGGCCCGCGCGCCAAGCTGTCCGACATCCTCACCATTCCGGTGTCGCAGTCGAACTGGGCGCCTGACGATGTGAAGCAGGAGATCGACAACAATTGCCAGGGCATCCTGGGCTATGTCGTGCGCTGGATCGATCAGGGAGTCGGCTGCTCCAAGGTGCCTGACATCCACGACGTCGGCCTGATGGAGGATCGCGCCACGCTGCGTATTTCGAGCCAGCATCTGGCGAACTGGCTGCATCAGGGCGTCATCACCGAAAATCAGGTGATGGAGTCGTTGAAGCGGATGGCGATTGTGGTCGATGGACAGAACAAGGGCGATCCGCTGTATCGGCCGATGGCGCCGGGTTTCGACGGCGTCGCCTTCAAGGCCGCCTGCGATCTGATCTTCAAGGGGCGCGAGCAGCCGAACGGCTACACCGAATACATCCTGACCGCTCGGCGCCGCGAAGCCAAGGCTGCGGGTTGATCGCGCTATAACCCATCAGATCAAGGAAAAGCCCTGGCAGTCGCCGGGGCTTTTTGTTGTCGTAAGCGCGAACGATAAACTTCCGTCAGCGCTTCGGATGGGCTTCCAGGCAAACCTCCCAAAGCGCCTAAAACACCGCGATATATTTCAGCAGTGAAATCACGCCGAGGACGATCACGACGACGCGCGCGATCTGCTTGGCGCGGCCGTCGAGCGGCAACAGGTTAATCAGATACAGAATGAGAATAACGACGAGAAACGTGACAAGTACGCTGATTAACATTCGAGGTCCCCTTAATGGACGCAAAAAGAGAAAGTCGTCTGGCGTCAACCATCAACGCCAAACGGGCGCGCCGGTTCCCAGGCGGGGAACCGGCGGTATGTATCTGAATAAACGGTGTTTTCAGGCCCATACCCGCCTCAACGGCAGGGTTGCTGTCTAAATATTTACTCTTTTTTGTCTAAGTAGGCGAAATTTCAGGGGCCTATTCATGTTGAATCGTTTGACGGTGTCTTCGCTGATCCAATCGGTCATCGTCCTGATGTCGGCCTGCATGGTGGCCCTGCTCTGCTTCACTGCCTGGGACTCATGGCAGCGGCTCACCACGACGAGCCGGATTTCGGTGGTTGCCGATGCGTCATCGAGTCTCTTCAAGGCGATGCATAATCTGCGCAGCGACAGATCGACCACGGTCCGCAGCCTTAATGACGACGCGGTCTTGCAACCGAACATCGAAAAATATCTGCGCGATACCCGCGACGCCCAGATGCCGGCGATGCGATCGGCAGTCGAAGTGCTCGGCTCGGTTGACTTCGCCGATCACGCGACGCTGGTTCCCGAGTTGACCCGGCTGGTACAGTCGATGACCGCGCTGGAAGCCGAGTCGTGGGATGCGATGCAAAAGCCGAAGGCTTCGCGTCGCCCGACGCTTGGCAAGGAATTCCTGGACGTTACGGCGGCGCTGCTCGATACCATGGACAAGATATCGGTCCGGATTGCCGCTTCCGTGAACCATAGTGATCCGGTCATCGATCAGTTGCTGATGATCAAGCAGCTCGCCTGGCTGATGCGCAATACGGCCGGCGAAGCATCGCTGCTGATATCGAACAGCCTGGCGGCCGGCCACGCCGCGCCCGAGGTCCGCCAAAATTACACCAAGCTCGTCGGCGGTATCGAGATTGCATGGACTGCGCTGCAGACCGTGGCCGCAGGAAGCGCGCTGCCAC
>NZ_JBEKCZ010000191.1:0-10273 GCF_050014615.1 Bradyrhizobium sp. | reverse complement strand
TGCAGGGGATCGATGACGTTGCCTTTCGACTTCGACATCTTGGCGCCCTTCTCGTCGCGAACCAGGGCGTGGATATAGACCGTCGGGAACGGCGCTTCCTTCATGAAATGAAGCCCCATCATCATCATCCGGGCGACCCAGAAGAAGATGATGTCGAAGCCGGTGACGAGGACGTCGGTCGGGTAATAGCGCTTGACGTCGGTGTCGTCGTCGGGCCAGCCCAGCGTCGAGAACGGCCACAGCGCCGAGGAAAACCAGGTGTCGAGCACGTCTTCATCCCGCGTGATGAAGCCGGCGCGCTTGGCCGGATCGAGCGCCATCTGGCGGCCCTGCTCCGGCGTGATGACTTCCTGCTCGGCATAATAGCCAAGCGCGTTGCCAACCGCCTCCTCTTCGGTTTCGGCGACGAACACCTTGCCGTCCGGCCCGTACCATGCCGGAATCTGATGGCCCCACCACAGCTGGCGGGAGATGCACCAGGGCTGGATGTTCTCCATCCACTCGAAATAGGTTTTTTCCCAGTTCTTCGGCACAAACGCCGTCGCGCCGCTGCGCACCGCGGCGATCGCCGGCTGCGCCATGGTGTGGGCATCGACGTACCATTGGTCGGTCAGATAAGGCTCGATCACGACGCCGGAGCGGTCGCCATGCGGCACCATATGCGTGTTGGGCTCGATCCGCTCCACAAAGCCGAAATCCTCAAGCCGCGCCACGATCTGCTTGCGCGCGGCGAAACGCTCGATGCCGTTCAACTCCTCCGCCAGCTGCGCCGCGCCTTCCGGCAATCCGCGCAGGTAATCTTCATTGCCGGCGAGCGCGAGACCGCCCTCCTGATCCAGCACGCTGATCTGCGGCAGGTTGTGCCGCTTGCCGACCTCGAAATCGTTGAAGTCATGCGCCGGCGTCACCTTGACCGCGCCCGAGCCTTTTTCCGGATCGGAATACTCGTCGGCTACGATGGGGATTCTTCGTCCGACCAGCGGCAGGATCACATGCTTGCCGACCAGATGCGTGTAACGCTCATCGTCCGGATTGACCGCGACCGCGGTATCGCCGAGCATCGTCTCCGGCCGCGTGGTGGCGACGACGATGAAGCTTGCGGGATCGTCGGGACTGAACGTCTTGCCTTCCAGCGGATAGCGCAAATACCACAGGCTGCCTTTGACCTCGACCTGCTGCACCTCGAGATCGGAAATCGCCGTCAGCAGCGCCGGATCCCAATTCACCAGCCGCTTGTCCTTGTAGATCAGCCCCTGGCGATGCAGTTCGACGAATACTTTGACGACCGCGCGCGACAGGCCTTCGTCCATGGTGAAGCGTTCGCGCGACCAGTCGCAGGACGCCCCCAGCCGCTTCAGCTGATTGACGATGATGCCGCCGCTTTCGGCCTTCCACTGCCAGACCCGCTCGAGAAATTTAGCCCGCCCGATATCGCGCCGGCCCGGCTCCTGCCGCTCCATCAATTGCCGCTCGACCACCATCTGGGTCGCGATCCCGGCGTGATCGGTACCGGGCTGCCACAGCACGTCGCGCCCGCGCATCCGCTCAAACCGACAGAGAATGTCCTGCAAGGTGTTGTTGAGGGCGTGCCCCATATGCAGCGAACCCGTCACATTCGGCGGCGGGATCACGATGGTGAAGGGCTTGGCATCGCGCCGCTCCGGCCGCCCGGCCTTGAACGCGCCAGAATCCTCCCAGAGGCGGGACATGCGGCCTTCGATATCGGCGGGCTGGTAGTTTTTCTCGATCATGATGATGCAATCGGGGCTGTTGAGAGGGCTAGAAAGCCGCCGGCGCACGCCAAGTCAACCCGGCAAGTCAACCCGGCAGGTCAGGCCGAAAGCCGAGATAGAGCCCGATGGGGTGGCTGAATCAGGGCGGTCAGCGGCCGCGCGAAACCCGTTCGATTTCCGCCTTGACGATGCGCTCCACCAGCCCAGGCAAATTATCGTCCAGCCAGGACTTCAACATCGGCCGCAGCATCTCCTTGACGAGATCCTCCAGCGTCCGCGCGTTGTTGCTCAGCACGGTATGGGCAAGGCTATTGAAGGCGGATTCAACCGCGGACACCGTCGAGTGCGACAGAATCTGCTGGGGCGGAGCTGCGGGGCTGTCAAACGACGGTTGCTCGAACGCCGGCGGCCGGTACGCAGCCCTAGCCGCGGCTTCGGTAAATTCGAGATCATCCGCCGGTTCGATCTTGTGGAACGAAGGCGGCTCGGGGGGCGCCACCGCCATCTCGTCGGTGAGTTCGAACACCTCAGGGTCAGGCGCGGGCGCCCGTATCTCTTCGGGGGTGGTCGCTTCATCGAGACCGTTCAGCAAGGCATCGATGTCGTCCTGGCTGTTGCTCACAGCCGGCGCGGGTGCCGGGGCTACCGGAGGCGGTGCGGGTGCGACCGGAGGCGGCGCCGTCTTCGCTGCGGCAGCTTGCGCGGCAGGAATAGCTGACGGCGGAATGTCGTTCATCGCGGGCGCCTTCGGCGCTGGTGCCGGCGCGGCAGCCTTTTCCGGCTTGGCCGGCGGCGCGGGGCTCGACGGCTTCTCGGCAGTCGCGGGCTTGGCTTCGTCGTCGGCAATGATACGCCGGATCGACGCCAGAATCTCCTCCATCGAGGGCTCTTGGACCTTTGCAGGCTGCGTCATCTCCGAATCCACCTCATCAACGCCCTCGTATGCGTTTTACACCAAGCCAGACAGGATTTGCCGGTTCCGGATATGCGGGCTGGGATTTTCATCGCACAAGCCCGACTTGTCCCCAGATCAAACGCCGCCCGAAGCATTGTGCGGAATTTCGCCCCTGCCCAGGGCACCGAAGCGTCGCGGCTCAAGGTGCGAATCGCTCCGCTGCCTCTAGGAAAGGTACGTCATGGCAACAAATGATTGCAAGCAACGCCATGGCGCGGCGTCCGCCGCGCAAACGCCTTTTGGCGTTTGTCGCGAGGGAAAACCGGTTCTCGCATTTCCCTTGGGGCAAACGCGAAGCGTTTGCCCGGAGATCATGCTCCGAACGCGGACGACGTCAGGCGATCAGCGGCCGTCGGGCGTACGCACACCAAACCAGCTGTCGCGCACCTGCTGATAGTGCACGCTCGGGTCATAGACGCTGGTGGAAAGATTGAGCACCTGGGGCGACAACCGTCCCACGGCGTTCAGGACCGCGTATGACGCGACCACGCGATCATGCTGTGCCGTCACCAGTGCGACGCGGGCGTTGACCAGCGCCTGCTGGGCGTTGAGCACGTCGAGCGTGGTTCGCTGTCCGGCCTTAGCCTCTTCGCGCACGCCGTTGAGCGCGATCTCGGACGCCGTCACCTGCGATTGCGCCGACGCCACCTGCGCCCTGCCCGCCACCAATTGTCCCCATGCCGTCACCGTGTTGGCGCGGGTCTGGTCGCGGGTTTGTTCGAGCACGAGACGCTGCTGCGCCAGCGTTTCCTTGGATTGGCGGATCAGCGAATATTCAGCACCGCCCTGGTAGACCGGGACCGAAAGCTGCGCGATCGCCGAGGCACCAAAGGTCCGGAAGGTCGTCAGTTGCTGTTCGTAGGCTTGCTGCACACCGGCTACCAGCGACACCGTGGGCAACAGTGCACCCTCGTTCACCTTGACCTGCAGGAAGTTGACGTCGATGCCGAACATCGCCGCTGTCACACTCGGATTCTGGACCAGGCTGAGATCGACCGCGCCGGGCAGCGTTCCTGGCAAAAAGCGATCCACCGGCGAGCCCGGCGCGAGCGCTTCGGGTTCGTTGCCGATGATGCGGCGGAAATTCGATCGTGTCGTCGTCAGATTCGATTCGGCGGTCAGCTGCTGGGTCTTGCCGGCGGCAAGCTGCGCCTCCGATTGGGCGACGTCGGTGCGCGTCACTTCGCCGACATTGAAGCGATCGCGGGTCTGCTTCAGCGTCTGTTCGAGCACGCGGGTATTGCTCTTCTGAACTTCGACGATGGCGGCATCGCGCAGATAGTCCATGTAGATGGTCGCGGCCGACAGCAGCACCGTCTGTTCGAGCACGCGCAGCGCTTCGCGGGCGCCAGAGACCTGGCTCTCCGCCGCACGTGTCTTGTTGGCGGTCTGGCTGCCGTTATAGAGCGTCTGCGTGACCGTGACGCCGGCGGAGCGCGGCGGGTTGGTGCCGTGGTATTCGGTCCTGACGATCTCGGTCGCAGACCCGCCGACGGTGGAATTGGTATCGGTATATTGGTAACCGGCGCTGGCCGTGACAGCGACCTTCGGGCGATAGCCCGACAATGCCTGGGGCACGTTTTCGTCGGTGGATCTGACGCTGGCGCGCTGCGCGTTGAGCTGGGGGTTATTCTGATAGGCGCGCACCAGCGCAGCCTCAATTGTATCGGCCAAGACCGGCATCGGTCCCATAGACGCTAATAGAAGGACCGCAGCCGCAGCTCCGGTAACGACCTTCACCCCATTCATCCCCGATAATCCATTCATCCATTAGGCCGATTCAAGCGCGCTCGAACCGGGTAATCGCGTCATTCCAAGCCAGCATCCCGCCGCACCTTATTCCGCGCGCAAGCGGTAAGGAACCCCCGGAGGAGCAACGCGGTGGGAAACTCTCAACATGGGGCATCCGGGCCACACTTTTGATTTCGAACGGAATTTAGTGGCTGGTGGACGCTAGAAAACGAACGCCGCAGGCCGCTCAAGCCCCGGCAAAACCGGCACCGCGGCATCGAAAAGCGCTCGATTCCCGAAATCGTGATGGGAGCGCGTCACAATGGTGGCTCGCTGCGGCTGGGTCAGGGCAAAGACCCCGACCAGCCGGCCGCCGTCCTTGAGCTGCCGGTAAAGCCCCTCCGGCACGATTTCGGTCGCGCCGTTGAGCACGATCACATCATAGGGAGCGTCGGCCGAATCACCCTCGGCCGCCGCGGCGCATCGGACCGTGACATTGCCAAGCCCGAGCCCGGCGAAAGCGTCCTTTGCCTTCGCCGCCAGCGACGGGTCGCTTTCGGTCGCAGCCACCCGCGCCGCCAGTTTTGCAACCAGTGCCGCCGAATAGCCGGACGCACAACCAGCGACCAGCACATTGTCGGTGTCCTTGATCTCGGCAGCCTGCAACATTTTCGCCGTCACCACGGGCTTGATCAGGAAGCGCTTCGCAGCGCCGCCTTCGCTGACATCGAGATCGAGATCGAGATAGGCCAGCGCACGTTGATTCTGGGGCACAAATGCTTCGCGCGGCACCGCCAGCATCGCGTCGATAATCCTGATATCGGTGACATCGCTGGGACGCACCTGACCATCGACCATTTTCTGGCGCGCGGTCGAAAAACCGGACATTGGGGACCCCAGTGGAGAGCGGAAGTTGCCGCAGGATGGAACGAGAACAGCGACATCTTTGATACAAGGCTCGTCAAAACGCAACACAACGATGGCGCCAGCCGAAGCCTGCGATCCAGCCTGATCTTCGCGGCATCACTGATTTGGAATACGACCTATTCGATCGTCACGGCGAGGCGCCCGATCAGTCTCGCCACCTCGTCCAGATGCCCGGAATCCTGTTGTTCGAGGGCTTTGGCGAGCCGAACGAGGCATTCGTCATCGCTCAAAGCGGGGCTGTCGCTCGGCACGATCGACGGAACGGGCCTGATGATAACGGTCTGGCTGTCTGACATCTATTCACCTCTCGCAAAACCCGGGGCCCCCCCAAACTCATCGGCAAATTGGTCTTTTTGACGCTCGGTTCGTGAAGCATGGGCGTGATCGGATCACGATTTGCGGATCACGGAGGCGCCATCAACCTTTGCGATGCCAACGGGATATCAAGGGTTTCCAGCCCATCCAGAGGCCGCCGCGGGGCCAGCCCATTTCGTCCTTTGCAAGGCCCGGAGGCTTTGTTATACGCAGCCGCGTGCGAACCCCTCGGGGTCGCCTCTTCCTCGGTAGCTCAGCGGTAGAGCATTCGACTGTTAATCGAATGGTCGCTGGTTCGAATCCAGCCCGGGGAGCCATTTGGCTGTTCTCATCCGTTCTTTCTTGTTCGGAGCAGTTCAACAGCCCCCCAACCTATTGTAAGCTTAGAGCCCGACCAGCGAACTTGGCGGAAATGTGAACATTTCTTGGCGAAGTTTTGTATTGCACGCTATGAAACGGAGAGATCGTCGATCGGGGTAACCCAATGGCTCGCGCTAAGTGCCTGAATTGCGCAACAGAGACGGATTCCGAAGCGGCCTTCTGTCCGGCTTGCGGCACGCCCCTCGCGGTCCCGAGAGGGCCATCGGCTGCAGCACTGCGCCGTGCCGAGCGGCGGCCGATAACCGTTTTGTTTTGCGATATCGTCGGCTCGGTTTCGCTCGCCAATACGCTGGATCCCGAGGACATGATGCACGTCCTCGAGGTGTTTCGAAATTCCTGCGACGACATCATCGGGCGTAATAACGGCTACATCGCCAGATACCTGGGCGACGGCGTGCTCGCCTATTTCGGATACCCAAGCGCCGACGAGGAAGACGCTTCGCACGCGGTTCGGGCTGCTCTTGCGCTGCAAGGCGCGATGGCAGGCTTGCCGTTACCGAACGGAATCGCCTGTCAGGTGAGAATCGGCGTCGCCACCGGCCTCGTGGTGATCGGCGACATCGTCAGCCGCGGCGAATTCCGGGAGGTCGATGTCGTCGGGGAGACGCCGAACCTCGCCGCGCGGCTGCAGAGCGCGGCGCCGGCGGGAGGCGTCATCGTCGCCGAGACGACGCAGCGGATCACCGCGGGGTTGTTCACCTATCGACCGCTGGGGCCATTGACGCTGAAGGGGTTCGACGCTCCGGTGCAGGCCTTTGAGGCGCTTGATGCGACAGAGTCCGGCAGCCGTTCCCGAGCCAGGGCCGAAAACACGCGAACGCCCATCTTCGGCAGGGATCGTGAGCTGCAGATTCTCGTCGATTGCTGGTCGAAGGTTCGCGCCGGCGAGGGTCAGGTCGTCCTGATTCAGGGAGAGGCCGGCATCGGCAAATCCCATCTCGTCGAAGCCCTGCGGAACCATGTCGCCGATGCTCCGCACGTGCAATCCACCTGGAACTGCGGACCCAATACCACCGATTCCGCACTTTATCCGGTCGCCGAACAGCTTGCGCGAGCGGCTGGCTTCGAACGTGGCGAATCTGTCGACGGACGACGCGCCAAACTGACACGACTGATGGCGCGCTTTGGACTGACGGCGCCGCTCAGCACGGCTGCGATTGCTGACTTCCTCGGCCTTCCGCCGGCGCCTTCGTCGCCGCTCGAGGGCTTGACCCCGGATAAGCTCAAGGCGGTGACGCTCGACTCGCTGCTCGCCAGTCTGGATGGATGGGCGGGCGATGAGACCGCGCTGTTGGCGTTCGAGGATCTGCACTGGAGCGATTCGACGACGCTCGAGCTGGTCGATCGCGTCGCAGCGAAGGCCAAGGGTCGCCCCTGGATGATCCTGGCGACCGCCCGGCCCGAGTTCTCGAACCGCTGGACCGAAATTGCCGATCTCCTGCATATCGAATTAACGCGCCTCGACCGTGGCGCGGCCGCACGCATCTGCGCGCATTTTGACGCGGCTGCGGCGCTTCCGCCGGAAGCCTCGCGGCAGATCGTCGCCCGCTGCGACGGCATTCCGCTGTTCGTCGAGGAGATGACAAAGTCGGTTCTCGAAGGCATGGCAGCGGCGCCGGCGCGTCAAGGCGATGCGAAGGTCTTTATTCCGGCCACGTTGCACGATTCGCTGGTGGCGCGGCTCGATCGTCTGGGCGCGGCGCGGCAGATCGCCAACGTCGGCGCGACGATTGGCCGTCGCTTCAGCTACGACCTTTTGGCCGAGGTCATGAATGCGCCGGAAGCCGAACTGAGACAGGGGTTGCTGGAGCTGACCCGGTCTGGCCTGGTCGAAAGTCTTGGCCTGCCGCCGCACAGCGAATACCTGTTCAAGCATGCGCTCATTCGCGACGCCGCCTATGACTCGGTCCTGAAGCGCGAGCGCGAGGCGCTGCATCGGCAGATCGCGACCGTATTGCGCGAACGCTTTTCGGAGTTGCAGGAAGAGCAGCCCGAGCTGCTGGCGCATCATTTGAGCCAGAGCGGTGCCGCGCTCGAGGCGATCCCGCTCTGGGTGGCGGCCGGGCAACGCGCGGCGTCCCGAGCCGCCCATGTGGAGGCGGTCGGGCATTTGGAGACGGCGGTGGAATTGCTGCGGCGTCAACCTCCCGGCGCCGAGCGCGCCGTGGCCGAACTGCCGCTGCTACTGGGACTGGCTGTGAGCCTTTCGGCCTCGCACGGCTACGCGTCACCGAAAGTCGGTCGGGCGCTCGCGGAAGCGCGCGTGATCTGTGACGCCATGGGTAACGTCCCGGAGCTGTTCGCGGTGCTCAGGAACGCCTGCAGCTTCTACATCGTCGCGGTCGAGATGGGCCCCGCCTCGGAGACCGCGCGCCTATGCCTGGAGATGGCGAGCAAGACGGATCTGCCGGAACAACGGATCGAAAGCCAATACGCGCAGGGGTACCTGCTGTACATGCGCGGCGAGCTTGCGGAGGCGCGGACGTATCTCGAGAACGCCGGCGAGATCTACCGGCAGCATAATGGCGCGAAGCTTGTGTTCCCCAGCCCGCAGGATCCTCTGGTCGGAAGCCTCTGCGCCCTCATGCAGGTCATCAATGCGCTGGGCGACGAGGCGGGCGCCGATCGGGTCGAGGGAGAGTTGGAAGCCCATGTGCAGCGACTGGGGCGCGCCTACGATCACGCCTATAGCCTCTGCTTTCAAGCGCGCCTCGCCAGCGCGCGACGCAACTACACCCGGCTGGGCGCGCTCGCCGACGAGGCCCTGACGGTCTGCAACGAACGATCCTATCCTCTCTACGGCGCGATCGCCTCGTTCTACAAAGGCATCACGATCGGGCATCTCGATGAGGCGGACGCCGGCCTGCACATCGCCATGTCGGGTTTCGATGATTTGGACCGGCTCGGATGCAAGCTGGGGCGACCGGAGCGGCTCCATGACATCGGGCTCGTGCGGATGGCGATGGGCGATTTAGGCGACGCCTTGTCTGTCATCGACGTCGCTATCGCCGAAACGATTTCTACCGGCGAAACCTTCTATCTTCCCATGCTTTATCGGACGCGGGCGGAAATCCTCGACCGCGCCGAGCGGCTCACGCCAGCCAAAGAGTCGGAGGCGGACCGCCGGTTCTGAAGTTAACCCGGTTCATACCAGCGGAACCGCCGTTCCGGACGTGTAGTCGCAGCTTGACCAGAACCCGTATTTGGTCGTCAGCGTCACCTTGCCGTCCTTGGGCGTGCCGAGCCCGAGTTCGGTGACAAAAGGCAGGCTATCGAAAACCCCGAGTTCGAGCGTCCAGTCGCCCTCAAGGAGTTGCCAGTCACGTAGCGTCGTCAGGGTGAGCGGTCCCTCGAGCAGGGTTTGATAAACGGCGGTGTCCGAGCCGTCGGCTGAGAGGAATTGCTTGAGATACCAGACCGGGACCGGGATATTCAGACCGAACAGAAATTCCGGCTTGTACAGGCCTTCGGCGATTGGTTTCAAAAGTGCCGGGCTTGCGGCCCCACTGAGCCGAGCAAAGACCTCGGCGGGCGATGCCGAAGTATTTTTAAGTGACGTGGCAACGAAATTGGTTCCGGTTAGTGACAGGAACTGCTGCTGACTTGCAATGGCGGTCGGCGCAAACGTCTTGATGAGCATCGCCGAGGCGACGAACGGCCCAGCCGATGGCGAGGTCGCGGGCCCGGTGATGTTCGAGAAATATTTGGGATACCCCATGATCTCGCGGCCTACCGTCACGGCCAAACCACTATCGACAAACAGATAGGCGGGGACCCATGCGATATTTGTGGGGAAGAATGGGTCCCCGTCGAAGCTGCCAACAAGCAGCCAAAAGCCGACGTCGATCTCGGGCGTGCCGCCCTGTTCGGAAAAAGGCGGAGTCGTTGCGACGAGGGCCGCATTCTTCACGTAGGCCAGGAACACCATGTCCAACAGGACGCGAAATTGCTGCCGCCCCGCGATCACATTGTAGGTCTTGTCCAGATAGGCTTGACAGGCTGCGTGATCGGCGGGGAATCCGAAACTATAGACATCGGCACCGTTGGCGTTGAAGGGCGGCTGAGGAAGGGTTATCCAGCCACTGTAATTGATGTATTTCTGTGACAATTGGTTCTCCTTCATCCCCAGAGCCGTAATCGGCCTGGATCAGGGTTGGGTGATATCTCAGGCGAGGCCGGCTTGACCCGGCACGATCGGTCCATAAAGCGTATTCGCATAGGAGATCGGGAT
>NZ_JBEKCZ010000190.1:0-10306 GCF_050014615.1 Bradyrhizobium sp. | reverse complement strand
ATGCTGCACGCGATCCGCGACGCCGTGCTGGCGAACAAGGCCGATGTCGGCCTCGGATTTGACGGTGACGGCGACCGCTGCGGCGTGGTCGACAATACCGGCGAGGAGATTTTCGCCGACAAGGTCGGCGTCATGCTGGCGCGCGACATGTCGGCGATTCACAAGAATGCGCAATTCGTTGTCGATGTGAAATCGACCGGGCTGTTTGCCACCGATCCGGTGCTGCTAAAGCAGGGCGCGAAAACCGCCTACTGGAAGACTGGTCATTCCTACATGAAGCGCCGCACCAACGAACTGGGTGCGCTCGCGGGGTTCGAGAAATCCGGCCACTTCTTCTTCAACAAGCCGTTCGGCCGCGGCTATGATGACGGCCTGATTTCAGCGATCGCGATCTGCGAGATGCTCGATCGCGCGCCCGGCAAGTCGATGGCGGATCTGAAAGACGCTCTGCCGAAGACCTGGTCGTCGCCGACGATGTCGCCGCATTGCGCCGACGAGACCAAATACGGCGTGGTGGATGCCGTGGTGAAGCATTTCGAGGCGATGCAGACCAAGGGCGAGAAGGTCGCGGGACAAAAGATCCGCGATCTCGTCACCGTCAATGGCGTGCGCGTCACGGTCGAGGATGGCAGCTGGGGCCTGGTGCGGGCATCCTCCAACAAGCCGGAACTGGTGGTGGTGGTCGAAAGCCCGGTCTCGGAACAGCGGATGCGCGACCTGTTCGAGGCGATGGATTCGGTGCTGCGCACCCATCCCGAGGTCGGCGAGTACAATCAGAAGATTTAAGAAGACGCGGCGTCGCGCCGGTCATTCGCGTTTCTACAGTCGTTATACCCCGCCACCGGGTCTCGCCTTCGGCGAGCCCGATGACAGGCTCCGGCGGGGTATCCAGTACGCCGTGGCCTAGGGTGGCCTGGCTAATGGCTGCTCTGGAATACTGGATCACCCGCTGGAGCCTATCATCGGGCGGCGCATCGCGCCGACCCGGTGGCGGGTGATGACAGTACCGCTGGTGTCGCTCCCTATGCCGCCGCTGCCGCCCGCAGCGAGCCGAGGAAATGATCGACCTCGGATTTCAGCCGGTCGGACTGCGCCGTCAATCCGTTGGCCGCATCGAGCAGCCGGGACGTCGCCACGCCGGCTTCGTCGGAAGCCCGGGTGACGCTGAGGATGTTGTCGTTGACGTCCCTGGTGCCATCGGCGGCTTCTTGCACGTTGCCGGCGATTTCGCGCGTCGCGATGCCCTGCTGGTCGACGGCGGCCGAGATCTGGCTGGATATTTCGTCGATCTCGGCGATGGTCCCGCCGATCGCCTGAATGGCATTGACGGCTTCGCCGGTGGCGGCCTGGATGCTTTGAACCTGCGCGGAAATTTCCTCCGTCGCCTTCGCGGTCTGATTGGCCAGCGCCTTGACCTCGCTCGCGACGACGGCAAATCCCCTGCCGTGCTCTCCGGCGCGCGCCGCTTCGATGGTGGCGTTCAAGGCCAAGAGGTTGGTCTGGCTGGCGATGTTCTGGATCAGCGTGACGACTTCGCCGATCTTCTGGGTGCCGGTTGCCAGTCCTTCGACCACGGTATTGGTGCGGCGTGCCTCCTCGGCGGCCTTGCCGGCGATCTCGGCGGACCGGGTTACTTGATGGGCGATCTTGCTGATCGAAGCGGTGAGCCCTTCGGTCGCGGAGGCCACCGTTCCGACGTTGGTCGAGGCTCGCGTCGATGCGGCCGCCGCTGCGGCGGTCTGTCGCGTCGTTGTGTCGTTGGTGCCGCTCATTGATGAGGACAGGCCCTGGATTTCGCTGGCGGCCACCGCGACCGCCTCGACGATATGTCCGACCTTGCGCTCGAAGCCGGCAGCGAGTTCGCGCCGCGCGGCGTCGCGTTCCTGCTTGGCGTTTCGTTCAGCCTCGGCGCGCCCGGCGAAGGCGCGGGCTTCGGCGGCGCTGGCGGCTTCGGCCTCGGCGGTCTTCTGTGCGGCGGTTTCGAACAGCAGTGAGAGTTTATGGGCCAGCCAGATCAACACAGCGGCCTCGATGACGAGGATGACGGCGTGGAGAACCACGCGCCCAAGGTCGGCCCCGCCGGGATAAATCGCCGCGGGAAGCAGGAAATTCAGCGTCAGATGGTGCAGCGCGACCGCAACCGTGCCGGCGATGATCGGCCGGTAGTCGCAATAGGCGACCAGACATGCCAGCGCGGCGAAGAAGTACATGTGCATATCGATCTGCCAGGGATGCCCCGACAGCTGGAACGCAAACACCGATACGCCGGCCATCAAGGCGACGGCAAAGATCAGACGGGTCGACAATTCGTTGCCGACCATGCGCCACGAGATGGTCGCAGCCAGCGCCATCACCGTGACCAGCACGGCGGGCAGCAGCCAATCCGTGCCGCGCACCATGCTGATGGTCAGGCAGATCGGAAGATGCAACCAGAGCACGGCAAGCAATGCCTTGCTGGTGGTCTCACGCAATTTTTTCAAATCATCGCTTTCGATCATCATTTTCGGTTCCCCTACCCCTAATATCTATTTTGAAAAACATGCCGCGATGGCCTGCGGATCCATGGCGAGCCAGACGCCGGCTTCGCGCAGCCGGGCCAGTCCGGCATGGTCGTCGGGCCGCACCACCAGAACGGCCGGAATGGCCGTCATCCGCACAATGGCGGCGTTGGCGGAAGCGGCGGCCTGAAACACCTGCGCGGCGCTCCACCAGGGCGGAAAAGCGACCGCCACGACTTCGGTGCCCGGACGGATTTGCAGGGACAGGGCGGCAATGGCGATCCAGCTCACCACGAGCAATGCGGCCGCGTTCAACCACGCGGGCCATCGGGATGCTGCGATGCTGTTTCCGCGCGACATCACGACAGAATATCAAGCCGGAGCTAAGATTCTGTTAGTGATGGCGGGGCGTCAAATGACGTCTAGCCTTTAAACAAAGCCATAAGTGGTGATTGGGCGCGCGGGCGCGGATAGCGTGTAGAATGCGCGACCTGCACGAGGCTTCGATGTCTTGTGGCGCCGTCATCCCGAAGTGGACGAATATCATCAGATGAGTTGACGCGTCCCGCGCATCATCACTGCCGTCATACCCCGCGAAAGCGGGGTATCCAGTACGCCGTGGCCTCTGTGCTTGGCAACGGCTGCTCTGGGATACTGGATCACCCGCATTCGCGGGTGATGACCAGTAATGGAGATGCGGGTTCTGCCTTACGCTGCCGGCACCGGCAATGCGGTGACCGACTTGATCTTCTCCATCGCAAAGCGCGACGTCACATTCTTCAGCGGCACCGCGCTGATCAGCTTCTTGTAAAACACGTCGTAGCTCTGCATGTCCGCGACCACGACCCGCAGCATGTAATCGACATCGCCCGCCATCCGGTAGAACTCCATGACCTCGGGCATCGCGCTGACGGCGTCGGCGAAGGTCCGCAGCCAGGCCTCGGAATGATCGGCGCTCTCGACCGACACGAACACCGAAATGCCGAGCCCGATCTTGTTCTGGTCGACCAGTGCGACCCGGCGCAGGATGATGCCGTCGGCTTCCAGCCGCTGGATCCGCTTCCAGCACGGCGTCGAGGACAGCCCGACGCGGTCGCCGATCTCGGCCACCGACAGCGAGGCATCGTCTTGCAGCACGGTCAAAATCTTGCGGTCGATGGCGTCGAGCCGGCGATTGGGCTCCAGGACGTGAACGGCGAGGTCGGTCATGAGAAGAACTTTCTTCCAATTATGGCATTTGCTGCCACAATATATAGAAGATTATTCTAGCGCAAGCCCATTTATTGCCCAGTGCGTGCCGAGCTAGCTGAACGGCCCTGACTCAAAAGCGCTGTGACTTCAGCACGTTGCGGGGCCGCGAACGCGCCGCCGAAACGAGTGCATTTCAGCGCTGCGGCCGCGGATGCGAACCGCAGCGCTTCCCGCAGCTCCTGATTTTCGGTGATGGCGAGGGCGAAGGCGCCATGGAACACGTCGCCCGCGCCCAGCGTATCCACGGTATGCACCGGGAAGGCCGGGGTCTGCTGCAAATTGTGCTGGTCGTCGAGCCAGAGCGTGCCTTTGGCGCCGCGCGTTCCCGCCAGGAATGACGGGGTCAGCCTGGCAATCTTTTTGAGCGCCTCGGCGTCGTCGGCAACCCCGGCGGTCGCCTGCAGCGCCTCGCTGGAAAACACCAGATGCGAGGAGGCGGTGAGGAGCCCCTCCCGCAGCGACATGGTGCGGTCGACATCGACGATGACGGGAATGCCGCGCTTGCGCGCCTCGACGCACAGATCCGTGCAGAATTCCGCGCAGCGATTCTCGGTCAGAATGGCGCTGCAGTCCGCCAGCAGCTCATCGGCGTCGGGCAGTTTGACTTTCCACAATTCCGGATCGCGAAAGGTCACGATGGTGCGCTCGCCGCTCGGATCGATCATGATGTTGGAGATCGGCGTCACCAGATCGGGCATATGCACGATATGCGTGGTGTCGATGCCCTCAAGGGCCAGCTTGTCGAAAATGTACCGGCTCGAGGTCTCGCGCGCGTCGCCCATCGGCCCGCAGATCGAGGCACGGCCACCGAGCCGCACGATGCCGATCGCCCCATTGAGCGCGTTGCCGCCGCAGATTTCCTCGAAATGGCTGGCATTCACCTTGAAGCCGCGCTCCGGCAGTTCCTCGATGCGGAACGTCAGGTCGCGTACCGGCATGCCGATGCAGAGAATGCGCGGAGGGATTTTCGGCGCGGCAGACTGAAAGTTCATCGCTTCGTCCATCATATCCGTCCTGCCCTGTGACGGAACTTGATATCCCTTGTTAAGTGGCGAGTCATGATGAAGTTCCAGCTATGCGCGGAGATCAGGCTCTGTCTGCAGCCAGCGGCCGACCAGATGATGGGCAATGGCAAACGGGTGCGGTCCGGCGAGGCCGCCGGGATGTTCCCGTTTCAACATCAACGCCGCCTCGGCCCGGTCGAACCAGCGTGCGTCCTCCAGTTCCGCGTGATCGACAACGATATCCTCGTTGGTCGCGCGCGCGGTGCAGCCGATCATCAGCGATGACGGATAGGGCCATGGCTGCGTCATGTAGTAATTCACGTCGGTGCAGCGAATCCCGGATTCCTCGAAGATTTCGCGCCGGACCGCATCCTCGATGGTTTCGGCGGCTTCGACGAACCCCGCAAGACACGACCACATCCCGGCGGGAAACTGCTTTTGCCGCCCCAGCAGGCATTTGTCGCCCGAGGTCACCAGCATGATCACGACCGGATCGGTACGCGGAAAATGCTCGGCCTTGCAGTTCGGGCAGTCGCGCTTCCAGCCGCCTTCCTTCATCGCGGTCCGGGTTCCGCAATTGGCGCAGTAGCCGTGGCGCTGATGCCAGGACACCATCGATTTCGCCATCGCAATCGCCGACAGCTGGTCGGGCGGCACCACGCCCTGCATCGCCATGCCGCGCAGTTCGGTCACGGCGACGTCGTCCCGGGTCAGCAATTTCTCCGCGGCCGCGGCCGCTATGCCCATGCCGAACACCGCCGCGCCGTCGCGCAGGCCTAAGAAGATGGTGCCGGGGTTGGCGCCGAATTGATGCGCTTCATCGATCGTCAGCAGCGCGCGGGGGCCGCCCGCCTCCTGCTTCACCACCAGCGAGTCGCGATACACCACATAGGCCCGCGCATCGCGGTGGCCTTCCAGGGTCATCAGCCCGGCGTCGTCGCTGCGCAGATGCGCGGCGCGATCGAGGATATGGGTGACGAAGGCCGGCTGCCCCAATGGAAACGAATCGAATGCTGTCATGTGCTCAACCAGATTGTTTCAACCAAGCCAGATCTTTCGGCGCAGCGCGCTGATAAAGCTCTGGACCTCTTCCGCATCGTGCGCGAGCGGCGGCATTACCCCCCACACCGGGCGTGGCCAGGCGACGTCGCCGGAGCGGCGCGCGATGATATGCACGTGCAGCTGCGGCACCAGATTGCCCAGTGCGGCGATATTCAGCTTGTCGCATCGGGTGATCTCTTTCAGCGCGCGGGCGGCGCGGGAAATCTCCGTCATCAATTGCGCCTGTTCGACCTCGTCGAGGTCGATGATCTCCACGATGTCGGGCCGGCGTGGCACCAGCAAGAGCCATGGAAAATGCGCGTCCTTGATCACCAGCACCCGGCATAGCGGCAGGTCGCCGATGTCGATGGTGTCTTCCTTGAGCCGGGAATGCAGCGACCAGGCGGGAGTGTCAGCGGGCATAAGGGTTCCAGGTGCGTCCACCGTTTTGTCGATGGCTTCGGTCTGAAGTGCCTAAATGGACACCGCCCGCCGTTTCATATCAAGGCGTCATCATCCGCGAAAGCGGATGATCCGGTATTCCGCGGCGGGCCTGTTTATCGCTGGTGTCCGGGTTTACTGGATACCCCGCTTTCGCGGGGTATGACGGCAGACGCCCCGCTTGCTTTCCGGCCCTTTTGGCCCCAAATAGGGACCGGGAGATTGGCGGTGGACGAGCCACTCGCCAACCGGGTCAGGTCCGGAAGGAAGCAGCCCTAACGAGGTCCGGATCGGGTCGCTCGTCAGTCTCCTACCTGTTTTTCGAGCGAATCGCGCAAAAAGTGGTGATCTGCCCTGGCGTTTGATTCGGTGCATCGCGTATTCCGCAAAAGTGGGCACCGGTTTTGCGATCAGAATACGCGCAGGTTAAGTTCCGCAAGCCGGCTTCGAGAGATAATCAATTGCGGATCGATCGATGACCGATGCTGGCATTCCCGTAACGCCCCCGACCGAAGCGGACAGCGGGCCTGAGGCCGGCAAGCATTACCGCGTGCTGGCGCGCAAATACCGCCCCTCCAGTTTCGACGATTTGATCGGCCAGGACGCCGTGGTCCGCACGGTCTCGAATGCATTCGAGACCGGACGCATTCCGCAGGCCTGGATCCTGACCGGCGTGCGCGGCGTCGGCAAAACCACCACGGCGCGGATTCTGGCCCGCGCCCTGAATTACGAATTGCCCGATGGATCAGTGAAGGCACCGACCATCCACATGCCGGTGCTGGGGGTGCATTGCCAGGCGATCATGGAAAGCCGGCATATGGACGTGCTGGAAATGGACGCCGCCTCCCATACCGGCGTCGACGACGTGCGCCAGATCAACGACAGCGTGCGCTATGCGCCGGCCAGCGCGCGCTACAAGGTCTATATCATCGACGAAGTCCACATGCTCTCGACCGCGGCCTTCAACGCCTTCCTCAAGACGCTGGAAGAGCCGCCGGAGCACGCCAAATTCGTGTTCGCCACCACGGAAATCCGCAAAGTGCCGGTCACGGTGCTGTCGCGCTGCCAGCGGTTCGACTTGCGCCGGGTCGAGGCCGACGTCCTGATGGGCCATCTTGCCACGATCGCGGCAAAAGAAAACGTCGAGGTCGAGCCCGAAGCGCTCGGAATCATCGCCCGCGCCGCCGAAGGCTCGGTGCGCGATTCGCTGTCGCTGTTCGATCAGGCGATTGCGCATGCCGCCGGTATCGTGCGCGCCGATGCGGTGCGCCAGATGCTCGGCCTGGCCGACCGCACGCGCGTCATCGATCTGTTTGATTCGCTGGTGCGCGGCGACATCGCCAGCGCGTTCAAGGAATTTCGCGAGCAGTATGACACCGGCGCCGATCCGATCGTGGTGCTGTCGGATCTCGCCGAATTCGTCAATTTCGTCACCCGGGTGAAGATCGTGCCGGCGACCGCCGAGAATGTCGCGTTCGGCGAAACCGAACGCCTGCGCGCCCGCGACTTCGCCGCAAAAATCTCGATGCGGGTGCTGTCGCGGATGTTTCAGATGCTGCTCAAGGGCATCACCGAGGCACAGACCGCGACGCGGCCGGCCACGGCCGCCGAAATGGTGCCGGTGCGGAGCGCCTATGTCGCCGCCATGCCGACGCCGGACGAAGCGATCCGGAGGCTCGACCAGCACGGCAGCACGTCGCCCCTGATCACCGCCAGCGCCGCGCCACGCAGCGCGCCGGCGCCGGTTGCTTCGATGCCATCGTCCCCGGCGCGAGCGAGCTCCGCGCCAAGGGCTGGTGCCGAGGCCTCCGCCCGCCCGCAGATGGTTGCGCCGACGCCGGACGTTCAGGCCGCCCCGGCGGCGCTGCGGATCGCAAGTTTTCCGGCCCTGGTGGCGCTCGCCGGCGAGAAACGCGATCTGTTGACCAAGGCCGCGCTGGAAGCCGATGTCCGTCTGGTCCGCATCGAGGACGGCCGGCTGGAAGTGGCGCTGGAGCGCAGCGCGGCGCGGACGCTGATCAACGATCTCTCCCGCAAGCTGGAGCAATGGACCGGGCGGCGCTGGACCGTGATCGTGTCCAACGAGGCCGGCGAAACGACGCTGCGGGCGCAGAACGAAGTCCAGAAGAACCAGCGCGAGCGCGCCGCCGAAGCCGATCCGCGGGTGAAGGAAGTGCTGGCGCGATTTCCGGGGACCAAGGTGGTCGAGGTGCGCAAGCTTGCCCCCGAGCCGCCGGAATCCGATGCCAGCATTGAAGACCCTGCCGAGAGCGCCGACGGCGACGATCAGTAGCAAACGACAAGGAACGGTCCATGGCTGATTTTCTCGGCATGATGAAGCAGGCAGCCCAGCTGCAATCGAAGATGCAGGCGATGCAGGAAGAGCTCGGCCACGTCGAGGTGGAGGGCATCTCCGGCGGCGGCCTCGTGAGCGTGCGCATGACCGCGAAGATGGAAGTCAAGGCGGTCAAGATCGATCCGTCGCTGATGAAGGCGGACGAGCGCGAGATCCTCGAGGACCTCCTGGTCACCGCGCATAATGACGCGCGGCGCAAGGCGGAGGCCGCGATGCAGGAAAAGATGCAGTCGCTGACCGGCGGATTGGGTCTGCCGCCGGGGCTGGGCCTTACCTAAATGGCCTCTGCGGTCGCCGGTCCCGAAATCGAACGCCTGATCCAGCTGCTGGCGCGGCTGCCGGGGCTCGGTCCGCGTTCGGCGCGGCGGGCGGCGCTGCATCTGATCAAGAAGCGCGAAGCGCTGATGACGCCGCTCACCAGTGCGCTGCAGGTCGCGATCGACAAGATTCAGGTCTGCAAGATTTGCGGCAATATCGATACCCAGAATCCCTGCACGGTCTGCACTGATCTGCGGCGTGATCCCGCGATCATCGTCGTGGTCGCCGATGTCGCCGATCTCTGGGCGCTGGAGCGCGCGCATGCGACCAATGGATTTTACCATGTGCTGGGCGCGACATTGTCGCCGCTCGACGGTGTCGGCCCGCAGGACCTGACCATCGACGCGCTGGTGGCGCGCGCGCATGATCCGCGCGTGACCGAAATCATCCTGGCCCTGAATGCCACCGTCGACGGCCAGACCACGGCGCACTACATCACCGACCTGCTGCAGGAAGCGGGCGTCAAGGTGACGCGGCTGGCGCACGGCGTGCCGGTCGGCGGCGAGCTCGACTATCTCGATGAAGGCACGCTGTCCGCGGCCATGCGGCAGCGGACATTATTCTAACCACCTTTGTTCTAACCACCCCTCACGGAAATCACCGACATGATAAGACGACGATTCGGCGTATGGTTGGCTTGGGCGACAGTTCTTGCGGCGGTATCCACCGCGCCTGCCGCTTTGGCGCAACAGGAAGAGTCTGCGCCGAAGCCAGCCAGATTGATCAATGCCGGCGACGTGCTGTCGGGCGAACTGAACGCCCTGCACACCCGCGGCGGCAAAAAGGGCAAGCATGCCGCGACCTATCAGCTCACCAGCGAGCCCCGTCGTTTGCCGCCGCCGAACGGCCTTTGCGGCCTGGAAACTGGACCGGAGACATTTCAGATCGTGATCAGCAATGACGCGCAGGCGGCGCAGCTGAAGGCATTCATCGGCAAGGAAGTCTCGGTCAAGGTCGACGAGGTGTCCTGCGCGCAGGAGGCCGGGCAGATGAGCGAAGCTGTGGTGACGAAATGGAGCGTGGTGACGAAGCATTGACGAGTGCCCGCACCACTCCCGTCGTCGCCCGGCTTGACCGGGCGATCCAGTATTCCAGAGACCGTAGTGATCAATCGAGAAGCCGCGGCGTACTGGATCACCCGCTTTCGCGGGTGATGACGACTGAGGATGAATCGCGGCGGTGCGCCTAAGCCTTCGCCGCCTCCAGCCCGGCAAAATGCCCGCGGCGTTGCAGCCATGCCAGCAGGATCAGGCTCGGCACCGCGACCACGACGCAGATCGCGAAAAAAACCGGCCATCCCGTCGCCTTCGCGACAAAGCCGGCGCCCGACGACAGATAGGTACGCCCGACCGCGGCGAGTGCTGTGAGCAGCGCGTATTGGGTCGCGGTGTGCAGCG
>NZ_JBEKCZ010000189.1:0-10343 GCF_050014615.1 Bradyrhizobium sp. | reverse complement strand
CCGCGTGACGCTGACCCACAGCGACAGTTCGGGTTCGTCGCGCTACATCGTGCCGCTCGGTACTTCCCTGAGCCCCGGCGATACCGTCCTCGTCGGCGAACGCTGGTTCTGACGATGTCCGAAGTACGTTGTCATTCCGGGACAAGCTTCCTGGCGTGGTCCCGAAATAACGGCGCAATCTTACTTCTTCAAATGCTTGGCAAGGAAGCCGATGCTGCGCGGCCAGGCGATCTCCGCGCTGGTCTTGTCGTAGCTTGGCCGCTCGTCGCAGTGAAAGCCGTGCTGCGCGCCCGGATAGATGTGGATCTCGACATCAGGCCGCTTGGCGCGGATGGTCTCGACATCGCTGAGCGGAATGCCGGCGTCCTTTTCGCCGAAATGCAATTGCGTCGGCACTTTCGGCTTGTCGTCGGCGAAGCGAACGACAGCGCCGCCGTAATAGCCGATCGCGACCGACAAGCCCGACAGCTTGGTAGCGGCGGCATAGGCGATGCTGCCGCCTAGGCAAAAGCCGATAATGCCGACCGGGCCGACATCCTTCACGGCATCGATGGCGGCCTGGGTGTCGCGCAGCATCGCCGCCCAATCGGGATTGGCGACGAATTTGCGTGCCACCGCGATTTCATCCGGCGAATAGCCGGACTGGAAATTACGCTCGACGCGATCGAAGATCGCAGGCGCGATCGCGACATAGCCCTCTTCCGCGAGGCGGTCGCAGACCGCCCGGATGTGGTGATTGACGCCAAAGATTTCCTGGATCACCACCATCGCCGCCTTGGGCGTGGTGGCGGGATCGGCCCGGTAGCCGCCCAGTTGAAAATGGTCCGAAGCCGTCAGCTTGATATCATGTCCCACGGGTCATCCGTTCGTTTTCAGTTGCACGAAGTTGTTGCGGTAAGGCTGGAAAATTGCAGCGCACGCGGCCTACCATAGCCAGAACGGCGTAATGTAGCTGCTGTCACCCTTCCAGCCGGTCAGTCTGCCCCGGCGGAATTGCAAATAGAGCGGGTCTCTGCGCGAGAACAAAATAACCCCGCTGGTGTCGCGAATCGCCAGATAGATTTCATTGCCGCGGCGGCCACTGATGTAGCGCAGCGGCGTTCCCAAGGCGCGCGCGGCCTCCCCGGCGTCCATTCCGAAGGCCAGCGGCGTATTGGTCGGCCAGTCCGTCATCAGGGATGGCGTATACGGACCGCCGATCGGTGCAGGTGCCCCGGCATTTGCGGGAGCCGGCACCGCGGCGAACAGGGCGATCGCCAGAGACACTGACGCAGCTGATATTTTCATGATGCAACCTTCTGCTTTGAACTTGCGTCCTATTCTATCGCGATCCCATCGCCGGTGGGAACCGCCTACCCCCAGCGGCTATTATGTCAGCGCTATTACCGCAACGCACAACACCCCTTTGGCATGTTATTTTTTGTTCGAGCGATTCCAAATTGGATTGCCTCCGGAACCGATCGCGATCATTCTGCACCCGACTGGCATCGGACCGGTGGGTGCCATCCAATACCAAAAAGTGAGTTGCCGCCGTAAGCGGCGTCATGCACCGGCTAGGGAAGAGAGACAATGCCTAATCTCAACATCAACGGGCGGAATATGTCCGTCGAGGCGGCGAACGATACGCCGCTGCTTTGGGTTATCCGTGAACAACTACAGATGACCGGCACCAAATTCGGCTGCGGCGCTGGCCTGTGCGGTGCCTGTACCGTTCACGTCAACGGTGAAGCCGTACGATCCTGCCAAACCTCGGTCAGCGATGCCGTCGGCAAGAAAATCACCACCATTGAGGGTCTCAGCGCCAAGGGCGATCATCCATTGCAGAAGGCATGGGTCGCCGAGCAGGTGCCGCAATGCGGCTACTGCCAATCCGGACAGATCATGCAGGCAGCATCGCTGCTCGCCAAGAATTCCAACCCGACCAAGGACGAAGTCGTGGCGCACATGGACGGCAATCTCTGCCGCTGCATGACCTATTCGCGCATTCAAAAAGCAATCATGCGCGCCGCCGCCGATATGCGCACCGCGTCCAACGCTGGCGACCGGAGGCCGACATGAATACGCACGTGAAGATCACCCAAGAGAACATCACCCAGGACAAGACCGTTGGCGAAGCCGCCGACCTCAGCCGCCGCTCGTTCCTCGTCGGCACAGCCGCCGCGGGTCTCGCGCTCGGCTACTCCGCCGTTCCCGGCCTGCTCGGCGCCGATCAGGCGTTTGCTGCAGCCGGCAATTTCGATCCCAGCGTCTGGTATTCGATCGCGCCGGACGGGATCGTCACCGTGACATGCGGCAAGGCCGACATGGGCCAGCACATCGCCTCGACCATGGCCCAGATCATCTCCGAGGAACTCGGCTCGAACTGGAAGGACATGCGGGTTCAGCTCGCATCCAACGATCCGAAGTTCAACGATCCCGTGCTCGGCGCGCAGATTACCGGCGGCAGCTGGAGCACGATGATGAACTACGATGCGATGAGCCGCGCGGGTGCCGCGGGGCGAATGGCATTAACGGAAGCCGCCGCCGCCGCGATGGGCGTGCCCGCCGGCGAGTTGGTGGTGCGTGATTCCGTGATCTCGCATCCGAAGTCGAAGAAATCGATGACGTTCGCGGACATCGTCAAGAGCGGCAAGGCCACCAAGACCTTTACGCCCGACGAGCTCAAGGCGATCAAGCTCAAGACGCCGGACCAGTACACCATGATCGGTGTTTCGGTTCCGCAGCTTGACATTCCCTCGAAGACCAACGGGACCGCCAAATACGGCATCGACGTCATGCTGCCGGGCATGGTGTATGGCAAGGTCGTCACGCCGCCGGTACGCTACGGCGCCACGGTCAAATCGGTCGATGACAGCGAAGCCAGGAAAGTACCGGGCTTCATCAAGGCCGTTACCCTCGACGACAAGACCGCAACCACCACCGGCTGGGTGGTGGCGGTGGCCAACACCTACGCCAACGCCCGCAAGGCCGCGGACGCGCTCAAGATCACCTATGACGGTGGTCCGAACGCCAAGCTGTCGAGCGAATCCCTGCTCACCGAAGCCAAGCGGTTGCAGAAGCTGGACGACTCCGGCCTGTTCTTCGTCAAGGACGGCGACACGGCGGCGGCGTTCGGTACCGCGGCCAAGGTGATCGAGGCGGAATATACCACCAACATCAACATCCATGCGCCGATGGAACCGATGAACGCCACGGCGCAGCAGCAGGGCGATATCTGGCATCTCTATTCCGGCAACCAGTTTGCGACGCGCTCCGGCGCGATCGCGGCGGGCGCGGCCGGGGTCGATCCCAAATTTGTCGTGATGCATCAAATGTGGCTGGGCGGCGGCTTCGGCCGGCGTCTCGACGCCGACATGATGGTCCCGGCGGTGCAGGCGGCGAAGGCCGTCGGCAAGCCGGTCAAGGTCATCTATTCGCGCGAAAACGACATGACCATGGACTTCTCACGTCCGTTGACGTTCCAGAAGGTCAAGGCCGGTCTCGACGGCGACGGCAAGCTGATCGCGTTGAACCACGACGTGGTCAGCGCGTGGCCGACCAAGCGTTGGGGAATTCCGGATTTCCTCACCCCTGCGGTCGACAAGAAGGGCGCCCTCGACGGGTTTACGGTGAATGGTGCGGACTTCTTCTATTCCGTGCCCAACCACAACGTCCGCGCCATTCTCAACGAGATGGCGCACAACGCCACCCCGTCGGGACAGTTGCGGTCGGTGGCGCCGGGCTGGACCTTCTGGGCGGTCGAAAGCATGGTCGATGAACTCGCCCATGCGGCCGGCAAGGATCCGGCGCAATACCGGATCGACATGCTCGACGGCAAGGGCGCCAATGCCGGTGGGGCGCAACGTCTGCGCAACACCCTGCTCGCAGCGATGGGCATGGCCGGTTACGGCACCAAGCAGTTGCCCAAGGGCGAAGGCATGGGCGTTGCCTGCGTCTCGTCGCAGGAGCGGGCGACGGCAAGCTGGACCGCTTGCGTCGCGCATGTCGCGGTCGCGCCCTCGGGCGAGGTCAAGGTCAAGAAACTGACCGTGGCCACCGACGTCGGCACCCAGGTCCATCCCGACAATATCCGCGCCCAGGTCGAAGGTGCGGCGTTGTGGGGCCTTTCACTTGCCATGTATGAGAAGGCAACGCTGAAGGATGGCGGTATCGAGCAGACCAATTTCGATACCTACACGCCGCTGCGGATGTCTCAGATGCCGGAGGTCGCCATCAGCGTCATCGCCAATGGCGAAAAGGCCACCGGCGTCGGCGAACCGGCGGTGACCGTGATCGCACCTGCGCTCGCCAACGCGATCTTCAATGCGTCTGGCGCCCGCGTCCGCTCGCTGCCGATCACGGCAGAGGCGGTGAAGGCGGCGATGTCGAAGGCATAAATCAGCCACGCTGATTTCAACAACGATCCGCCGGAGGTTCCCTCCGGCGGATTTTTTGTGTCCTGTTGTTTGTTCGACGGGTTCCAATTGTCGCCTGTTCAGGGCTTCGGAACCGCCGCGGATCGCACGACCGCTTGAAAATCCGTGGTCCGGATACGCGCAGGGCCGGCGGCAGCCGGGCATTCATTCAAATTTTACTGTCCACGATAGGTAGGCATTCATCCGTTCTGTTAATCCCCGGGAATGGCTTGTCGGGCTAACCTCTGCTGTCGGCCACCTCTACCCGCCAGCGAGGATCCATGTCAGCCAATTCGTCTTCCGCCAAACGCCGGCTGCTGCTGGCGTCCGATCGCAGCGATCGAAGCACCGAATTGGCGAATATTCTGCAATCCGTCGGTGAGGTGGATACGATCTCGACGTCGGATATTCCCGACACCCCGGCCAGTCATATTTCCGGGATCGTGGTCGATATCAATCTGCGTTCCGCGCAAAGCGTGCAGCGGGTTCGGGACAAGCTGCGGACCGAAGCCTACCGCGCGATGCCGCGGCTGTTTGTTCTCGCCGACGCGCTCCACCACGGCTCGATGCAGGCCTGGGCATTGGGCGCAACGGATACGATATCGCGGCCGTTCGATGCCCAAGGCATCCTGCAACGCATCCGCTCGGCCTTTCCGGACACCCACGGATTCGATACCACCGATCGCGGCAAAGCCCTGAACCGGGGCGTTGCCGCCGCGCACGAAGTGATGGTCAAGATATTCCAGAAGCTTCCGGCGGGCGTTCCGCTGACATTCAGCGACATCGTGGCGGCTGAAAACAAGATTCTGAAAGCCATCAAGCACTCATCCCTGCGCGAATGGCTGACGACCGTCGGCTGCCACCACACCGACAGCTATCGCCATTGTCTGTTTGTCACCGGCTTCGCCGTTGCGTTCGCGCAGCATCTCGGCATGCGCGAGGACGACCAGCGTCGCCTGGCGCGCGCCGCCCTGCTGCACGATGTCGGCAAGGCATTCGTCCCGGTCGCGATTCTGGACAAGCAGGACGTGTTATCGGAAGAGGAGACGATCGAAATCCGCAAACATCCGCGTCTCGGCTATGACGCGCTCGCGGCCCAGGGCAGCTTTCCGCCGGAAATGCTCGATGTGGTGCTGCACCATCACGAATTCCTCGACGGCACCGGATATCCCGACGGCCTGCGCGGCGATCAGATCAGCGACATCGTTCGCCTGACCACGATCGTGGATATCTACGCCGCGCTGGTGGAGAAGCGGGCCTACCGGCTGCCTTATACACACGCCAAGGCCTTCAGCATCATGGAACAGATGGACGGCAAGCTCGACCAGCATTTGCTGCAGGCGTTCCGCCCGGTGACCATGGGGTCTTATTGATCGGCCGGCTGAGACCTCGCCATCCTTGCGAGGAGTGAAACGACGAAGCAATCCACTCTAGCTTCCAAATGGATTGCTTCGCTTGCGTTCGCAATGACGATACCCGTGGCCGGCGCCCTAAGCCGCACCGCTTTCATACGACGATATCTCGATCAGGCTGCCGTCGGGATCGCGGCAGTAGACCGACCGCAGCACGCCGCGGGCGCCTTGTTTTGCCACCGGGCCCGCCTCGATCGCGACCCCGCACGCCGTGAGATGCGCGACCACCTGTTCCGGCGTGCTTGAGGTCAGAAAGCACAGATCGTCACTGCCGGCGGTTTCATGGTCCGCGGTGAACCACTCGACCTTGTCGGCGTCGCGCGGCCGCACGTTGATTTTCTGATCGCCGAAAACCAGCGACGTCCTGGTGGACTTGCCCTGGCCCGGGTCGAATATCCGGATCTCCATGCCGAGAATCCTGCGGTACCATTCGGCGGAACTTGCCACGTCGGCGACATTGATCACGATGTGATCGAGCGCGTTGACTTTGACCGACATAGGCTATCCTTTCGTCGCAGGCCCCATGCGCGTGGGCCGCGCTGGCCGCATCCTGGTTTGTTTGTTACAACGCGCACCGTCGTCAATTCAACAACATCGAACCGTGCCAAGCGGTTCAAGGATGCAGGGAGAAACTTAAATGGCATCACGCCGCGCCGCGATAGGTCTGATAGCACTTGGCGTCTCGGCCCTCGCCTGTCCGATCGGCCAAGCCCTCATCGGAGAAGCCTTCATCGGCGAAGCCTTCGCGCTGGACTATCCGACCCGGCCGGTCCGCTTTATTGTCGGATACCCGGCCGGCGGCTCGACCGACATTGTGGCCCGGCTGATCGGGCAGCGGCTGTCGGAACGGCTCGGCCAGCAATTTGTGATCGAGAACAAGCCCGGTGCCGGCAACAACATCGGCACCGAGACCGTGGTCAAGGCCGACCCCGATGGTTACACGGTACTCTTGGTCAATCCGGCCAACTTCATCAACGCATCGCTCTACGTCAATCTCAATTTCAATTTCATCCGCGACATCGCACCGGTCGCCTCCTTCAATCGCGTGCCGAATGTGATGACGGTCGGCCCGGATGTGCCGGCGAAGAACGTCGCCGAATTCATCGCCTATGTGAAGGCCAATCCCGGCAAGGTGAACATGGCGTCATCAGGCAATGGCACGTCGGTGCATCTGTCCGGCGAATTGTTCATGGCGATGTCGGGCGCCAAGATGCTGCATGTGCCCTATCGGGGCGCGGCGCCGGCGACCACCGACTTGCTCGGCAACCGGGTCCAGGTGATGTTCGACAACATGCCCTCCATTATCGGGCATATCCGCGGCGGCGCCTTGCGCGCGCTGGCGGTGACGACGGCAGCGCGTTCGCCGGAACTGCCTGATGTACCGACGGTCGCCGAGACTGTTCCCGGCTACGAGGCCAGCGCGTTGTTCGGCATGGGGGCGCCGAGGAAAACCCCGCCGGAGATCATCGCCAGGCTGAACCGGGAGATCAACGCGGTGCTGGCCGAACCGGAGGTCCGAAAGCGCTTGATCGAACTCGGCGGCGAACCGCTGATCACCACGCCGGAGGAATTTGGCGCCATGATCGCGGCCGAGACCGAAAAATGGGAAAAGGTAGTCAAGTTCGCCGATATCAAGGTGGAATAAGCAATCTCTCACGGGACATCGTCCTGAACGCAAGGCGATTGCCGCTTTGCGCGAATGGTCACCGCGCAGGCTCTGCTGGCGAAATAACTTGACGCCGGCCCGGACGCCCCTATACTAAACCATATGGTTAAGTATAGCGATCTAGCCCTGGACCGCACCTTTGCGGCACTCGCCGACCCGACCCGGCGGGCGCTGCTGGCGCGGCTCGGCAAGCAGGACGGCATTTCGGTGAGCGAACTGGCGCAGCCATTTGCGATGTCGCTGCCCGCGGTCATGAAACATCTCGACGTGCTGTCGGACGCAGGCCTGGTCACGCGCAGCAAGACCGGCCGCATCGTGGCGTGCCGGTTGACCGCCCGGCCGATGGAGCAGGCGATGGACTGGCTGAGCCGTTACCAGCGCTTCTGGTCGGAGAATCTCGACCGCCTTGCCGCTTTTGTGGAGGAAGATCAATGGCCACCAAATCAAGCGCCGCCAGCAACGCCGGGATCGCCACCCAACCGAGCCTCACCCTCACGCGTCGCCTCAACGCGCGGCCCGAGAAGGTCTACGCTGCCTGGACCGATCCGGAAAAAATAGCGCGCTGGTTTGGACCCTCACAGGTCATCGCCGGCTCGGTGCGGGCCGAGATCGACCTGCGCGGCGGCGGGCATTATCGCATCGCCTTCGATATGGCAGATGGCCTGCATCACCAGGTCGGCGGCGTCTACCGCGATGTGGTGCCGAACCGGAAACTTGTTTTCAGCTGGGCCTGGCATTCGACGCCGGAGCGCGAATCGCTGGTCACGGTGTCGCTGCAGCCTGACGGCGACGGCACCCTGCTGACGTTGCACCACGAACAATTGTTCGACGAGGCCGCGCGCGATGGCCACGAGAGCGGGTGGATCGGCACGCTCGACAAGCTCCAGATATTTATCGCCTGAAACGCCATAAGCACAGGAGCGCGCGATGCAGCCGCACAAGATCGTCTCCCGCGAACAATGGATCGAAGCCCGCAAAGCCCATCTGGCGCATGAAAAGGAATATACAAGGGCCCGCGACCGGCTGAGCGAGGAGCGCCGCGCGCTGCCCTGGGTCAAGGTCGACAAGAGCTATGGTTTCGAGGGGCCGGGCGGAACGCAGACGCTGGCCGATCTGTTCAAGGGGCGCAGCCAGCTCGTGGTGCAGCATTTCATGTTCGCGCCCGACTGGAACGAAGGCTGCAAAAGCTGCTCGTTCTGGGCTGACGGATTCGAGCGCATGATCCCGCATCTCGCCGCGCGCGACACCACGCTGGTCGCGATCTCGCGCGCGCCGCTGCCAAAGCTCGACGCCTTCAAGGCGCGGATGGGCTGGACCTTCGACTGGCTTTCCTCGTCCGGCGGCGATTTCAACTACGATTACGCGGTCTCCTTCAGGCCGGAAGAAATCAAGTCCGGCGCCAAGGTCTATAATTTCGGGACATCAGGCTTCGGCGTCGAGGAGGCGCCCGGCATCAGCGTGTTTTATCGCGACGAGGTTGGAGACATCTTCCATACCTATTCGTGCTTCGCGCGCGGCCTCGACATGATGAATGCCGCCTATCACTATCTCGATTTGACGCCGCTCGGCCGCCATGAAGATGGACTGCCTTATCCGATGGACTGGCTGCGGCTGCGCGACCAGTACCAGCCTGCGGCCGGGACGGTGGCGTGCTGCCACACCTGATCCAGCTGGATTGAGGAGGAATCCAGCCCGCTTACTTCAACAGCCTTTGTTTCAACAGCCCTTGCAGATCGACGAGACCATGCGCGCGGCCTTGCGGTCTTCCCGGTCGGTGACCGGATCGCCGGTGCCGAGCGCGGGTCCTCCGATAAAGCTGGCGCCGCCGGACGAAAGCGCCGTCCCGGCGGAATTGGTGCCGGGCGCGGTCGGCTGCGTGCCGAAAGCACCGCCGGTTGTGGCACCCGAATGATGCGCTCCCATGCCGGAGCCGCGGCTATGCGCCGCCGTCGCGAACAGCGCCGAGAGAACGACGCAACCGACTGCCAATATCCGCATGACGTCCTCCTGTAACTTCCTTTGACGTCCTAACGACATCCGGCCGGGTCTGGTTCCCGAAGCCTTTTTCAATTGTCCAACGGCCATGCGGCAGGCTCGCGGGAGCCTGAACTTCCAAACGGGAACACGGCTGGGGAAGCGCACGGCTGGCGCCAGACGAATGATCCCTGGCGCTTTCGGACTTCGCGAAGCCGAGAAGGACTCTTAAGCCTCGGCAGACCGGTTTTGCTCGCCGGCAATGGCGCGGTCGATGGCGTCGATCAACTCCTGGGTCTCGATGAACTTGATCCGCGCCCGCTCGGCCTTGTCGCGATCAAAGGGGGCTGCGAGGGTTTTGGCAAAAGCGTCGCGGTCGTCAGTCATTCGCTCACGCGCCTTTTTCAGCGTCTCAAGTCGCTCGCTCATCGGGGCTTCGCTTTCTGTTGGCTGCGTTGTTTCGTCGGCGCGTAAGGTATTGCCGTCTTCGACATTTAGCCACCGCGAGACGCAGTCGACACTTGAACGTTTAAAACGGCCAGATAGTTCAGAGCGATGGCGCGGCAATCTTCCGCGATGCAGCCAACGAAATTGAGCGCATTCCGGCGTGGGTCACTTTGTCGGACTTCGCGCCGTCAGATTTGCCGCCAATCCACCCGTTTTATCCGGCTTTAGAATCCCTGCTGATGCCGAACGAAGTTACCATTCTTGCGCCGTCCCGACTCGACTATGTTCTTGATATGTTCTAGGCTGGCCGCCGCGATCCAAGGTTGAGCGACCCCCGGCCGTTACTGAACGAACTGCGCTGCGTGTTTTTCCAAGCCGCAAGTCGGCTCGTCAGGTATAATTCCGCGCGATGTCTAACTCCAACAAAAAAAGCGAACCGATCCTAGCGTT
>NZ_JBEKCZ010000188.1:0-10365 GCF_050014615.1 Bradyrhizobium sp. | reverse complement strand
CCTTTGATCGGCAACGGAATCGCGCTGCGGCCGTAAGATTCGGTGATGACGGGAGCGGATCAGGAGAACTTCTTCAGAACCGACTATCACAATTTGCCACCGAAACCATCCGGGGAAATTCTATGTCGTCGATGTCTCGCCGCCATCTCGTTATCGCAGCGACCGGAATTGCGGCAGCCGCAGCGGCGCCTTCCAAAGTCCTTGCCCAGACTGCGCTGCCCGCTCCGACAGAGCCGTTTTTCACTCCCCCGCCTTGCCTATCCGTCCAGCGCATTCGAGCCGCATATCGATAGCAAAACCAGAAATCGACCATGACAAGCATCACGCAGCCCATGTCGCCAATATTATTTGAACTAACAGAACCGCCGCGCCGATTATCTCAAAGCGTGTGGGAACACCGTCAACTGGGCGAAGATTGCGCAGCGCTATACGGCGGCGAAGGCCGGTACGTGGGGGATTTGATGCCTGCACGGCGCCTATCGGCGGTGTGAGAAGAACTGCACGCCCATGCATCGCTTGGGTGCGAGTTGGGTCGACGGGAGAACTCAAGGAGAGCGCCATGGTTCTAAGGAAAACCCGAAAACTTCTGACCGGAGTGGCATCTGCCGCCGTCATCCTTGCGTTCGGCGTCGCCTACGCGCAGCAAGCGCCCCGCGGCAAGACGAGCTACATGCCGGTCGACATCACCGAGCCGTTCTCGGCGATCTTCGCAAGGCTGTCCGCAGAGAAGCCGGAGGTGACGCGCGAGCACATGGCGCTTCTCAACGAGCGATACGACTTGAGCAATCGACCGGCCGCAGGGGTCACGATGGACCGCAACAAGCCGGTACAGGAAGGAGTTCGCGTCAAGCTCCCGGCAGGAAAGACCTGGGAGGCTCTCGCGAATATGAGCCCGGAGCAGATTCACGAGCAGAACGTTTTTCCCAGAGGATTCTATCCGTTGCCCCATCCGAAGCATTCGGCGGGTGGCTTCGTGTTTCCGCACTTCGTGATCGACGAGATCAAACGGCAGGAGGGACGTGATCTCACGCGCTTCGACGTCGACTACGATATCCCGGATCATTTCCTGCCTGAATTCCCGCCGCCGATGTATCTCAATCAGCGGACCGACCTCGGCGACGTCACGCAAGGCAAGCTCGTCACCATCGAGAACTATTACGAGTTGTTTAACGGCATTATCCCTCCCAAGCAGCTGGAAGGTTTGCGCCTGCTCGTCACTGCGTTCCCGCAGCAGCAGTTCAACCTCACGGAGGACCGCCGTTCCGAGTTGCCGAGCCGCGGCTCAGCGTGCTTCGACTGCCACTCGAACGGCCATACCAACAAGGCCACGCACCTGGCTCCCGATGCCCGTCCGGAGGAATCCCGCCATCGCATCGTCACTCCGACGCTGCGCGGCGTGCAAATCCAGCGGCTGTTTGGTTCGCAACGCGCGCTCAAGACCATCGAGGACTTCACCCAGTTCGAGCAGGCCGGAGCCTATTTCGATGGTGACCACGTGATCGCCGCCAAGAAGGGCCTCAATCCCCTCGATCGAATCAGCCAGGTCGACCTGATGGCGGAGTTCCAGGAGGAACTAGGCTTCCCACCGGCACCGAAGCTTGACGTGTTCGGCAAGCTCGATCCTAGCAAGGCTACGCCCGCCGAGATGCGCGGCCAGGAGATCTTCTTCGGCAAGGGCCGGTGCGAGTCATGCCATGCCGCGCCTTATTACACCGACAACCTGATGCACGATCTCAAGACCGAGCGTTTCTTCAAGCCGGAGATGATCAACGGCATGAGTGAAGTCGGTGACGGAGCCGTCAAGACCTTCCCGCTGCGCGGCATCAAGGACTCGCCGCCCTATTTGCACGACGGGCGCCTGCTGACACTCGATGACACCGTCGAGTTCTTCAATCTGGTGCTCGGCACGAAACTGTCTGGCGAGGAGAAGCGCGATCTGGTCGCATTTCTTCGCACCCTCTGACCGAAACGGTGTTTCACTAGCGCGGTCCGCGTCGCGCGCCGCGACTCACGACGCTGTCTCTGCATTTAGCGGCAGGGTTAAGTGAAACGTGGCACCATGGGGTAGGTTGGCGGTGGCCCAGAGCCGACCACCGTGGGCTTCCATGATCGAACGGCAAATCGAGAGTCCCATACCCATGCCGCCGGATTTGGTGGTGAAGAACGCGTTAAACAGCCGGCCCGCATTCTCGGCGGAAATGCCGGCGCCGCAATCCGTCACGCTTACCAGCACTTGGTGGGCCTCGTCCTGGAGGGATCGAATTACCAGTTCACGCGGCCGATCGGTGACCGACTGCATGGCTTCGATACCATTCATCACCAGGTTAATAATCACCTGCTGCAATTGGACCCGATCGCCCAGAACCATGGGTAGAGCGTATGCGAACTCGGTTCGTAACGACACCTGGTGGTCGACTAGCTCATTGTGCACCAGCGCGTTGACCTCCTTGACAACGTCATTGATGTCGAGGGGCAGCCGCTCAATTTTAGCCTTTTTCGCGAGCGCCCGGACACGCCGGATTACCTCACTCGCCCGATTGTTGTCGTTTATGATCCATTCCACCGAGCGGCGCGCTGCGTTCAGGTCGGGAGTTGCGCGATCGAGCCAGCGCAGACAGGCCTCGGCGTTGGCGGCGACGGCGGCGAGCGGCTGGTTCACTTCATGGGCGATGGAAGCTGTCATTTCTCCCAGCGTCGTCACGCGCGTTACGTGTGCGAGTTCCATCTGGGCATCGAGAAGGCGCTGTTCGCTGGCGCGCAGCCTCTCTTCCGTCCGCTTGCGGTCAGTCATATCGATGACAAAGGCAACTCCTTCGTCTCGTTTCCACTCGAAAAGCGCGCCGGCAATCAGAATCGGCACGCGGCTGCCGTCTTTGCGGAAATATTCTTTCTCGTAAGACCCGGAGCTTCCGGTCGCGCTGACCTCGGCCAACGCATTCTGGTCGGCGGGCGCCCACTCGGTGGGCGTCAACTCCGCCCACCCTATTCGATCCGATATGAGCTCTTCGCGGCTGTAGCCCAACATGTCGAGAAGGGCTTGGTTGGCTTCGATGATCCGGCCCTGGAAATCCCAGATCATGATGCCGACGATGTTCGAGTCGACCAGACGGCGGATCCTGGCCTCCCGTTCCCCGAGATCGTTGTACAGACGGGCATTTTCCAGCGAGATCGCCGCTTGCGACGCCAGCAATTCCAGCACCGAGATCCGGGCGGGAGTGAACACGCGCGATGCCAAATTGTTCTCGAGATAAAGCACGCCGATCAGCTTGGATTGCTTTACCATTGGCAGGCAAAGGACCGACCGGGCGTGCTTCCGGCTGATGTAGTCATCTGCCGAGAAGGCATTCTGCATCAAGGCGTCATCAATGATGACGCTCTCCCGCGTCCGGATCACGTAATTGAGCAGGGATTCGGGAAGCTCGGCCGTTGTAGGGACCGCCTCGCGCAGCGTGACTTCGACCTGGCCGCGACCGGACGCCGCTTCCGCCGCGATTCGCGGCTCGTTGCCCGGAAACAGGATGAGCATGCCTCGCTCAGCGCCGGCATGCTCCACCGCGATTCTCATGAGCCTCTCGGTGAGTTTGTCGAGGACGATCTCGCTTGAGGCGGCCTGCGACACCTTGATCACGGTCGCGAGGTCGAGGTGTTCGACCGGCGCCCCGATTGTGCTCGTCGGTGAAGATGCTGGCTCTTCCTCCCTGAGGTGTGGATAAATCTCGTCGAGTTGCCGCACCTTGCCATCGGCCCCCCAGCGCAAATAGCCGTAGCGGGCGTCCTGCAAATACACCCGGGCAATCTTCTCGAAACCACGCGCCGCATAGAAGCGGGAAGCCATTTCATTGGCGAGCGCCTCATTGTGAATGAAGCCGTTGCCGCGAGCCGAGCGAATGGCCTGCTCGTAGAGGTGCATCGCGTCGACGTCTCGCCCCTCGAGCCGAGCCAGCTCGGCACCGACTAGCGCGGCGCGGTTCTCGAAATTCTCCGGGCAATTCGCCGCCCAGAGCTGAAGTTGCTTGTGGTGCGCAGCGACAGCGTCGAGGTATGGCTGCCGCGGCTCGCTGGCTGCCGCGGAATCGCAAGCGGCTGCTTGAGACAGCGCGCCGTAAAAGTGATATTCTGCGGTTTCGAGCATTGAAACCGAGGCCCACAACAGCCGTTGCGCTCCCGACGAGGCCTCGATGGCCGACGAATAGTCGCCGGCAAGGAAGCGTGCCTGCAACTTGCGGATCCAATACCAGCACTCGCCAAACGCCAAATCCGGATTTTCCGAGAAGCGGCGTTCGATTCGACGTTCATCGAACTGCTCATCGTCGAGCGAACCGAATTTCGGCGTCAAGCCGCGCAGCGTCCGGATAAGTCCGAGCTGGGTGGCGATGAAGTCAACGCAAATGCCGAACCGCATCTTCTGGGCAAACGCGAGGCCACGCTCGGCTTCGACTTGCACTTCATCGAGCGGATCGCCCGCGAGCAGAAGGTTGGTGTTCAATTGGTTGCCGCAGTGCGCGGCACAAGTGAGATCGCCGACCTTGATCGCCGCCTCGAACGCGCGGTGCACCAGATCACGGCCGGCCCGGACATGTCTGGTCCACGGCAGAACGCTGTCGCCAAAGTCCATATAGGTTCTGGCCTGGAACCGTGTCAGTCCGCGTCCTTCGACCAGATCATAGCCGAACTGACCGAAACGGTATACGACGATCCGATAGTCGCCGAAGATCGGGCCGGCGATCATGGATAGCCATACATAGGCGCTGCACGAAGCGTCGCAGTTGCCACGCTCGAGGCTGAGATTGACCGCCCGGCAGGTGATCAGGGCAAGCAAGTTCGCATCCGTATAGAATGCAGGTACCCCGATCTTGGCAAGAACGTCCAGCGTCGCGAGGGATGCCGGGTCGCTCATCAAAGGCAGCTCGATCAGGGACTCGATCTCGCGGCTCCCGAGCTGAGACCAGATCCGCTCGTATTCGCGTCGCGCTTCCTCTTTCGTGGGGTGCGGCGACCAGTCGATGCCCAGATGCCGAAGGTAGTCGAGAGCGACGGCAATGGCGCGGCTACCCTGATCGAGGGTCGTGTACAGATCTGCGCGCAGGCACGTGACCGTAGCTCGTTCCACCGTGTTGGTGGCGCGCCTTGAAAGCTCCTCCAGGCGCTGCTCCGCCTCCGCCAGTGCGCCGGTGAGAAACTCGCATTCGCTCCGGTGCAGCGCCAGCGCAAAGGTGAGTTCGTGCCGGCGCTCCCACGAGTTCTCCGGCAGCAGCGCCTCGCCTGCAGTCAGATAGGTGAGTGCCGAGACGTAGGCGGTGGTGGCCTTGGCGCGCTGGCCCGCGCGCAGATTGAGCTCGGCCAGCTGCTCACGCTCATTGCGTGACGTGATCAAGGCGGCACCGCGGTTGAGCTGGTTGACGATTTCGAAAATGGCCTCTTCGCGTTTTTCCGCAGGGGTGTGCAATGCGAGCAGCCGTCCGATCAGCAAGTGCGCCTCGGCGCGCAAATGGTCCGGTATCAATGAATAGGCGGCCTCCTGGACGCGGTCGTGGGTGAACCTGTAGGAGCCCTCCAGCTGTTCGACCAGCTCCAGACGAACGGCGTCCCAAAGGTCCGAAGCAACCTCATCGTTGGATTTTCCGAGAACGATCGAAAGCATCGCGATTTCGGCGGCGTTGCCGAGGCAGGCGAGTTGCTGCAATGCAGTCTGGGTCTCGACGGGCAGGCGGGCCAATCTCCCGACCATGAGCTCCACCACGTTGTCGGTGTAGCCCTTGGCGTGAAGGCGATCCAACTCCCAGCGCCAGCGCGCCGAGTCATGATCGAAGCGGAGCAGCCCTTCTTCGGCAAGCGCAGAAATGAACTGAATGGCGAAAAACGGATTGCCACCTGTCTTCTCGTGCACCAGTCCCGCCAGCGGGGCAGCACGGACAGGCGCGTGGCTCAGTGTATCCGCAATCAGCTGTCCCAGGTCTTCTCGGGCGAGCGGCGCAAGGCTGATCTCCTGCACCAACGCTCCCTCCTTACTGATGGCATCGAGCTTTCGCCTCAGCGGATGGGCGGAATCGACTTCGTTGTCCCGATAGGCGCCGATCACCAGCAACCGCTGCACGTCCGTCTGGGTCAAAAGGTCGGCGAGCACGTCGAGTGTCGCTGCGTCGAGCCATTGCAAATCGTCGAGAAAGAGCGTCAGCGGATGTTCGGGCCGCGCGAAGACGCCGAGAAACCGCCGGAACACCAGCTGAAGACGGCTTTGTGCCTGCTGCGCCGGAAGCTCCACGACGGGCGGCTGCTCTCCGATGAGGAGCTTCAATTCGGGGACAATATCGATCATGAGCCGCCCGTTCGGGCCCAGCGCCTCGTGCAGCGCATCGCGCCAGCCGGCCAACTCGGCGTCACTCTTGCCCAGGAGCGCGCGGATCAGGCTCTGAAACGCCTGTGCCGGCGTTGCATAGGGGATGTCGCGCTTGTACTGATCGAACTTGCCGGAGGCGAAAAGACCGTGCCGCGGCACCAATGCCTTGTGCAGTTCGTTGACGACGGCGGACTTGCCGATGCCGGAATAGCCGGAGACCAGCACCAGTTCGGGCCGGCCGCCGGTGGCGACACGGTCGAAGGCGGCGAGCAAGGTCTCGATCTCGCGCTCTCGCCCATACAGTTTCTCCGGAATCAAAAGGCGGTCGGACGTGTCCTGCTGGCCCAATATGAAGGCGTCGATCCGATGCTGAGCCTCCCATGCATCGAGACAACGCCGGAGGTCGCGCCCCAGGCCGGCCGCGGTCTGGTAGCGATCCTCGGCGTTCTTGGCGAGCAGCTTCAGGATGATGGCGGAGACCGCGGCCGGGACCGTCTCCAGTCGATCGCTTGGTGGCACCGGCTTTCTGGCGATATGGCAGTGGACCCACTCCATGGGTTCTGCCGCGGTAAACGGCAGTGAGCCCGTGAGCATCTGATAGAGCGTAACGCCGAGGGCGTAGAGGTCGCTGCGGGCGTCGATCGAGCGATTCATACGTCCGGTCTGTTCGGGCGCCATATAGGCGAGCGTGCCCGCGATCGACTCGGGTGGTGCGGGCACCTGCCGCTCGCGCGGCAGACGCGATGCGATGCCGAAGCCGGTGAGCTTGATCTCTCCGGTCATGCGGTTAATCAGGATATTGGTCGGCTTGATATCCTTGTGGACGAGGCCGCGCCGGTGGACCTGCGTGAGGGTCGCAGCAACCGCTATCGCGATGCGCAGAAAGCTCGGCACCTCCATGGGCGCACCGAGCAATCGGTCCAGTGGCTCGCTGTAGGTGTCCTCGAGCACCAGCATGATCCTGCCGCGCTCGCGGACGAGTTCAAGCGGTCGCACCGCCCACGCCCCATCCAGTTCGTCCTTCAGTCCGTATTCGCGAGCGAGGCGATCGAGGGTGGCAGGTGTCGGATGCTCCGCGGCGGGCAGCACAGCGAGCACAGCGGCCTGATAGCCGTTGGCGTGGTTTTCCCCTCCACAGATGTGGTTGTCCCTTCGGCAGAAGACGCGTTCGCCGTCCTGCCACAATACCTTGAGGCTACTATCTCCACCGGCGCCGAACCAGGAAGATGGGTTCATCTGCGGTATCCGCCCTCAGGTCGGTGGCCGCCATCGGGCTGAGAAAATATTCTCAGGGGCGGCTAGAGATAGGCTGAACAGGCATATTACCACTCACGAGGCAGCCTGACCATGTCCGTTACTGCGAAGGTTTGCGGATGCTGACCCGATCATAAGCATCGCCACGGACGCATGGGCCGGGCGTCGGCAAGTCTCAAAGCCGCCAAGGAAGGAACCCGCGGCAGATAAGGTATTGCGGTGCCGCGATCTATGGCGATTTGGGTGGTGCTGAGGAGATCGCAACAGTTTCGATTGTGCTCGTCTGGTTGGGCCTACGTTAAAATTTTTGGTGCCCCAGGATTCAAGTTTCTAGTGACGGGCGTCACATATTGGCGCAATTTGCATGGAAATTATGAATTGCATAGAGTGCCTGCCAGCGAATACAGCGTACCGATCCTCGACGGCGAACGGAGGGGTGAGTCCCAATGTTTGGAGACCAGTCTCGTCGCAGTGTGCTGAAATGGGCCGGGCTCGGTGGCGGAGCGGCGCTCTCCCGCGGCTTTCTCCCGCGCTCGGCGGGAGCGCAGGACGTTTCGACGCTGACGGTAGGCTGGAGCACCGACATCGACACGCTCGATCCGGCTCAATTCAAGTCGGACGGCGCCTACATCGTCCAATGCAACATCTATGACACCGTATTAAGCTGGGGCACCGAACCAGTGCCGGGAAGGCCCGGTCTCTCATTCGCAAAGCCAGGCAAGTTCCTCGGCGGAGTCGGCGAGAGCTGGGCCTACGAGAACGACGGCAAGACGCTCGTTGTGAAGATTCGCCGGGGCCTGAAATTCCCGAGCGGCAAGCCTGTCAATACGCAGGCGGTGAAATATCTGTTCGATCGTGGATTGCAATCGCCCGGTTATATGCGGCTCATTTTTCCAACGCTGCTGGCCGTCACGCAGCCCGATCAGTTCGAAGTCCGCGACGACACCACTTTCGTGATCAACATGCCCGCGCCGAGCGCCATGCTTCTGGACGTGTTGGCTGTGTCGAATAACGCTCTGCTCGACCCGGAGATGGTGAAGGCCCACGCCACGACTGACGATCCCTGGGCTTCTGACTGGCTCAAGCGCAACGTCGCTGGTCTTGGCCCGTATCGGCTGGTCAGCAATGAACCCGGCGTCGAGGTCGTACTCGAAGCAACTCCCGACTATTGGAGGCCGACCCCGTATTTCAGGCGCGTGGTCGCCAAGTTCACTCCGAACGAGGCAGATCGCATTCTGCTCCTCAAGCGGAAGGCAATCGACATGGTGATCGGGCCGAATTCGATGTCGCCGAAGAATCTCAAGAGCCTTGAAGCTGAGCCCGAATTGAAGGTGGTTTCACTACCGGATACCAATTGCAACTTCGTTTGCATGAATCTCAAAAAGCCGCCCTTCGACAACGTCAAGGTTCGCCAGGCGGTGAATTATGCGATACCAATCCAGGCGATCATTCCGAATGTCCTCTACGGCTACGGCGAGCAGATGACGAGCCCGGTACCGAGCCAGACGCCCGGCTACGACGGCTCACTCTCACCTTACAAATATGATCTCGCGAAGGCCAAGTCGCTGATGCAGCAGAGCGGCTTGGGTACAGGTCTTATACCCGTCAAGTTCGCGGTTCGCGTTGGCTACGAGCCGCACGAACAGGCGGCGGTCTGGATTCAGCGAGAACTGGAGAAGATAGGCTTCCAGGTCAGAATCGAGAAGGAGACCGACGCGACGTTTCGCCAGCTGTCATCCAACGGCGATCACGAACTGTCGATCGAGGCCTGGCAATCCTGGATCAACGATCCACTTTATCACCTCTATTGGAACTTTCACAGCGCGGCGGCTGGGACAAACAAGGGCTCCTATGCCAATCCGGCGCTCGACAAACTGATCGATGACAATATTCGCGAGGGTAATCTGATAAAGCGAGCGGCCAGCGTCAAGGAGGCACAAAGGATCATCCTTGACGATGCGGTCTGGGGACTTCTCTGGTACGATAACTGGACGCGCGTGATGCGCTCCGAGCTCGTCGGGCTCGAGAAAGTATGGGATTCGTACGAGCGCTTCGATAGGATGAGCTTCGCCTGAGCAAACCCACGTTCCGCGTTGGATCGCTGACAAGATGTCGCTCTTGTTCCTCGTTGTCCGCAGGCTGGCTTTGGTGGTTCCGACGCTCTTTGGCGTGAGCGTGATCGGCTTTCTGCTGGTCTATCTGCTGCCGGGCAATCCCGCCCTGGTGAAGGCGGGCCCGATGGCCACTCCGCAATATGTCGCGGAGATGAAGCACAAAATGGGGCTCGACGAGCCCCTCCCTGTCCAATACGGGCGTTACGTGGCCGGGCTCCTGCATGGCGACCTCGGCGAAAGTTCGTCGACAGGGCGGCCCGTTCTGACCGACTTCATGCAACGTCTGCCGGCGACGCTCGAACTGACCGTGGCGAGCCTTTTTCTCGCGCTTCTCCTTGGCGTGCCGATGGGCGTGCTTTGCGCTATCCATCGCGACAAGATCATCGACCATTTCGGCAGGATCTTCAGCGTCGCGGGAGTGGCGATGCCCAGTTTCTGGACCGGGCTCATTCTCATTTATGTCTTCTTCTATCTGCTCGACATCGCGCCAGCGCCGCTGGGGCGACTTGGGCCGGGGATCAGTCCGCCGGTTGCGATCACCGGCCTCTATACCGTGGACTCGCTCCTCAGCGGCAATTGGCGAGCGCTTGAGTCGAGCCTTGCGCAGCTCGCATTGCCTTCACTGACCCTTGCGATCAGCGTGATGGCGCCGCTGGCACG
>NZ_JBEKCZ010000187.1:0-10393 GCF_050014615.1 Bradyrhizobium sp. | reverse complement strand
TGATGGCCGCCGGCCTCGAAGGCGCGGCCGTGATCGCCACCGACGCCGTGATCTCGGTGGTCACCAGCGTGATCAAGATTTCCGTGTTCGGACTGGCCGGCGTTGTCACCGCGCAGGTGCTGGCCTTTGCGCTTCTGATCGGCGCGGTGGCATTGCCCGGGGCTTTTTTCGCCAGAGTGTTCGTCGAGCGCATGCCGGTGCACATCCACACCGCGATCCTCGACGTCGCCGTGATCGCCGGCGGCGTGGTGATGATCTCGTCGGCCGCGCGGACTCTGTTCTAGAATAAACCCGCTGCACCTTCGCCACGGCGATGCCGCCGAAAGCTGGGCGGCATCGTCACTGACGTTCTCAGGCATAATGGCTCAAGCCGTCTTGTTCAGGCGGCTTCGTCTTCTTCGTCCTGCGCTTCGTCGTCGTCCTCTTCATCCGGACTTTCGATTTCGGCCAGTTCCAGGGTGGTCAGAGGAATCGTTTCGCGAAACAGATCGCCTTCGCCGCCCATCCACAGGCACGCGACGGCGTCGTCGTGTACTTCCGCCACCGTCATCGGATGACCGCCGGACTTCAGAATGACAACATCGCCTGGTTTCAAATCCATGATCGCTTCCTCGGTTGATCGACGCGAGCCACAACGTATCGCGCGGTCATGACAGGTCGATCACGGCCGCGCGTCCGCTTTGTGTCGCCGACACAAAAGCCTGGATTAAAATTCCTGGTTTAAAAACGCTTGGATTAGCGGCGGTGGCGGAACAGCGTCACGGCCATTTCACTTCCGGCGGCATCGATGAGAGGATGGAATCGACATTGCCGCCGGTCTTGAGGCCGAACATGGTGCCGCGGTCATAGAGCAGGTTGAACTCGACATAACGGCCGCGACGGATCAATTGCTCTTCGCGCTCAGCCGCCGTCCACGGGGAGTTGAAATTCCTGCGCACCAGTTCGGGATAGATTTTCGCAAAGCCGCGGCCGACTTCCCGGGTGAAGCCGAAATCGGCGTCCCAGTCGCCGGAATCATGATGGTCGTAGAAAATGCCGCCGATGCCGCGGGGTTCGTTCCGGTGCGGCAGATAGAAATATTCGTCGCACCAGGCCTTGTATCTGTCGTAGTCGGCGACGCCGTTGTGGCCGTCGCAGGCGGCCTTCATCGCCTGATGAAACGCTGTTGTATCGGCGTCTTGCTGGGTCCGTCGCCGGTCCAGCACGGGGGTGAGATCCGCGCCGCCGCCGAACCAGGCCTTGGTCGTCACCACAAAGCGCGTGTTCATGTGCACGGCCGGAACATGGGGATTGCGGACATGGGCGATGATCGAAATGCCGGAGGCCCAGAATTGCGGGTCGTCGGCGGCGCCGGCGACCTGGGCGCGGAATTCGGGTGCGAATTCGCCATGCACCGTCGAGCAGTGCACGCCGATCTTTTCGAACAGCCGTCCGCGCATCACGCTCATCACCCCGCCGCCGCCGGGCTGGCCGTTATGGTCGGCGCGGTCCCAGGGCGTTCGCACGAAGCGCCCGGCGCCGCCGGGATAGAGCGCGGCCGGCGCTTCGTCTTCCAGTTGTTCGAAGGCCAGGCAAAGGTCGTCGCGCAGGGCTTCGAACCAGGCCCTGGCCCGCATCTTGCGATCGTCGATCACGGAAATATTCATCTGCAATGCCTATGTAATGCCTAACCCCGCGGGCCGTTTCCGGGACTGGTTTGCCGCAATGCCTCGCCCAACGCCATGCCAGCCGCCATCGCGACATTGAGCGAGCGCAGGCTGGGCTTGATCGGGATCACCAGCCGCGCGTCGGCGGCGGCGGCGACTTCGTCAGGAACCCCTGCGGATTCGCGCCCGAACAGCAGGATGTCGGCGGCGCTGTAGCGGTAATCAAGATAGGAGCCGGCACCCTTGGTGGTGAACAGGATCAGCCGGTGGCGCTCGCCGTTACGCCATTGCTCGAATTTTGACCATGAGTCGTGGCGCATCAGGGTCACCTGGTCGAGATAATCCATGCCGGCCCGGCGGAAATGCCGGTCGGATACCGGAAAACCTGCAGGCTCAATGATGTGGGCCGCGACGTCCAGGCAGGCGCAGAGCCGCAGAATCGTCCCGGTATTCTGGGGAATGTCGGGCTGAAAAAGCGCAATCTGCATTTGGTGACGGCCCTTTGGGTGTCCCACGAAATGTCGGAATAAATCATCGCTCCGCGCGGAATTAGTGCATTGCACGCTGGCCAGCCGATAGCGGGCTTGCGCTCTTCCGGCAAGGGTGCCAATAGAACGATTCTGGACTGCTTGTTCCGCCCGATTGGCCGGGAGAAGCGGTCTTTCTGCCGCCGCGGGGGTCGCGGGCGCCGGCAGCCTCCCTTGCTTCGTTCATGCGTTGCCTGGGGCGGTTCCACCGGCTGCAGCCGAGAAAGGGTTTGGAATCGTGACGACAGCGTCTTCGGCGGATACCACACGCCGTGATTTCCTCTTTGTTGCAACGGGAGCTGCCGCCGCCGTCGGCGGAGTGGCCACGCTCTGGCCGTTCATTTCCCAGATGAATCCGGACGCCTCGACCATCGCGGCCGGCGCGCCGATCGAAGTCGATCTGACGCCGATTGCCTCGGGGCAGGACATCAAGGTGTTCTGGCGGGGCAAGCCGATCTACATCATGAACCGCACCAAGAAGCAGGTCGACGAGGCCCGCGCGGTGCCGGTCGCCAGCCTGCCCGATCCGGCGACGGATCAGTCCCGGGTCAAGGACGGCCATGATCAGTGGCTGGTCGTGATCGGCATCTGCACCCACCTCGGCTGCATCCCGATCGCCCATGAGGGCAATTACGACGGCTTCTTCTGCCCCTGCCACGGTTCCCAATACGACTCCTCCGGTCGTATCCGCCAGGGACCCGCGCCCGCCAACCTGGCGGTGCCGCCCTATCAATTCGTTTCCGATAGCAAAATCCAGATTGGTTGAGCCTCGGATCCGATATCCGAGACTGCAAGCCCGTCGTGTCGTCTTACTTCCCTAGGGATCGCATCATGAGCGGACCATCCGACTACCAGCCGACCCATCCCGCCCTGAAGTGGATCGAACGGCGCCTCCCGATTATGGGTCTCGTCCATTCCTCGTTCGTGGCCTATCCGACGCCGCGCAACCTGAACTACTGGTGGACCTTCGGTGCCATCCTGTCGCTGATGCTCGGGGTGCAGATCCTCACCGGCGTGATCCTGGCGATGCACTACACGCCGAACGCCGATCTCGCCTTCAAGTCGGTCGAAAGCATCGTCCGCGACGTCAATTACGGCTGGCTGCTGCGCAACATGCACGCCAGCGGCGCGTCGATGTTCTTTCTCGCCGTTTACGTCCACATGTTCCGCGGCCTGTATTACGGGTCGTACAAGGAACCCCGCGAGATCCTGTGGATTCTCGGTGTCATCATCTACCTGCTGATGATGGCGACGGGCTTCATGGGCTATGTGCTGCCGTGGGGCCAGATGAGCTTCTGGGGCGCCACCGTCATCACCAATCTGTTCTCGGCCGTTCCTTATGTCGGCGACAGCATCGTGACCCTGCTGTGGGGCGGCTACTCCGTCGGCAATCCGACGCTGAACCGCTTCTTCTCGCTGCATTATCTGCTGCCGTTCGTGATCGCCGGCGTGGTGGTGCTGCACGTGTGGGCGCTGCATGTCGCGGGTCAGAACAATCCGGCCGGCGTCGAGGCCAAGACGGAAAAGGACACCGTGCCGTTCACGCCCTACGCGACCATCAAGGACGCGTTCGGCATTTCCTGCTTCCTGATCTTCTTCGCCTGGTTCATCTTCTACATGCCGAACTATCTCGGCGACGCCGACAACTACATTCCCGCCAATCCCGGCGTGACGCCGGCGCATATCGTGCCGGAATGGTATTACCTGCCGTTCTACGCGATCCTGCGCTCGATCCCGAACAAGCTCGCCGGCGTGATTGCGATGTTCTCGGCGATCATCGTGCTGGCGTTCCTGCCCTGGCTCGATAGCGCCAAAACGCGCTCGTCCAAATATCGTCCGCTGGCCAAGCAGTTCTTCTGGATTTTCGTCATCGTCTGCATCCTGCTGGGCTATCTCGGCGCGCAGCCGCCGGAAGGCATCTATGTGATCGCCGGCCGCATCCTGACCTTCTGCTACTTCGCCTATTTCCTGGTGCTGCTGCCGCTCTTGAGCCGGATCGAAAAACCGAGGCCGGTTCCGAATTCGATCGCCGATGACGTGCTGGCCAAGTCCGGCAAGGCGGTTGCGTCCGTGGTGGTCATGCTGGCGCTCGCGGGTGCGATGTTCGCCGGCAGCGCGCAGACCGCGCGGGCCGACGAGCAGCCGGTACCGCCGTCGGAGAAATGGTCGTTTGCCGGTCCGTTCGGCAAGTTCGATCGCGGGTCATTGCAGCGCGGGCTGAAGATCTACAAGGAAGTCTGCTCCAGCTGCCACGGGCTGTCGTACATCGCGTTCCGCAATCTCGCCGATGCCGATGGTCCGGGATATTCGACCGCGCAGGTGGCCGCACTCGCGGCCGAATACAAGATCAAGGACGGCCCGAACGATCAGGGCGATATGTTTGACCGGCCCGGCCGGGCCGCCGATTACTTCCCCTCGCCATTCCCCAACGATCAGGCCGCTCGCGCCGCCAATGGCGGCGGTCTGCCGCCAGATCTGTCCCTGATCACCAAGGCACGCTCCTACGAGCGCGGCTTCCCGCAATTCGTGTTCGACTTCATCACGCAATTCCAGGAACAGGGCCCGAACTACGTCAGCGCGATCCTGCAGGGCTTTGAAGACAAGCCGCCTGCCGGCGTGACCATTCCGGAAGGTGCCTACTACAACAAGTATTTCCCCGGCCATGCCATCAAGATGCCGAAGCCGCTGAACGACGGTCAGGTCACGTTTGACGATGGGGCGCCGGCGACGCTTCCGCAATATGCCCATGACATCACCACGTTCCTGATGTGGGCCGCGGAGCCGCATATGGAGGCCCGCAAGCGGCTCGGGCTGCAGGTGTTCGTGTTCCTGATCATTTTCGCCGGCCTGATGTACTTCACCAAGAAGAAGGTCTGGGCCGACGCGCACTGATCCCTGTTCGATCAGGTGAAATTGAATTGAAAAAGCCCCTGCGGGGGCTTTTTTGCTGCGTTCGTCATTCCGGGGCGATGCACAGCATCGAACCCGGAATCTCGAGATTCCCCGATGTGCAATTGCACATCTGGGGTCTGGTGCTAGCGCACCATCCGCGATGCGCAGTTGCGCATCGGGGAATGACGGAGTCTGATTGCTTCCTGGCCGCACTGCGGACTAAATAGAAGCCAACCGCTGCTTCAGAAAATCATTGGAGGAACCCATGGGCACCAGCATCTCGTTCAAGCGTCCGGACGGCAGGGACGCCAGCGGTTATCTCGCCAATGCGGCGCGCGGCAACGCGCCGGGCGTGGTCGTGATCCAGGAATGGTGGGGGCTGTCGGAGCAGATCAAGGGGCTGTGCGACCGCTTCGCGGTGGCCGGCTTCGATGCGCTGGCGCCCGATCTCTATGCCGGCAAGGTGGTGCCGTATCATGACTCCGACGCCGCCGGCAGGGAGATGAACTCGCTGGATTTCATCGACGCCACCACGCAGACCGTGCGCGGCGCAGCACTTTATCTCGGCAAGAACGGCGCCAAGGTCGGCCTGACCGGCTTCTGCCTCGGCGGCGCGGTCACCATCATCGGCGCCGCCAGGATACCCGAACTCGCCGCGGGCGTGGTGTTCTACGGCATTCCGCCGGAGGCGGCGGCGAAGCCGGCGGACATCAAAATTCCGCTGCAGGCCCATTTCGCCAACAAGGATGACTGGTGCACGCCGCAACTGGTCGATGCCTTCGCGCAGGGCATGAAGGCGGCCGGCAAGTCGCTCGAACTGTTTCGATATAATGCCGAGCACGCCTTCGTCAACGAGCAGCGGCAGTCGGTGCACGACCGCGAGGCCGCCGAACTGGCCTGGGGCCGGGCTACGGATTTTTTCAGGAAGCATCTGGGGTGAGCTATCGTCGTCCCGGCGAACGCCGGGACCCATAACCACAGGCTGTGGTAATGAAAGAAGGTCTCTAACACGGCGCGCAAACGCGGCGACACGGCGTATGGGTCCAGGCGTTCGCCGGGACGACGCTGTTGTTAGAATTATCGATCCGTCTTGCTCACCCCATCCCACCACGCGCAGGTGCCCGACATCAGCCGGTAATTGCCGTCCATCACCTGGACCGGCGCCCGCAGGCCGGCTGCCGCGGCGCGCATCCGCATCTGCCGCGCCACCTCGCGGTCGGCGGGCGGCAACCACACCCGTTCATGGCCCCACAGGCTCGGACCGTCCTGCAGTTCGAACGGCTGCCAGCTCGAGGGCTCGATCTCGCGGCCGCCCCAGCCGCACTCGACCATGAACGATGATGGCGTCTTGGCGTAAAACGACGTCATCAGGTCGTTGGTGTGGCGGCCGAGCGTGACGCCGATGCGATCGGTCTCACTCAAGGCGACATCATAGGACTGGCCGACATCGTCGAGCGAAAACATCTCCACCATCAGATGATGCATGCCGTTGCGGCCGGTCTCGATCAGAGCGAGGCTGTGGTGCCGCGCGTTGATGTGGAAGAAGTAGGCGCGAAACGGCTTTTGCATGTAGTCGCTGAGCCCAAAGCCGAGCAGGTCGACATAGAACGGCATCACCGCGTCGATGTTCTCGACCGTCAGCACGGCGTGTCCGAGGCCGAGCGGGCCGGTACGGAATCCGGAAATCGAACGGCCGGGGCGAAACGGCGTTGCGTCGATGTCGGCGCCGTAAAAGGCCTCCAGGCGATTGCCGGCGGGATCGTGGAACGAAATCAGGCCGCGAACGCGCCTGTTGTCGGCCAGCGTTTGCGGCTCGGCGGTGACATCGACGCCGGCCTGTTCCAGCCGGGCCGCGAGCCGGTCCAGCGCGGCGGCGTCGGCCACCTCCCAGCCTAGGAAGCGCGACCCTTCCGGCATCGCGCGGTCGATGACGATGCGCTGCTTGCGGTCGTCCATCCGGAACGCCAGCAAAGAGGCGCTGCGTTCCACCGCCTGCAGGCCGACCAGTCTGGTGCCGAACTGCCGCCAATCGTCGAGCGCGGCCGAGCCGAACCCGGCATATCCCAGAGCCTGCAATGGCATCGCGCGCCTCCCGCTTCGCTGTTTTCTTGATCTTTAAGCCGAAACTTACGCATATTTTTGGCCGTTCAACACCAAAAGATGCGTCCGAAATCGGCAATCTGCCGGAAGCGTTACGTCCATACCGTCCTTGACGAACCCGGCCAGCCATGGTGTTTACGTGGCCATGAACATCGTCGTCCGCCCAGCCCGACTCTGGTGGCGCACCTCCTAAGAGGTGGCCGGTGCGATTTCATTTTCTCCCATCGTCAGAGGCCGTCATCGCAGCGCGACGGCCTTTTCGTTTGTCCTGTGTGGCGTTCCCTCGGCAAGTTTCGTAAGAGGATCACATGAACAGGACAGCCTTCTCACTGCCGGCCCGCAGCGAATATCGCACCCATGGCGGCCTCGACGTGACGCGCGCGGTGGAGCAGTTCTCCGGCGGCGCCAACCGGCTCGATGACCTGATCGATCTGCTCGATGGCCGCCGCGGCGTGGTGCTGTCGTCGGGCACCACGGTGCCGGGCCGTTATGAAAGTTTCGACATCGGCTTTAGCGATCCGCCGCTGCGGCTGGAAACCACCGGATCCGATTTCTTTCTCGATGCCCTGAACGCGCGCGGCGAAGTGCTGATCGCCTTCCTCGGCGAAGTGCTGCGCGAGCCCTGTGTCGTCGTCACCGACAAGAGCGCCAGCCGTCTCGCCGGCCACATCGTGCGCGGTGCGGCGCCGGTCGATGAAGACCAGCGCACCCGCCGCGCCAGCGTGATGTCGCTGGTGCGTGACCTCGTGGCGGCGCTCGGCGCCAACGACGATCCCTTGCTCGGCCTGTTCGGCGCATTCGCCTACGACCTCGTGTTCCAGATCGAGGACCTCAAGCAGAAGCGCGCGCGCGAGGCCGACCAGCGCGACATCGTGCTGTTCTTGCCGGACCGTTTGCTGGCCTATGACCGCGCCACCGGACGCGGCGTGGTGCTGAGCTACGATTTCGCCTGGAAGGGGAAGTCCACGGAAGGTCTGCCGCGCGATACCCCCGAAAGCGTCTACCTCAAGACGCCGCGGCAGGGATTTTCCGATCATGCGCCCGGCGAATATCAGGCCACGGTCGAAACCGCCCGCGCCGCCTTCGCGCGCGGCGACCTGTTCGAGGCGGTGCCGGGACAATTGTTCGCCGAACCCTGCGAGCGCTCGCCGGCGGAAGTATTCCAGCGGCTGTGCCGGATCAATCCGTCGCCCTATGGCGCGCTGATGAATCTCGGCGACGGTGAATTTCTGGTGGCGGCCTCGCCGGAAATGTTCGTGCGCTCCGACGGCCGGCGGGTCGAGACCTGCCCAATTTCCGGCACCATCGCGCGCGGCATCGACGCGATCGGCGATGCCGAGCAGATCCGGCAATTGCTCAATTCGGAGAAAGACGAATTCGAACTCAATATGTGCACCGACGTCGACCGCAACGACAAGGCGCGGGTCTGCGTGCCCGGCACCATCAAGGTGCTGGCGCGGCGCCAGATCGAGACCTATTCGAAACTGTTTCATACCGTCGATCATGTCGAAGGCATGCTGCGGCCGGGTTTCGATTCGCTCGACGCGTTCCTCACCCACGCCTGGGCGGTGACGGTGACCGGTGCGCCGAAATTATGGGCGATGCAGTTCGTCGAGGACAATGAGCGCTCGTCGCGGCGCTGGTACGCCGGCGCGATCGGCGCGGTGAATTTCGACGGCAGCATCAATACCGGGCTGACCATCCGCACCATCCGGATGAAGGACGGGCTGGCCGAGGTGCGGGTCGGCGCCACCTGCCTGTTCGATTCAGACCCCGCCGCCGAGGACCGCGAATGCCAGGTCAAGGCGGCGGCGCTGTTCCAGGCGCTGCGCGGCGATCCGCCGAAGCCGTTGTCGGCCTTCGCGCCGGATGCCACCGGCTCGGGCAAGCGGGTGCTGCTGATCGATCATGACGACAGTTTCGTGCATATGCTGGCGGACTATTTTCGCCAGGTCGGGGCCACCGTGACTGTGGTACGGTATGTGCACGCGGAGCTCATGCTGAGCACCCAAAACTATGATCTGCTGGTGCTGTCGCCAGGGCCGGGGAGACCGGAAGACTTTGCCATCTCCAAAACCATCGATGCGGCATTGGGCCGGAAGCTGCCGATCTTCGGCGTCTGCCTTGGCGTGCAGGCGATCGGGGAATATTTCGGCGGCCAGCTCGGCCAGCTCGGTCAGCCGGCGCATGGACGGCCGTCGCGGGTCCAGGTACGCGGTGGACGGCTGATGCAGAACCTGCCCGATGAAATCGTGATCGGCCGCTATCATTCGCTCTATGTTGAGCGCGACAGCATGCCCGAGGTGCTGCAGGTGACGGCGAGCACCGAGGACGGCGTCGCGATGGCGATCGAGCACAAGACCTTGCCGGTCGGCGGCGTGCAGTTTCACCCGGAATCGCTGATGTCGCTCGGCGGCGAAGTTGGCCTGCGCATCGTCGAGAACGCATTCCGGCTTGGCGTGCCGGTAAATTGAGAGCTGTAGGATGCGGTGGTTCACAGAGACGTCATTCCGGGGCGCGCGTCAGCGCGAACCCGGAGTCTCGAGATTCCGGGTTCGCTCGTTTCACGAGCGCCCCGGAATGACGTCTCAATTTCAGACGAGGAAGAAATGACTTTTGAATATGATTTGAAGGCCAGTATTCGCACCATCCCGGACTACCCGAAACCGGGTATCCTGTTTCGCGATATCACGACGCTGCTCGGCGACGCGCGCGCCTTCCGCCAGGCGGTCGACGAACTGGTGCAGCCATGGGCCGGCAACAAGATCGACAAGGTCGCCGGCATCGAGGCGCGCGGCTTCATTCTCGGCGGCGCGGTGGCGCATCAGGTCTCGGCCGGCTTCGTGCCGATCCGCAAGCGGGGAAAGCTGCCGCACACCACCGTGCGCATCGCCTACTCGCTGGAATACGGGCTCGATGAAATGGAAATGCACGCCGACGCCATCCATCCCGGCGAGCGCGTGATCCTGGTCGACGACCTGATCGCCACCGGCGGCACCGCGGAGGGCGCGGTCAAGCTGATGCGCCAGATCGGCGCCAATGTGGTGGCGGCCTGCTTCATCATCGACCTGCCGGATCTCGGCGGGGCCGCGAAGTTGCGGGCAATGGATGTGCCGGTGCGAACGCTGATGGCCTTCGACGGGCATTGAGGGTTCAACGCGGAGGCGCGCACAAACTCGGTGGTCGTCCCGGCGAACGCCGGGACCCATACGCCGCGGCTTCTCGATT
>NZ_JBEKCZ010000186.1:0-10411 GCF_050014615.1 Bradyrhizobium sp. | reverse complement strand
TTGTGACAAAATTGACAAAATTACATCTATTACAAGTCGTGATGTTACATCACATCACCATTCAATGACAAGCCGTCTATACGAATTGGGAAGTTTAGCGTTTAGCTCTCGCCACACGTTTCGCAATGCACTGTCACGAATGTTGTTCGGCGGTAAAGAGCAGCGAAGGCAGACGCTGCAGATTTGTCGTCACCGAAGGGATCACGCACATGAACTACCAGCCACGAGGCATCAGCGACATCCAGGGCCCGGCTTCCTATCTGAGCGAGATCGGAGCCGCTGAGGTGCTCCTCAAGAGCAAGCCGACCTGGAACGGCGTGACTGCCGAAGCCGTCGCGCGCATGCGTCTGCAGAACCGCTTCAAGACCGGCCTCGACATTGCCCGGTACACGGCGGCGCTGATGCGCAGCGATATGGCTGCCTATGATGCGGACACCACAAAATACACCCAGTCGCTTGGCTGCTGGCACGGCTTCATCGCCCAGCAGAAGCTGATTTCGGTGAAGAAGCATTTCGGCAAGACCGATCGCTGTTATCTGTACCTCTCCGGCTGGATGATCGCAGCACTTCGCTCCGAGTTCGGACCGCTTCCCGATCAGTCGATGCACGAGAAGACATCCGTGCCGGCGCTGATCGAAGAGCTCTATACATTCCTGCGTCAGGCGGACTCCCGTGAGCTCAACGACATTTTCCGCAACCTTGACGCGGCCCGCAAGGCCGGCGACACGGCGAAGGAAAAGGCGCTGATCCAAAAGATCGACACCTTCCAGACCCACGTCGTGCCGGTCATCGCCGACATCGATGCCGGCTTCGGCAATGCGGAGGCAACCTATCTGCTCGCAAAGAAGATGATCGAAGCAGGTGCGTGCGCCCTGCAGATCGAAAATCAGGTCTCCGATGAAAAGCAGTGCGGCCACCAGGACGGCAAGGTGACTGTGCCGCACGAGGTGTTCCTGGCGAAAATCCGCGCCTGCCGCCATGCCTTCCTCGAACTAGGCGTGGAAGACGGCATCGTCGTGACCCGCACCGACTCGCTGGGTGCCGGCCTCACGCAGCAAATCGCCGTGACCCACAAGCGCGGTGACCTTGGTGATCAGTACAACAGCTTCCTGGACTGCGAAGAAGTGACGGCTGCCAACGCCCGGAACGGCGATGTCATCATCAACCAGAACGGCAAGATGATGCGCCCGAAGCGGCTTGCCAGCAACCTCTATCAATTCCGTGCCGGCACCGGGGAAGATCGTTGCGTGCTCGACTGCATCACCTCGCTGCAGAACGGCGCCGACCTGCTTTGGATCGAGACCGAGAAGCCGCATATCGAGCAGATCGCCAAGATGGTCGACCGTATTCGCGAGGTGATCCCGAACGCGAAGCTGGCTTACAACAACTCGCCGTCGTTCAACTGGACGCTCAACTTCCGTTGGCAGGTCTACGATGCGATGAAGCAGGCAGGCAAGGATGTCAGCAGGTATAATCGCGCCGAGCTGATGAAAGCGGAATACGACGGTACGCCGCTGGCGATCGAAGCCGACGAACGCATCCGCACCTTCCAGGCCGATTCAGCCAAGCGTGCCGGCATCTTCCACCACCTGATCACGTTGCCGACCTATCACACGGCGGCTCTGTCGACCGATAATCTCGCGAGGGAATACTTCGGCGAGCAGGGTATGCTTGGATACGTGAAGAACGTTCAACGTCAGGAAATCCGTCAGGGTATCGCCTGCGCCAGGCATCAGAACATGGCTGGATCTGACATCGGCGATGATCACAAGGAATATTTCGCCGGCGAGGCCGCTCTGAAGGCGGGCGGCGCCCATAACACGATGAACCAGTTCGGTTAACGGCAACAGCAGGAGACTACCATGACCAAAGGCAGCAATTACTGGGTGATTGGCGGCGAGTTCGGTTCGATGAACTTCCACACGCTGGTGCATGGCTCGGCCCAGGTTCAGGGCCCGTTCTCGACCCGCAAGGAGGCCGAGGATGCCTGGCGCGCGGTCTCGGAAGAGAACCGGCACAAGGCCGGCGTGCGCTTCTCGATTGTGGAAGAGCCCAGCCGCGTGGTGGCTTGATACATTCTAGCGAATAAGAAGACGTCCAAGGACGAAAGCAGCCTCATCCGGTGAACCCGGGTGGGGCTGCTTGAGTCTTGAAACATCTCCGAGTGTAAGCCATTGGGAATAAACGGCCTTTGCGGAAAACATGGTTACTGATAGGTTAAGATCGTCGCGATCCATCAGGACAAGGGCCGTCAGCGTATGTCAGACGCACAGAATACCGGAAGCGAAGGCATCGGAGATCTGCGTCCGATGCGGCTGCGAGATGCGCTGCGGCAGGCGCGGATCGAGGCCGCCGATCGGACCGGCGTCGTCGTCGACCTGCGCGATGCCGAAGTGGCCCGGCTTGAAATTCTCAACGAGGCGCTCGATTCCCTGTTCGCGCAAGTTCCGGATCAGGTCGACCTGTTCGATCGCGGCATCAGCCAGGGTGAGACGCCGCGGCTGTGGATCGATGTGGTGGCCCATGTCGTGATGGGACGCGACAAGCGCATCTATCGTTTCGTGCAGGATACCCGTTTCGGCCGCATCGTGATCGCCGAATCCCACGATGTCGCGCCCGTCGTCGACGCCGTCACCGATTACGTCGCGCGCCGCATGGTCGAGCGCGAGCACGCGCTGGTCGCCACGCCGGCGCCGGCGCCGGTTGTGACCGACAAGCCGCGCCGCGGCGGGTTCTGGAGCTTCGTGCTCGGCTTCATTGTCGGCGTGATCGCGCTGTTCGGCGTGGCGCTGTTTGCGACCCTGCGGAATTTCTAGGCTATGGCCAGAGGAGTGGTCGCGACGTCAGGCGTACCGATCGCGCTGGCGATTGTCGCGACTGTTATCGCGGCCTCCTTGTTCCGCAAGTGGCTTCAGCTCCGACGCGCCGAGTTCATCCGGACCTATCGCTGGCCGCCGGGTCTGCTCGATCGGCTCGAGAAGCATCGCTCCGGTCTTGAGCGCAAGGACAGCGCATTGGTTTCGCGCGGCCTGCGTCAGTTTTTCATTGCCTATCTGATGAGCGGCAAGCGCTACGTCTCGATGCCGTCGCAAGCCGCCGACGATCTGTGGCACGAATTCATTCTCTACACGCGCGAATACGATGCATTTTGCCGGCGCGCATTCGGCGGGTTCCTGCATCATACGCCGGCGGTGGTGCTCAGCGAACATCGCCAGAGCAACGAAGGCCTCCGCCGCGTGTGGTGGTACTGCTGCAAGTATGAGAGCATCGATCCGGTCAAGCCGACGCGGCTGCCGCTGCTGTTCGCGCTGGATGCCAAGCTGAATATTCCGGATGGATTCGTCTATCATCCGCAATGCGAGCAACTGCGGAAAGACGGCGGTGGCGGCGCAGCCTATTGCGGCGGCGATTTTGCCGATAGTTCGATCGACGGCAGTTCCGCTGGCTTCGGCGATGCCGGTAGCGATGGAAGCCACGGCGGTCATGGTGGCCATGGTGATGCCGGTGGAGGTCACGGCGGTGATGCGGGCGGGGGCGGCGATGGCGGAGGCGGAAGTTGCGGCGGTGGAGGCTGTGGCGGGGGTGGTGGCGATTAATGGCCGTCTCCCGGACGCTGTGACAAGCTGAGTCCCGTCGCTCTATATCAATCGCGCGTGCCGCACTTCCCGCACCCGCAAGGCATCATTGATGCCGCGCACCGTCAGCTCGCAGCGCCACGCGTCGCCATCGCGCTCGATCGAAAACAAATTATAGGCCGCGGCGGGATAGCGGCCATGGGCGAGCGCGGAGGCCGAGGGCACGCCGACCGCCGGAATCGTGCCGTTCGGTCCGTCGAACCACATCGTGGAATGAATGTGATCATGCCCGTGCAGCACCAGTTCCACGCCGTGCCGTTTCAACAGCGCGAGCAGCCGCGGCGAATCCGTCAGCCGCTTGACGCGGGAATCCGAACGCAGCGGGTGATGGATCAGGAGGACGCGAAACGCCTGCTCGGTGGCCAGCTGCGCCAATATGCGGTCGAGCGCGGCAAGCTGGCTCTGCCCGAGCCAACCCGTCGCCATCAGCGGGAGTGTTGGAACCGCCGACGATACGGCGATCAGCGCCAGCGGGCCGCGCCGTTGCACCAGAGGAAACCTGTCGCCTTGAGTCGTGTCTTGAGTCGTGTCTTGGGTCGCATCGTCACCGCGCAGATATGTTTCGAATGTTTCGGCGAAGCGATGCTGCGTCGCCCGCACATAGGCATCGTGATTGCCGGGGATCACGGTGACGCGATCCGGCGCACCGACGCTCTCGAGCCAGGCCAGCGCCGGCGCAAATTCGGCCTCGAGCGCGAGATTGACGAGATCCCCGGTGACCGCGATGTGATCGGGGGTCTGCGTCTGCAGGTCCGATACCAGCACATCGAGCACGTCCCGCCGCTGGAATTTATGCCGGTTGCGGGTCCAGTTGAGATAGCCGAGCGCGCGTTTGCCGGCGAGATCGGCGAGCCGCGGCGCGGGCAAAGGCGGAAGATGCGGATCGGACAAATGGGCCAGGGTGAATGCCGCCATCACATGCTTCCGATCGGGTTGCCTGCGAGAAACAGCCGCCGCACGGTCACCTCACTAACCTGCAAAATCCCGTTAAGAGCTGCAGAGTCAAGACTTGCAAAGTCAAGACCTGCAAAGTCAAGAGCTGCAAAGTCAAGAGCTGCAATGTATTGGCAAGCGGGCCGCCGCGATGCAAGGATCAAACGCGATGTCGGCCGATCCGGAGTTCATGGACGTTGAACCTGCAGAGCGTGCGAAAGAGCCTTGAGCCGATCCTGCGGCGGGTTTTTCATCTCTATTGGCGGTTCGCCCGCGGCATGACGCTGGGGGTCCGTGCCGTGGTGCTGGACGGCCAGGATCGTGTGTTTCTGGTCAAGCACAGTTATGTCGCCGGCTGGCACCTGCCGGGTGGTGGCGTCGAAGTGGGCGAGACGTTCCGCCATGCGTTGCAACGCGAACTGGAGGAGGAGGGACGAATTGAACTGACCGGCGAGCCGGCCTTGCACGGCCTTTTCCTCAACAGCCATGTGTCTCGCCGAGACCATGTCGCGGTCTACCTGGTCAGGCATTTCAGGCAGGATCGCCTGCCGGAGCCGAATCGCGAGATCATCGCCTGCGGATTTTTCGAAGCCGGCGCATTGCCGGTCGAGACCACCCAGGGGACGCGCCTGCGGATATCGGAAGTGCTCGAAGGCCGGGCGTTGATCGCGACATGGCGTTAGAACCTTGGCGTTAGAACCTTGGCGCCAGACCCCTTGCGGGTTCGCTGGATTTGACGACAAACCGACTAGAACACCGCGCCGGGACAAAACGATGCATTATCTGAAAATGGCCTGCGGCTTCGTCTGTTTTCTGGTGCTGGCCAGCAATGTCTGGTCGATGTCGCACTGGAGCGAAAGCCGTGGTGTTTACGACGACGTCTGCTATTTGCGGCAAGCCCATCTGTTCCAGAGATTTGGGCTTCGCGGCCTGGACACCAATTTGTCCGGGGATGACGACCATTATCTGTCGGCAAAATTGAAGGCGATCGGTTTCCCGGCCTCGCAAACGCCACCCTGTCACACCTTGATGCCGGCGACCAACAAGCGCGTGATGCAATATCCGCCGGGAACGGGCTTTGTGCTGGCGGCCTTCCCGGAAGGGTTTCAGGTGATCCCGCTGTATGCTGTGACGACGGCGATCATTTTTGGCCTGGCCTTGCTCGGGATTTACGCCGCGCGCACCACGCCCTCGATTTTTCTCGCGGCGGCCTTTGGCTGCCTGGCCGTCTATCTGATGATCAACCCCACCAAGGCGAGCTATTCGATGGCGCCGACGATGGTGGCCTGTGCGCTGGCAGGGCTTCTTACGGCCAGGTTTTTCCTGCCCGGGCAGCGCCATCGCCTGCTTTTGGCGGGGCTGATCGGCCTCATCATCGGCCTGTCGGTGAATTTCAGATTGCCGAATTTGTTGCTCTCGACCGGCTATTTGCTGTTTTTCGCCGTTGCATTGTTATGGTCCCGGAAAATCGAGACCTTTCTGCAAGGTGCGTTATTCGGGGCGGCGTTCCTCGCCGGCATGGCGCCGACGCTGCTCGCGAACGCGATCAACGCCGGCAGCCCGTTCTCGACCACCTATGGCGGGGGCGATGTCACACCTCCCGATTTGAGCTTCGGCATTATCTGGCAGTATGTCGCCGACATGCAATTCGTCCTGCTGGTGCTGGCGGGGGCGTGGACCGCTGCGATGTGGCGTTCGACCCGCACGGCCGGCATGAGCCGGATAGCGCTGGTGACGGCTGGAAATCTGCTGCTCAACATCGCCTTCTTCATGAGCCATCCCGTTTTCACGCCGTATTACACCATCCCCATCGCCATGCTTTCGTTATGGAGCCTGCTGTTTGCGTCGCTGATGCAGCCGGCCGAATCCGTGGACGATGTGCCCGCCGGGCAGGCGGCAAATGCCTGATCGTGATATGGAGTTTGAGTCGGCAGGTTTTCTCGGGCGGGCATCTTTGCAATGATACCATCATCGATGCGGATCGCTGTTCTGGTGCCGTGTTTCAATGAGGAAGCCGCGGTCGCCAGCGTCGTTGCGGATTTTCGCAAGGCGCTGCCCTCGGCCGATATCTTCGTCTACGACAACAATTCATCGGATCGCACCGTTGCGGTGGCGCGCGACGCCGGCGCGCAGGTGCGCAGCGAGCGCCGCCAGGGCAAGGGCCATGTGGTCCGGCGCATGTTCGCCGATCTCGACGCCGACATCTACGTGCTGGTCGACGGCGACGCGACCTATGATGCCGCCAGTGCGCCGCGCATGATCGAGACGCTGTTGTCGGACCATCTCGATATGGTGGTCGGCTTTCGCGTCGATCAGGCGCAGGCCGCCTATCGGCCCGGCCACCGCACCGGCAACCGGATGCTGACCGGTTTTCTCTCGATGGTCTTCGGTCAGGCCTTCAAGGACATTCTGTCCGGATATCGCGTGTTCTCGCGCCGCTTCGTCAAATCGTTTCCGGTGCTGTCGGACGGTTTCGAGATCGAAACCGAACTGAGCGTGCATGCGCTCGAACTGGCGCTGCCGGTCGCCGAAATCGAGACGCCCTATTACGCCCGGCCGCAGGGATCGGTCAGCAAGCTCAATACCTGGCGCGACGGCTTTCGGATTTTCGGCACCATCCTGAAGCTCTACCGGTCGGAAAAGCCGCTGCACTTTTTCACCGCCATCGGGATTTTTCTGACCCTGGTATCGGTCGGCCTCGCGGTCCCCATCCTGGTCACCTATCTTGAAGTGGGCCTCGTTCCCCGTCTGCCGACCGCGGTGCTGTCGATGGGCCTGATGATCCTGGCCGTGCTCTCGGTGTCGTCGGGGCTGGTGCTCGATACCGTGACGCGCGGGCGCCGCGAGATGAAGCTATTGGCCTATCTGTCTCAAGCCCCCCTCAACAGGAGCTGATGCGGTTCGAAATCTGGCAGCGCCGGAACGATGGACCGGGCGTCCGCCAGATGCTATCCCGCGCGTTATCATGAGCGATCTCTCTGTTTCCATATCGGCCGAAACCGCCAACGACGCCCAGGCGATCGAACGTCTGCACGAGCGCACGTTCGGTCCCGGCCGCTTCGTGCTGAGCGCCTATCGGCTTCGCGAACATGTCGACCATTTGCTCGATCTGTCGTTTACCGCGCGGATCGGCACGCTGCTGGTGGGCTCGGTGCGCCAGCTGCCGGTCTGCATCGGCGATACCAGGGCCCTGCTGCTGGGGCCGCTGACGGTCGAGCCGCCGTTTCGCAGCCGCGGCATCGGCCGCGTGCTGCTGGATCGCGCGCTCCAGGAGGCCAAGGCGAAAGGGCATCGGCTGGTGGTGCTGGTCGGCGACGAAGCCTATTACGGCCGGGTCGGCTTCAAGCCGGTTCCGAAGGGCCGCGCGACCATGCCGGGACCGGTGGACTATAGCCGCCTCCTGGTAGCGGAGCTGGTCGACGGAGCGTTCGCCGAGGTTTCCGGAGCGATCCGCCCGGACTGGAGCTTGGCGCGCTAGCCGGACCTGACGGCGATATTCGCGTCTCAAAAACAGGTCACGCGTTCGGCGTCGATATAGCCCAATAGCAATCCCACGCCGAACAGCAGCACCAACCCGGCGGCGGCGAACTCGATCCCGCGCATCACTAGCGCGCCGGTGCCCTCGCGGCTGGCGGTGATCCGGCGCGCCAGCCCCTTTGCGGAGACCGCAAGGATGGCAATGGTGGCCACGGTAATTGCGGTGCCAAGCCCCATCACAAAGGTGGCGGCGATGCCGGCCCAGAACAGCCCCTGGGCCAGCGCGAACACCAGAACCAGAATGGCGCCCGAACAGGGCCGAATGCCGACGGTGAACACCGCGCCGAGACCGCGCCGCCAACCGCCCGGACCGGCCAATTGCGCGGGCTCGGGACCATGGGAATGCCCGCAATGCGCGTCGTGGACATGGTCATGGTCATCATGGTTGTGGGCAGGATGGTTATGGTCGTGATGGTCGTGGTCATGATGTTCTGGACCGCCATGATCGTGCGAGTGATGGTCGTGATGGTGATCAAGCGCGGCCGCGGATGAGCGCCATGCCCCGATCAAGCCGCGGCCCTTGGTCCAGACCAGCCGGGTGCCGAAGGCCGCTATCAGCGCGTAGCTCGCGATCTCGATCACGCGCTCGGCGCCGCACATGGTGTTCGCGGTGACGTTGAGCAGCCAGGCGCCGATGCCGACGATCAAGACCGCGATCAGCGATTGCATCAGCGCCGAAACGAACGACAGCGCGATACCGCGTCGCGCGGTCTCTTCATTGGCAACAAGATATGACGAGATCACCGTCTTGCCGTGGCCCGGTCCGGCGGCATGGAATATGCCGTAGGCGAACGAGATCGCCAGCAGCGTCCAGACCGCGCTGCCGTCGGCCTTGGCGGCGCGAATGGTCGACGACATCTCGCGATAGAATTCGGATTGCTTCATCAGCAGCCAGCCGACGATACCGCCGACCTGTGCGTCGGGAGCCGCGCGCGGGCCGCCAAACGGATTTTGCGCCAGCGCCTCATGCAGCGCGCCATCGGCGACAAGGCCGGCGGCCGCGATCGCCAGGCAAATCAACGCAATCTGTCGGCTTGTTGTCATGCGGGTATTCCTCACGGGCAATCCACGGAGATCTTGTTGGCGAACATCGCGCCATAATTGGCGTTCTCGCCATTCAGAAAGGTATCTTCGTTGAGCTTCTGGGCGACAGCGGTGCCGTCGCTCGGGCGCTGGACGGCGATGGTGCAAGTGGCCGGTGCGTTGACCAGGCGGATCGGTTCCTTCTTCTGCAGGGAAAAATCGACGAAATAGGTCGGATCGAAGATTTCGAGCGCGAGCTGTTTGACCCGAAAGGGGGTCTTGAACGGTAGCGTGAAGTGCAGCACCAGCGCAGCGTCCTTGTATTCAAGATAATAATCGATCGGTTCCGCGAACTTCTGCTTCCTGTTGTCTATCCTGGCGAAGGTGAAGAAGCCGAATTCCTTCAGCGACTCCATATTGGTCTTTGCCAGCGGCGCCAGTTCTTCGCGGCTATAGATGCCCTTTTTCCTGGTCACGATGCCCTGCAGGGCATAGGTCGAAAACATGTCGTCGAAGGTCCAGGCGTGGCGCACGCCGGTGATCAAGCCGTCGGCGGCGAAAATGAGTTCGCTTGCCGCGGCAACCCAGACATGCGGATGGGCCGCTGCCGGGCTCACACACATGGACAGCGCCACCATGGCGACTAGAGCCTTATCGGTTCTGATTGAATCAGAACCGGGCTCTAATCTTTTGTTTTGACGCGTTTTCTTCACGCGAACCGGTATCCACGGAGCCTTGTCATCGGGCGCGCATTCGCGCGACCCGTTGGCTCGAAAACGCTCTAATGCGCGGAGCAATATCGTCTACTCCGCCGCACGCGTGTGCGTGCTGCCGGAGGAACTGACATGGGCGCGATCGAGATCGCGCGACAGCAATCGCCCCGCGGCCCCCGACGAGCGGCCAACCAGTTCGAGATAGGTTTTCGTCACCCGGGTGAAATGATTGTAGATAATGACGGCCGGGATCGCCGCGACCAGGCCGAACGCAGTCGCCAGCAACGCTTCGGCGATACCCGGTGCGACGACCGCAAGATTGGTGGTCTGCGATTTCGAGATGCCGATAAAGCTGTTCATGATGCCCCACACCGTGCCGAACAGTCCGACGAACGGTGAGGTCGCGCCGATGGTGGCGAGCAATCCCATGCCGAGCCGGATCCGGCGTGCTTCCGCGCGCACGATCTCGGCAAAGCTCGAGGCCGCCCGTTCCTTGATGCCGGCGTCGCTGGAAATTCCCGCCGACAGCCGGGCCTCGCGCATCGCCGCGGCCAGCAACGACGACAACAC
>NZ_JBEKCZ010000185.1:0-10429 GCF_050014615.1 Bradyrhizobium sp. | reverse complement strand
CCGTGCAGCAACAGTACCGGTCTTCCCTCGCCGCGCTCGTGATAGGCCATGCGGCTGTCGAGTACGTCGACGGTCTTCTTGGCGAGCGGTTGCTCTGTCATCTGGATTCTCTCGATCGATCAGCGCGGCAATGGAGCATGCCGCGCCATCGCGAGGCGTGCAAATGAGCCGATGTCGGCCTGCGCCGGCGCGATCAAGCGTTCGACGCCATGAAAATCGACAGGCCAAAGCCGGTGAGATGGTGCAGCGCCTGGTCGACCCCGATCAGCGTCCAGAACCACGGATGCTTGTTCTCCTGTGTCACGCCAAAGGTCGCGGCGCAATATCCCTTGGCGCGATCGACCGTGATGTGGATGGCGAAGTCGATCAGAGCGACAAACCAGAACCGCGGCGCGACGATCAGGATCAGCGTCATTGCAACTGCAAGGTGTACAAGGCAGTGCGCCAGCAGCGGCAGCGCCCATCCGGTCTTCTGGTCCTTGCCGATGGCCATCCAGGAAGTCTGCAGGACAAAATCGGCGATGACGTGCTTGACGGTCAGCAGCAGCATCCATCCGATCAGCGCAGCTACCGGAACCGACGACGACATGGGGGGAAACGACAAAGCTGACGCCCTCGGTGGAATTGCTTGGAACGGCACGAGTTGGACCGGAGGCGTTCGGCGCCACTTCTTCTCAAACCCGGACAATTCGACCGGTATTCGTCATTTATGACATCTCCAGACACAGAATGCACCTGCGCGGAACTCGAAAAAAGCCGAGTGTGGCCTAACGGCGATACGTTGCTGCTGCGACGCAACCTCTGCGGGGGGTTGGGTTACCGCGGTGCCCGATTTGCAATCCGTCCGGGGGCGGATATCATCCCCAAACCTGAAAATTATTGTTCTTTTTTAGATATTTACGATCTCGTTCGGGCGGCCCTCGGCGCTGGCATGGCGGCGAAGCTCCCGGCGTGCGGGTATGACCCATGAGTGCTGAAGTGCCAACGCCTGCTCCACCCCCGCGTTCGCGCGTGGCTACGAGCAATCGCAGACAGGTGCTGCTGTTTGCCGCACTGACATTGATTCTGACGGTGGCGACGGTTTGGGGCGGCCGCGTCTGGCTGAGGAATTCCGAAACACTTGTCTTCGCCGTCGGAAATGCCAACAGCGTCGAGGCCCGTTTCGCCGCCAGGCTTGCCGCGGTGCTCAAGAACAGCTCTTCGCAGCTGCGCCTCAAGATCGTGCCGAACCCGGATAACGCCAAAGCGCTGGCGCAATTCGATCGCAAGGAGGCTGATCTGGCGGTGCTGCGCACCGACGCCAGGATTCCGTCCCGCGCCCGCGCCCTCGCGATCCTGGAACATGATGTGTTGCTGCTGATGAGCCCCGGCAGCAAGAAGATCAAATCGCTCGCCGAACTGAAGAAAAAGAAAATTGCGGTTCTGGCCGACGGCGACAACAACATCGCGTTCGTCCGCCATATCCTCGAAATTCCCGATGGCCCCGAAGCCGGCTCAAGGGTCCAGCTGGCGCCGCCGAATTCGACGCTTGACCAGCTGTTTTCCTCGGGCGGTTATGGCGCGGTGATCGCCATCGCGCACGCTTCCGCGATCGTGAAGGACAAAACCTTCGAACAATATGCCAGGCGCAGCGCCTTTACCTTGAACGCGATCGACGAATCGAAGGCGCTGATCCGGAGAAATCCGGACATTTCGGAGGAAACGCTGGCAACCGGAATGCTGTCTTCCGCACCCGCGATACCGGATGACGACCTCGATACGATCGGGCTGCAATGGCTTTTGGTCGCGCAGTCCAGAATGTCATCGAACGCAGCGGGAGATCTGGCGCGCACGATCTACGAGAACAAGGCCGAACTGGCGCTGGAGAACGGCTTCGCCTCCAGGATCGAACCGGCCGATGTCGACAAGAACGCCTTCATCGTCGCCCATCAGGGCGTCACCGAATATATCAACGACACCGCCAAATCGTTCCTGGAACGCTACAGCGACCTGTTGTATCTGGGAGCGGCCGTGCTCAGCATCATCGGCTCGATCTTCGTCGGGCTCTACACCAAGGTGACGCGGATTGCGCCGGAGAAAGCCAGCGAACTGGCCACGGCCATTCTCGACATCGGCGAGCGGATCGCCGATGCCGCCACGATGGACGCGCTCGACGCGTTGCAGGACGAACTCGAGACCATTCTTCGAGGCGCAGTGATCGGACTGCGCGACGGCACCATCTCGAGCGACGGACTGGACACCTTCAAGCTCGGATATGAATTCGTGCGCGATGAGATCGGCATGCGGCGCGAAAGCCTGAAGCGGCATACCGGCCATGACGACAATGTGGTGATCGTCAAGTCGGCGCAAAGCGCGTAACAGAGTCGGGACGGATTTACGGCACGCCCTCGAAAGGCGCCGCTCCAGGCCCGCCGATAACGCTGTTTTCGGGCCGGCGTTGACGGCCTTCCCCGGCCCGGGCACTTTGCAGACCGGTCACGCCCAGCATGGCCGATCAGGGTTCATTCCATCGACAGGCGCCGCGTTCCAATGTCCAAGCCGTTTGAGCAATTTGTGGCTGCGACCACCGGCCGCAACATGACCAAAGCGGCCTATGTCGCCATTGCGACCGGTGTCGCCGTGATGGTTTTGCTGACGGTCGATCCCGCCTATGAGACGGCGCATCGCTGGGTCGACGCATTGCTGTGGGCGTGCCTGGCGTTCTTTGTGTTCGAGTGGGTGGTCCGGCTTCGCCACGCCTTTCAGGCGCAGCGCGGCTGGACTTACGCGATATCGGGTCGCGGGCTGGTGGACGCGATCGCCGCGACGGCGGTGCCGCTTGCCATGATCCTTGGCGCGAATCCCAAAACCGCCTGGCTGCTCGGCGTATTCTGGATGCTCAAGGTGGTGCCGGGAATTCCCGGCTTGCGCCAGTTGCGCCGGGTGCTGGTGCTGGAATCCGGACCACTCCTGAGCGTGCTGGTGATTTTCCTGATGGTGCTGCTGCTGGCCTCGGTGGCGGAATATTTTCTGGAGCGCGACTTCCAGCCGACCGTCTTCGGCAGCGTGCCCGCGGCATTGTGGTGGGCGGTCGCGACCCTGACCACGACGGGGTATGGCGACGTGGTGCCGATCACTCCGCTCGGACGGGTGGTGGCGGCGGCCGTGATGATCTGCGGCCTTGGCGTGTTCGGGCTCTGGACCGGTATCCTCGCCACCGGCTTTGCCGCGGAAACCCGCCGCGACAATTTCCTGAAAACCTGGGAGTCGGTCAGCAAGGTGCCGTTCTTTGCCGCGCTCGGCCCGGCGGCGATCGCCGATGTCACGCACATGCTGCGCACCATGGACCTGCCGTCGCGGACCATGATCATCCGCAAGGGCCAGACCGGCGACTGCATGTATTTCCTCGCCGCCGGCGAAGTCGAGGTCGATTTGCCGGGCAAGAAGGTGACGCTCGGCGAGGGCGCCTTCTTCGGCGAGATGGCGTTGCTCGGCAATCATCTGCGCTCCGCCAATATCACCACCACACGGGTGTCGAAGCTATTGGTGCTCGATCTGGTGGACTTTCGGATGCTGATGGCACGGCATCCCGATCTCGCCGAGACCATCGACGCCGAAGCCCGGCGGCGCGCTCAAGAAAATAAGTAAAGCAAAACAAATAGAGCAAATGGAGAAAATCATGTCGCAAGCCGCTGAGACGGCGAGTACGCCGCTGCTCGATATCGATGGTGCCCGCGCCACCATCCGCCTCAACCGGCCCAAGCATCTGAATCGCCTGCAGCCCGACGACCTCGATGCGCTGCTCAAACTGTTCGACCGGATCGAAGCCGATGCCGCGATCCGGGTGCTGGTGCTCACCGGCACCGGCCGCGCCTTCAGCGCCGGCTATGATCTCAATTCAGTCGCCGAGCGCGCCACCAGCGCCGTTGAAGAGAGGAGCGCGGGGTCGGCGTTCGAAGTCGTCGTCAACCGGCTGGAGGATCTCGGCGTTCCCACCATCTGCCGGCTCAATGGCGGCGTCTATGGCGGCTCGACCGATCTGGCGCTGGCCTGCGATTTCCGCATCGGCGTCGACAGCGCCGAGATGTTCATGCCGGCGGCGCGGCTGGGTTTGCACTATTACAAGAGCGGGATCCGGCGCTACGTGTCGCGGCTCGGCGCCGACAATGCCAGGAAGCTGTTTTTGACCGCGCAGAAAATCGGCGCCGCTGAGATGCTGCGGATCGGTTACCTGACGGCGATGGTACCGGCCGAGGCGCTGGACGAGGAAGTCGACAGGCTCGCCACAATCCTGGCCGGCAATGCGCCGGTCGCGATGCGCGGCATGAAACGCGCCATCAACGAATTCGCGCGCGGCCAGCTCGACGAGGACGCCGCCGACCGGCGTGCCCGCGACAGCATGCGCGGCGCCGAGATCAAGGAAGGCATCAAGGCGTTCGCGGAGAAACGCCCGCCGAAGTTTTGAGAGGGGCGACGCGGAATTTCTCCGCCCTCATCCTGAGAGTCCTGACTCGAGACGCAGCCGACGAAATTAGGCCGTCATTGCGAGCGAAGCGAAGCAATCCAGCTTTTGTATGCCGAAGAGTGGATTGCTTCGTCGCTTCGCTCCTCGCAATGACGATCCTAGACTCAAGAGGCCGCTCCTCAGGATGAGGGCAGAGTTGACGCGCGACGGCTCGTCCTACTCGTCGACAAACGTCGCGGTGTCGGGAATGCTTGCGCGCGAGGTCCGGTAGCTGTTGATCTTGTGATCCCGGTCCGGGAAGCCGAACGAAATCCCGCACACCACCCGCCGGTCGTCGCCGAGCCCAAAATGACGCCGGATCAATCCGGATTGACGCGCCAGCGCGGCCTGCGGGATGGTGCCGAGACCCAGCGCTTGCGCCGCCAGCAGGAAATTGCCGACATAGGCGCCGCAGTCGATCGCGCCGTAAATGCCGAGCGCCTCGTCGCTGTGGATGATGGCGACATGCGGCGCCCCGAAGAAATTGTAATTCTCGAGTGCCTGTTTCGCATAGGCCGCCTTGTCGCCTCTGATGATGCCGAGCGTGTTGTAGAGCTGGAAGCCGCTTTCGCGACGGCGTTCCAGGTAAACGCCGCGATATTCGCGCGGAAATGAAAAGTCGCCATCCTCGGGCGCGCCGGAGCTGGCCTCGGCGTAGATCGCCGCGCGGAACCGCTCTTTGGCCGCGCCGCTCGCGATCACGATTTGCCACGGCTGGCTGTTACACCATGACGCGGTGCGCTGCGCCGCCGTCAAGATGCGCTCGATGGTCGGGCGCGGCACCGGCTCCGGCCGGAACGCGCGACAGGAATAGCGCTCGCGCAGCAATTCCTCCAGCACCCCGATCCGCTCTTCAACGCTGTGCCGGCCACCCGGCGTCTTCACGGCGTTATCCGACATGTTCACCGCCCCTTGGTCGGGATCTTGTTGAATGGCACGTCCTTGTCGACGCGGATGTCGCCGGGCAGGCCCAGCACGCGCTCGGCGATGATGTTGCGCAGGATCTCGTCGGTGCCGCCGGCGATGCGCATCGACGGCGAACTCAGCAGCATCTGCTGGAATTGGCCGCGCGCCTCCTCCTCAGCCGCACCGGTAAAGACCCCGGCCGCGCCCTCGAGGTCCATCGCATGCATCGCGATGTCCTGCAGCATAGAGCCCGCGACCAGCTTGCCGATCGAGTTTTCCGGGCCCGGCCGCTCGCCCTTGGACAGCGCCGAGATCGCGCGGTAGCTGGTATATTTCAGCCCGCTCGCCTTCACCGCCCAGCTCGCGAGTTTCGAGCGCGTGGCGCGATCGTCGATGGCGAGGCCATTCTCGGTCATCAGATTGGCGCAAAAGTCAAACATCTCGGGAAAGCCGGTCGCCAGCCGCGAGCCGATCGACATCCGCTCGTTCATCAGCGTGGTCAGCGACACGTTCCAGCCGTCACCGACCGCGCCGAGACGCTGATGGTCGGGAATCACGACATCGGTAAAAAACACCTCGTTGAATTCCTGCATGCCGTTGGCCTGCTTGATCGGCTTCACTTCGACGCCTTTGCTCTTCATGTCGAGGAAGAACATCGTCAATCCCTTGTGCTTGGGCACATTGGGATCGGTGCGGGTGATCAGAAGGCCGAGGTCGGAATAATGCGCGCCCGAGGTCCATATCTTCTGGCCGTTGATGATCCAACTATCGCCGCTCTTCTCGGCACGGGTGCGCAGGCCGGCGACGTCGGATCCGCCGGCCGGCTCCGAAAACAACTGGCACCAGATCTGTTCGCCGGCGGCGAGCTTCGGCAGATAATGGCGTTTGTGTTCCTCGCTGCCATAGGTCATCACGGTCGGCCCGCACATGCCCTCGCCGATCTGGAACGGCTGCGTCAATTTGCCGTAGACACCTTCTTCCTGCTGCCAGATCACGCGCTCGATCGGCGTCGCGCCGCGCCCGCCATATTCCCTAGGCCATTGCAGGCAGGCCCAGCCGGCGACGGCTTTCTTCTTCTGCCAGGCCTTGCCGACCTCGACGATGTCAGCCTTCTCCAGCCTGATCCGGCCAAGCGAGGCCTTCGACAGTTCGGCCTCGTATTGCTTCGGCGCGTTGGCATCGATCCAGGCCTTGGCCTCGGCGCGGAACGCGGCTTCCTGCGGGGTGTCATCGAAATTCATGGTGGGCCTCATGCTGTCCGTAGGGTGGGCTAAGCGAAGCGAGCCCACCATCTGATTGCGATGCGCGGTGGGCAACGCTGCGCGATGCCCACCCTACGAGTTGGATCTATCGTCCCTTGGTCGGTATCTTGTTGAAGGGCACGTCCTTGTCGACCCGGATATCGCCGGGCAGTCCGAGCACGCGCTCGGCGATGATATTGCGCATGATCTCGTCGGTGCCGCCTTCGACCCGGGTCCCGGGCGCGCGCAGCAGCATCGCCTGGAATTTTCCGGCGGCCTCCGCCTCGGGTCCGCTCAGCACCCCTGCTGCGCCCTGCAGATCCAGCGCATAGGCCGCGACATCCTGGATCATCGATCCCGCGACCAGTTTGCCGATCGAATTCTCCGGTCCCGGGCGCTCGCCCTTCGACAACGCCGAGATCGCGCGCATGCTGGTATATTTCAGCCCGCTGGCGCGCACCGCCCAATGGGCGAGTTTGGAGCGAACATTGCGATCGTCGATCGCGAGCCCCTCTTCCAGCATCAAATTGCTGCAGAACTCGAACAGCTCCGGGAATCCGGTCGCAACCCCGGCGCCGATCGACATCCGCTCGTTCATCAGCGTGGTCAGCGACACGTTCCAGCCGTCATTGACGTCGCCCAGCCGCTGCGAATCCGGAATTTTCACATCGGTGAAATACACCTCGTTGAAATCCGACTGGCCGTTGGCCTGCTTGATCGGCTTGATCTCGACGCCCGCGCTCTTCATGTCCAGAAAGAACATGGTGAGACCCTTGTGCTTGGGCACGTTGGGGTCGGTGCGGGTAAGAAGGATGCCGTAATCAGAGTAGTGCGCGCCTGAAGTCCAGATTTTCTGGCCGTTGATGATCCAGGTATCGCCACGCTTTTCCGCGCGCGTGCGCAGGCCGGCGACATCGGATCCTCCGGCAGGTTCGGAAAACAACTGGCACCAGACCTTTTCGCCCGATGCCAGCGGCGGCAGGTAGCTTCGTTTTTGTTCCTCACCGGCATAGGCCATCATGGTCGGCCCGCACATGCCGTGGCCGATGATGAAGATGCCGCTGAGCTTGCCGAACGCGCCCTCCTCCTGCTGCCAGATCACGCGCTCGATTGGCGTCGCGCCGCGCCCGCCATATTCCTTCGGCCAGTGCAGGCAGGCCCAGCCCGCATCGGCCTTCTTCTTCTGCCAGGCTTTGGCAACCTCGAGAATGTTCGCGCCCTTGAGCTCGGTGCGGCCGAGCGAGGACTTTTTCAGGTCCTCCTCGTATTGCTTCGGCGCATTGTTTGCGATCCAGGCCTTGGCCTCGGCACGGAACGCGGCTTCCTGCGGGGTATCATCGAAATTCATGCGCGTTGTCCTTTGCGGCTGCGTCCCGAATGAATCTACGCCGCGTTCCGCTTGCGCATCCGGTCGATCAGCGCGTCTTCCCAGTATGAAAGACTGCCGAGGCCGAGCGCCGTCGCATTGGCGCGGCGATAATACATGTGGCAGTCGAATTCCCAGGTGAAACCCATGCCGCCATGGACCTGGATGTTGTTCTTGGCGCAATGCTGGAACGCCTGCGTCGCGCTGATGCGGGCCGCGGCGGCGGCCTCCGGCAGTTCCGACGCATTGGTCGAGAGCGCCCAGGCGCCGTAGTAGCAATTCGAGCGCGCCAGCGTCGCCGATACATACATGTCGGCGAGCATATGCTTCACCGCCTGGAACGAACCGATCGGGCGGCCGAAGGCGATACGATCCAGCGCATAGTCGCGGCCCATTTCCAGCGCGCGGTCGGCGCCGCCGACCTGCTCGAATGCCATCAGCACCGCGGCGCGGTCGAGCACCTGCGAGACAATGCTCCAGCCTTCGCCGGCGCGGCCGAGCGGCTCGGCCCTGCAATTGCGAAAGGTGAGTTCGGCCTGGCCGCGCGACGGATCGACGTTGGTCAGCGATTTGGCTTCGACGCCGTCGCCCTTCAGGTCGACCAGGAACAGCGAGATATCGGTCTCGCGGCCGCTCGATCCGGTACGTGCCGCCACGACGGCGAAATCGGCGATCGCCCCGTCGGGCACCGGCTTCTTCACACCGTTCAGGCTATCGCCTGATGCCGAGAGCTTGATCGCCTGCGGCGACGGATTGCCCTTGCCTTCGAACAACGCCAGCGTGCCGATCGCGGCCCCCGACGCAATCATGGGAAGCCATTTCTGCTTTTGTGCTTCGTCGCCAGCCATCAGAATGGCTTCCGCCGCCAGATAGACGCTTGACGAAAACGGAACCGGCGCCAGCGCGCGGCCGATCTCCTCGGCGATCACACAGAGTTCGAGATGGCCGGCCCCCGCGCCGCCGAATTCCTCGGGGATCGCGACGCCGAGAAAGCCCATGCCGGCGAGCCCCTTCCACAATTGGCGGTCATAGGGCTCCTTGCCGTCGAGCACCGCGCGCACCGCCTTGGGCGGGCATTTTTCAGCGAGAAACTTTCGCGCTTCGTTGCGGAGTTGTTTTTGTTCGTCGGAGAAATCGAAATTCATGGCGTCACTCTGATGTGCGAGGCAGGTTTTCCGGGGTGTGTCGTCCCGTTTTCTCCGGGACGACGAAGAGGTGTTACCGCGGCGCCATGCGGATGGCGCCGTCGAGCCGGATGGTCTCGCCGTTCAGCATCGCGTTCTCGACGATGTGCACCGCGAGGTTGCCGTATTCGGAAGCGTCGCCGAGCCGCGCCGGATGCGGCACCTGCGCGCCCAAACTCTTGCGCGCCTCCTCGTTCAGCCCCATCAGCAGCGGCGTCAGGAACAGGCCCGGCGCAATGGTGTTGACGCGGATCTTGTGCTGGGCGAGATCGCGCGCCGCCGGCAGCGTGAGACCGACCACGCCGCCCTTGGAGGCCGAATAGGCGATCTGGCCGATCTGGCCCTCATAGGCCGCGACGCTGGCGGTGTTGATGATGACGCCGCGCTCTTCGCCAACAGGGGCTTCGGTCAGCAGCCGTTCCGCAAACAACCGCAGCACGTTGAAGGTGCCGATCAGGTTGACATTGATGATGCGGGCGAACTTGGCCAGCGGATAGACGCCGTCCTTGCCGACAATGCGCTGCGAGCCGCCGATCCCGGCGCAATTCATCAAGACGCGCGCGACACCATGGGCGGCTTCCGCTTTCGCGATCGCCGCCTTGACCCCGGCCTCGTCGGTGACGTCGGCGACAACGGCGACGCCCTTCACCTCGGCCGCGACCTTTTCGGCATTCTCCCTGCTCTGATCGAGCACCGCGATCTTGGCGCCCTTGGCCGCCATGGCGCGTGCGGTGGCGGCGCCGAGACCGGAACCCCCACCGGTGATGAGAACGGCAACATCCTTCAACTGCATCGGTAAAACTCCTTGGGCGCTTCCTCTGGTTTTGTTGGTATTCTTGTTGTCTTGAAACGACGCGATCGTCACCCGGAAGTAAGGATCGCCGTCTCCGTATTCGTCGTCAGCATGCCGCCGCAGATCAGCGCTTCCATATGCCGGATGTATTGGCGGCAGACCTCGTCGGTGACCGGCCCGACGCCGGTGGCGCGCGACATCGCGTGCCGTCCGAAAAACAGATGATCGCAGGCGCCGATCAGACTGGTGTAGAACAGCACCGGATCGATATTGCGGAATTCGCCGGCCTTGATGCCTTCCGCCAGCAGCCGCCGATGAAAGTCGAGTAGCGGCGCGACAAAGAATTTCGAGACCTCATCGGCAGCGTCCGCGCTGCTTTCATGCAGCAGATAGTGGATCAGCCGGTTCATATAGGGGAACTGGTGATAGGCCCGGATGATGCCCGCAATATGCAGC
>NZ_JBEKCZ010000184.1:0-16093 GCF_050014615.1 Bradyrhizobium sp. | reverse complement strand
CGATCCGTTCAGCCGGCGGCGCCGGTATCCTCGATGATGGGACCGAACAATTCCCAGCGCTCGCCGTTGAACTTCATCATCTGCAACTGCTTGTTGACCCGGTAATCGTTGGGCGTGGTGTTGCCGAGGATTCCGGGCAGCGCGAGGTCGAGCTGGACGTTCTTCAGGTTGGTGGCCTGCTTGAGCACGTTCTCGCGGGTCAAATCGTCGCCGCACTGCTTGAGAACGTGGACCATCAACTGCGCCGTGCCGTAACCGTAGCTATTGAAACTCGAGTTCTTGTCGCCCTCGGGATAGTACTTCGCCATGAAGTCGAAATACCGCTTCATGCCGGGGTCGTCTTTCCAGGTCGGATCGAGCGGATCCTTGCCGTAATTGACGCTGATCACGCCCTTGGAAGCCTCCAGACCCGCAGGCTGCATCACCGCGCCGACCGATGTGGCGTTGATGTCGAGGATATGCACCGGTTTCCAGCCAAGCTCGGCATTCTTCTTGATCGCCTGCGCTGCGAATTTCGGCGTCGACGCGCTGAAGAACAGATCCGCGCCGGCGGATTTCAGCTTGAGGATCTGCGAATCGATGGTCGGGTCGGAGACTTCGTATGACGCTTCGGCGACGATCATGGTCGCGGCCTTGTCGCCGAGGCCGGACTTGATGCCGTTCAGATAGTCCTTGCCGAGATCGTCGTTCTGGTAGAGCACGCCGACCTTGGCGTTCGGATATTCCTTGAGAATGTATTGGCCGTAGATGCGGCCTTCGACGAAGTAATTGGGGTTGAAGCCGAGCGTCCAGGGAAAGTTCTTCGGATCGGTGAACTTGGAGGCGCCGGTGGCCGCGAACAATTGCGGCACTTTCTTCGTATTGAGATATTTCTGGACCGCCGCGTTGGAGGGGGTGCCGATGATCTGGAAGGTGAGCAACACTTCGTCGCTCTCGACCAGTTTGCGCACCTGCTCGACCGCCTTGGGCGGACTATAGGCGTCGTCATACTGGATCAGATTGATCTTGCGGCCGTTCACGCCGCCTTGCGCGTTGATCATGTTGAAATAGGCCGCCTCGGCCTTGCCGATGGTGGCATAGGCAGAGGCCGGGCCGCTGAACGGCACGGTCTGGCCGATCTTGATCTCGGTATCGGTCGCACCGCTATCGTATTTCTTCTGCGCATAGGCCGACGATGCCGATAGCGCGATGGCCACCGCGGTCCCTGTCACGAGATGAAAGATGCTGTTCCTCATGTCGCTGCCTCACCTGAATGTCTGATTTCGCCGATGATCTTGTCCACCATGGTGGATGCCATCGCTCGCAAGATATTGGCGGAACGAATCCGGCAATGCAAGGCAATGCGGGCGGGCTGGGTGATAGACCTTATGCCAACCAGAGCAGCACCAAGGCGAGTGCGGCAGGGGCGGCCTGCACCAACAGAATCCTGCGGCTGACGGTCGCGGCGCCATAGACGCCGGCGACGATCACGCAGAGCAGAAAGAACACCTTGATCTGGAAGGCGAACCCGGGGTCGCCCTGAAGCAGCCCCCAGGCCAGTCCGGCGGCGAGAAAGCCGTTATAGAGCCCCTGGTTGGCAGCCAGCACCGCGGAATCAGCCGCCTTCTGCGGCGAGTTTCGAAACGTCTTCAGGCCCAGCGGCCTGGTCCAGAGGAACATCTCCAGAATCAGAAAATAGACATGCAGTACGGCGACCAGCGCCACCAAAGCATTGGCAATCCAGACCATGTGACTCCCCCCAAAGCAGCCTTTTGTGCCGTCACGCTAGCACGCAGCGCCATCCCTAAGCGATGGTCCGTTCGTCCGTTACCACGGGACATGATGATGTCCGAAAACCGCGAGACAAGCCCGCCGCGATCGGCGATGCTTCGCTGATGGATATGGACCGCACCGCCTGCTACCGCGCGATTTCGACCCGCGATGCCCGTTTCGACGGCCGGCTGTTTATCGGCGTCAAAACCACCGGCATCTACTGCCGGCCGATTTGCCCGGCGCGCACCCCGAAATTCGAGAATGTATCGTTCTATCCCTCCGCAGCCGCGGCCCAGGAGGCCGGCCTCCGTCCGTGCCTGCGCTGCCGGCCTGAAACCTCGCCCGATCTCGCATTCTGGCGCGGCACCACCAACACCGTGTCGCGGGCGCTTGCTCTGATCGAGGCCGGTGGTCTCGATGAAGCCGATGTCGAAGGACTGGCCAACCGGCTCGGCGTCGGCGCGCGGCAATTGCGGCGGCTGTTTCACAAGCATGTCGGCGCGTCGCCGATCGCGGTGGCGCAGACCCGGCGGGTTTTGCTGGCCAAGCAATTGATCCACGAGACGTCATTGCCGATGGCGCAGGTCGCGCTGGCCGCGGGTTTCAACAGCGTGCGCCGGTTCAACGAAACCTTCCTGGATTTGTTCGGCCGCTCGCCCGCGACGCTGCGGCGCAGCCACGACAAGGCCCGTAATATCCACCGCGAAGCTGGCGCGTTGTCGGTTCGTCTCGCCTATCGGCCACCCTATGACTGGGATGCGATGCTGGCGTTTCTCAACGCGCGCGCTATTCCCGGCATCGAGATGGTCGCTGGAAATACCTACCGGCGCAGCATTGCGATCGGCGACAACAGCGGCGTGATCAGCGTCGCGCCCGCCGACAAGAACCGGGTTGATGTCTCGGTGCGATTTCCCGATATGGCGGCGCTGCCGCAGATCATCGCCCGGGTGCGGCGGGTGTTCGATCTGGCCGCCGATCCCGATACGATCGGCGCGCATCTGTCGCTTGACCCGATGCTGGCGCCGCTGGTCTCGGCACGGCCGGGCTTGCGTGTTCCCGGCGCATGGGACGGCTTTGAGCTCGCAGTGCGCGCGATCTTCGGTCAGCAGATCACGGTTCCCGTCGCAACCGGATTGCTCGGCAGGCTGGTTCAGGCCCACGGCATCCGCCTGCCGGCCGGGATGAGAGACCATGAAGGTTTGAGCCATCTGTTTCCCTCGCCCGCGCGCCTCGCCACAGCCGATCTCAGGGATTTCGGCATGCCCGGTGCACGTGCTATCGCGGTGACCTCACTGGCGCAGAGCATTTTGGCCGATCCGGCGATCTTCAGCCGGGGCGCCAGCCTCGAGGAAGCCATCGCAAAGTTGCGCGCGCTGCCGGGGATCGGCGAATGGACCGCGCAATACATCGCGATGCGCGAATTGCGTGAACCCGACGCCTTTCCCGCCGCCGATATCGGCTTGATGCGCGCGATGGCGACGGCCGACGGCCAGCGTCCATCGCCCGCCGAACTATTATCGCGCGCCGAACGATGGCGGCCGTGGCGGGCTTATGCCGCCCTGCATCTGTGGGCCGCGGGCAGCGCGCATCCAGCTGCCGCCGCCGCCAGGAAAATCCAGGCCCGCGCAGCGGGGAAAACCCGAGCCCGCGAAGCGGGGAAACCCAATGCCCGCGAAGCCGCCTGAAACATTTGGGCTCGATCGGTTGCAAACGCCGATCGGCGTGGCCCTGCTGGTCACGGATGCGCAGGGCGTTCTGCGCGCGCTGGACTGGGAGGACTACGCGCCGCGCATGAAGGAGTTGCTGCGGCTGCACTATGGCGCCGTGGTGTTGCGAGATGCGCGGGCGCCCGAGGCGTTGCGACAGGCGCTATCGGCCTATTTCAAAGGCGATCTCGATCGCCTGCGCACGATCGAATGGCGCGTCGCGGGCACGCCGTTCCAGCAAAAAGTCTGGCACGCGCTGGCGAACATCCCGGCGGGAACAACGATGAGCTACGGCGCGCTGGCGGCGAAACTCGACGCACCCACCGCGATGCGCGCGGTGGGCCATGCCAATGGTTCAAATCCGATCAGCGTGGTTTTGCCCTGTCATCGCCTGATCGGCGCCAACGGCTCGCTGGTCAAATATGGCGGCGGGCTCTCGCGCAAAAAATGGCTGCTGGAGCACGAAGGCGTGGTGCTCAGGCCGGTGCCGGCGCGCGGCAGGGTCGCGGCCTGAAATTCCAAGGTAATTGTCACGGCGCCTGTCAGGTCCGTAAATCGCCAGACCAATGCCGGCGATCGCTCTAGCGTCTCCATCACACAGATGGAGACCACAGATGACGGACGCAGAGATTCAGGATTTTGTCACGCGATTTGCAGCGGCGTGGGCGGCCCGGGACGGCCATGCCTTTCTCGATTTGTGGCACCCGGAAGGAACGCTCACCACGCCGCTGGTGAACCGGACCATCAAGGGCAGCGAACTCAATCGATTGCTGGAGGTGCAGAAGGCGGCGGCGCCGGATTTCGTCTGGCAATTGCTGGACTGGACCTCGCGCGGCGACGTGGTGGTGATCGAGTGGCAGACCACCCGTATCGTCAACGGCGCCCGGTTTGACTGGCGCGGGGTCGATAAATTCCGCCTCCGGGACGGCAAGATCAGTGATGAGCGGGTCTATTGCGACACCGCGCCGTTGCGGGCGCTGCGCACCGGCGAGACGCTGGAGCCGATCACCCAATTCTGAAAGCCCGGAATTCTGAAAGCCCGGAATTCTTAAAGCTACTGTCAGGCCACGGTCTCGTCGTTGGCGAGCAGGTGGGTCAGCGCGCTCCTGATCGCAGCCTGCCGGGTCGGCGCGTTGATCTGCGCGCCGAGCAGGTCGGTGACGTAGAACACGTCGCGGGCGCGCTCGCCGAAGGTCGCGACATGGGCCGAGGCGATGTTGAGGTTGAGTTTCGAGATTGCCGTGGTCAATTGGTACAAGAGGCCCGGTCGGTCGAGGCCGGAGACCTCGATCACCGTGTAGCGATCCGACCACTGATTGTTGACGGTCACTTCCGGCTCGACCACGAAGGGCCGCGCCTTGCCGCGACCATTGGCGCGGCGCGCCACCGCTTCGGGCAGGCGCAGCTTGCCTTCCAGGACGTCCTCGATCATCTCGCCGATCCGTGTCGCACGCCGTCCCTCGTCCTCGTCGCGGTCGTATTCCCTTGATATCGCGATGGTGTCGAGCGCGCGCCCGTCGGTGGTGGTATAGATCTGCGCGTCGACGATATTGGCGCCCGCCGAAGCGCAGGCGCCGGCGATGATCGACAGCAGCCAGGGATGGTCGACGGCGAGGATGGTGAGTTCGGTGACGCCGCGGGCCTCGTCGAAGCCGACATTGATCGCGAGCTTATGGCCGGCCTGTTCGCTGGCGCGCAGGAAGCGGGCATGGCGGATCTTGCGCGCCAGTTCGACCTTGAGCCAGTACGCGGGATAGTGCCGCCCGACATAGGCATTGAGTTCCGGCTCCGGCCATTCCGTGAATGCGGCGCGAAACTCCGACTGCGCCATCGCGATGCGCCGCGCGCGGTTGACCTCGGAGAAACCGCCGGTCAGCACCGGCTCGGTTTCGTAGTACAGCGTACGCAGCAGCTGCGCCTTCCAGCCGTTCCAGACCCCGGGACCGACGCCGCGAATATCGGCGGTGGTCAGGATCGTCAACAGCTTCATCTGCTCGACCGATTGCACCACGGCGGCGAAATTCTCGATGGTCTTGCGGTCCGACAAATCGCGCGATTGCGCCACCGTGGACATCGTCAGATGTTGTTCGATCAGCCAGGCGACCAGTTCGGTGTCGGCGGCGTTGAATCCGAGCCGCGGGCACAGCCGTCGCGCCACTTTCGCCCCGGCAATCGATCGTCGTTGCCGCCGCGTTCGATCTCCTGCAGGTAGCCGACGCAGCGCAGCAGATGCTCATCCACGGTGTAGTGGTGATACATGTTGAACTGCATCATCGACACGATCTTGCCGAAGGCGCGAATGAAATGGCCGAGCACGCCGGCCTCGTTCATGCGCCGCAGCACGATCTCCGCGCCGTTCGAGGTCAGGATCTCCATGAACAGCCGGTTGGCTTCCGGATCGTCGCGCAGCTGGGTGTTGATCAGCTTGAGCGAGCGCGTCGCGGTGCGCATGGCATCCGGATGGAACGCGAGATTGTTCTTCTGCGCCAGCCGGAAGATCCGGATCAGATTGACCGGGTCATGATTGAAGACATCGGGCGTGGCGAGATTGATGCGGTTGTTGTCGATGATGAAGTCGTCGCTGTCGGGCACCCGCCGCCGGTTGGCGCTCGGCCGCAACCGCGCCATCATCCGGGAGAGCACCGGCGCCGGCTTGGCCTGCTGATCCTCCAGCTTGGCGCACAGGATCGCGGTGAGGTCGCCGACTTCCTTGGCGACCAGGAAATAGTGCTTCATGAAGCGTTCGACATCCTGCATGCCCGGATGCGAGGTGTATCCGAGCCGGATCGCGATCTCGCGCTGCATGTCGAATGACAGCCGCTCTTCAGCGCGGCCCGAGAAGAAATGGATATTGCAGCGGACCGACCACAGAAAATCGGCGCAGCGGCGGAAGGTGCGGTACTCCTGCGCGTCGAATACGCCGCGTTCGAGCAACTCATCGGTCTCGCGCACGCGGTAGACATATTTCGCGATCCAGAACAGCGTGTGCAGGTCGCGCAGGCCGCCCTTGCCGTCCTTGACGTTGGGCTCGACCAGATAGCGCGACTGCCCGGCGCGCCGGTGCCGCTCCTCGCGCTCGGCCAATTTGGCGGTGACGAATTCGGCGGCGGTGCCCTGCACCACATCCCTGTCGAACCGCGCCACCAGTTCATTATAGAGCGGCTGGTCGCCGGTCAGGAACCGGGTTTCGAGGATCGCAGTGCGGATCGTCATGTCGCCGCGGGCCTGGCGGATCGATTCATCGACCGAACGCGTGGCGTGACCGACCTTCAATCCCATGTCCCACAGGCAATACAGAATGGCTTCGGCGACCTGCTCGCCCCAGGCGGTCTGCTTGTAGGGCAGGATGAACAACAGATCGATGTCGGATTCCGGCGCCATCAAACCCCGGCCATAGCCGCCGGTGGCGACGACGGCCATGCGCTCGGCGCCCGAAGGAATTGGCGAGTGATAGAGATGACGCGTCGCCGCCGAGAACAGGATGCGGATGATTTCGTCCTGCACGAAACACAATCGTTCGGCGCAGCGCCGGCCGTGACGATCCTTCAGCAGGATGGCCTGCGCGGTCGCGCGGGCCGCGACCAGTTCGGCCTTCAGCAGTTTCGCCACCGCGGCGCGGAACATATCCTCGCGTCCGGCATGCTCCGCGGCGAGCGCATCGACCGCGGCGGTGATCCGCGCGGTATCGAAACGTTCGTCGGCCTCGGGTCGGGCGTGGGTAACGACGATGTCCATGACCTACCCCGATATCGGACGGCGCCGACCCTGTCACGGGACATTCCCAGCGCATTGCAAAGATTACAGCAGGTCCATGCTGCATTCCCTTGGCTTTGAGCAACAGCGTTCTCATCGCGCCGCCATCAGGATGCTTATTTTCTCGTTGACTGACCGTATAACTAATTGAAATAAAAAGATGTTTTTGATGCCAGGGGGTGCGGCGCGGATCGATCCGCGCGGTCGCGTTGACGCCTCCCCGCCATCTGCTTTGATCGTTCCGCTGCCATGGAGATATCGAGATGCCCAGGATTTCACGGCGCGTATTCGCTGCGGTTATCGCCGTCTCGGCGCTGATTCCCGGCGCCGCATCCGCGGCCGACGCATTGAGGGAAATCCATCTGGACTGGGCGACCTACAATCCGGTGTCGATGATTCTCAAGCAAAAGGGATTGCTGGAAAAGGAATTTGCCAAGGACGGCATCAGCATCGTCTGGGTGCAATCGGCCGGTTCCAACAAGGCGCTCGAGTTCCTCAACGCCGGATCGATCGATTTCGGCTCGACCGCGGGGTCCGCCGCGCTGATGGCGCGGATCAACGGCAATCCGGTCAAATCGATCTATGTGTTTTCGCGCCCCGAATGGACCGCGCTGGTGACGACAAAGGATTCCAAGATCGCGACGGTCGCCGATCTCAAGGGCAAGCGCGTCGCGGTGACCCGCGGCACCGATCCGCATATTTTCCTGGTGCGCGCGCTGCTCGATGCTGGTTTGAGCGAAAAAGACATCACGCCGGTATTGCTGCAGCACGCCGACGGCAAGACCGCGCTGATCCGCGGCGACGTCGACGCCTGGGCCGGCCTCGATCCGATGATGGCGCAGGCGGAAATCGAGGACGGCGCCAGACTTTTCTTCCGCAAGCCCGACGCCAATACCTGGGGCATTCTCAATGTGCGCGAACAGTTCCTCAAAGACTATCCGGACATCGTTCGCCGCGTGCTCGCGGTCTACGAGGAGGCGCGCAAATATTCGCTGGCGAATTACGACGGCCTGAAGAAGACCTTCATCGCCGTGACCAAACTGCCGGACGCGGTGGTCGACAAGCAGCTCAGAGAACGTACCGAGCTCACCCATAGCCGGATCGGCGCCCCGCAGCGTGAATCCATTCTCGCGGCCGGCCTCGCATTGCAGCAGGCCGGCGTGATCGACGCCAAGGCCGACGTCAAGGCCACGCTCGACGCGCTGATCGACGATCAGGTCCCGCTGCCGACGAATTGACTTTTTACCCTCCCCTGGAGGGGGAGGGTAAGTCCAGCGCCTTGCAATCCTCTCCGAGACACGATTTGGCTACGGCCATGACCGTTGAGCTGCCCGCGCTTGAACGAACCGACATGGTGGAGAGCCCCGCGCCTTCCGGCCGCCTGCGCCGTTACGCGCGGCCGGCGCTGGGATTGCTGCTGCCGGTGGGCCTCGCGCTGGTCTGGGAAATCGCGGTCTGGCTCGGCCTGTCCAACGGACGGCTGGTGCCGCCGCCGACAAAAATATTCGCGACCATCCTGGAGCTGGCGCGCAGCGGCGAGCTCGCGCGTCATATCATGGCGACGCTGACGCGTGTCGTGCTGGGCTTTGGCCTCGGCGTCGTCGCCGGGACCGTGTTCGGCGCGATCTCCGGCTATTGGGGGCTGGCGCGCCGGCTGCTGGACCCGACCGTGCAGGCGCTGCGCGCGATACCATCGATCGCCTGGGTGCCGCTGTTCATCCTGTGGCTCGGCATTTTCGAGACTTCGAAAATCGCGCTGATCGCCGTCGGGGTATTTTTCCCGGTCTATCTCGGCGTGATGGGCGCGATCCTGTCGGTCGATCGCAAGATCGTCGAAGTCGGCCGCACCTTCCGTCTCAGCGGCCCGGCGATGATCCGGCGCATTTTGTTGCCCGCGGTGTTGCCGGCCTATGTGGTGTCGCTGCGGGTCGGTCTTGGACTCGGCTGGATGTTCGTGGTCGCGGCCGAATTCATGGGCGCCTCCGAGGGGCTCGGATATCTGCTGATCGACGGCCAGCAGCTCGGCAAACCCGCCCAGATTCTGGCGGCGATCGTGATCTTCGCGATCCTCGGCAAGACCACCGACTGGCTGATCGAGATCGGCTCGGCGCCGCTGTTGCGCTGGCAGGACGCCTTCGGCCGCCAAAGCGGAGCGGCCTGATGCTGGTGCTCAATCATATCGGAAAAACCTATCCCAACGGCGTCCATGCGCTGGAGCGGTTTTCCGCCGACATCAGCCTCGGCGAGATCGTCGCCATCATCGGCGGCTCCGGCTGCGGAAAGTCGACGCTGCTGCGCGCCATCGCCGGCCTCGACCGCGCTACATCAGGCACCGTGACGCTCGACAATACTGATATCACCGCGCCGCATGCCAAAATCGGCATCATCTTTCAGGAACCACGGCTGCTGCCCTGGCTCAGCGTCGCCGACAATATCGGCTTCGGCCTGTCGGAATTGCCGGCCGCGCTGCGCCGCGAGAAAGTCACTGGCGCGCTGGCGCGGGTCGGTCTCGCCGACAAGGCCGATGCCTGGCCGCGCGAACTGTCCGGCGGACAGGCGCAGCGCGTCGCGATCGCACGGGCGCTGGTGCCGCAGCCGGAAGTGCTGCTGCTGGACGAGCCGTTCTCCGCGCTGGACGCGTTCACGCGGCGGGATTTGCAGGACCATCTGCTCGACCTGTGGGCCGATACGCGGCCGACTTTGGTGCTGGTCACCCATGATGTCGACGAAGCCGTGGTGCTGGCCGATCGCGTGCTGGTGATGCGGCCGCGGCCGGGGCGCCTGTTCGACGAGATCAAGATCAATCTGGCGCGGCCGCGCGACCGGAATTCGCCACTGTTCGACAATTTCAAGCGCCGCGTGCTGACCGCGCTGGACCGCTCGCTCGACCGCAACGTCCCCGATGCCGATCCGAAATCGACCGCGGGCGAAGCGATGTGGTGGTGACATCCGCGCTCCAACCCACTACATCCAAAGCGAATAATATCCGGGAGAGAAAAAATGGACGCCGCCGAACTCCGCGCCACGCAGGCCCCGATCAAGGACAAATACAAATCCGATCCGAAGGCCGCGTTCATCACGCTGAAAGCCAAGGGGTCGATCGACAATGAAGGCATCGCCTGCAAGGTCGAAACCGGCCGCGCGCTGGCGGTAGCCGGCCTGCATCCGGCCACCGGCGGCTCCGGGCTTGAATTATGTTCCGGCGACATGCTGCTGGAAGCGCTGGTCGCCTGCGCCGGCGTCACCCTCAAATCGGTGGCAACCGCCATCGAGATCCCGCTGAAAACCGGCATCGTGACTGCCGAGGGCGATCTCGATTTCCGCGGCACGCTCGGCGTCGACAAGGAGGCGCCGGTCGGGTTTGCCGAAATCCGCCTGCGTTTCGACGTCGATACACCGGCGCCGCAGGACAAGCTCGATTTGCTGCTGAAGCTTACCGAACGCTATTGCGTGGTCTACCAGACCATCAAAAACGGCCCGAAGGTTTCGGTGACGATGCAGAGGGTGTGAGAATAGCGCCGTCACCCTCCCCTGGAGGGGGAGGGTCGACGCGAATGAAATGAGCGGCGGGGTGGGGTGACAGTCTCTCGTTTCGAACGGTGCACGGGCTAAGAGATCACCCCACCCCGGCTCACATTTCGCTTCGCTCGATGTGAGCCGACCCTCCCCCTCCAGGGGAGGGTAAGAAAGCGTTTCGGCTCAAAATGTCCCCCGAATTCACCTTCATCCTGACGCTCGGGCTGCGCATGGCGGTGGCGGCCGCGTTCGTGGTGACGGCATCCTTCATCACCGAGCGATCGGGCCCGGTGATCGGCGCGCTGATCGCCACGCTGCCGTTTTCGGCCGGCCCTTCCTATGTGTTTCTCGCGCTCGATCATGATGCCGCCTTCATCGCCCAGGGCGCGCTGGCGAGCCTGCCGATCAATGCCGGGACGATCTTGATGGGGCTGACCTATGTGGTGCTGGCGCAACGCTGGAACGCGGTGGTCAGTACCGGGGGCGCCGTCGCGGTTTGGATTGCACTTGCCGCGCTGGCGCGAATGGTGCCGTGGTCGTTGGCCGGCGGCCTGATCGCCAATGCGATGGCCTTTGCGATCTGCCTGCCGCTGCTGCGACGCTTCCGTCACGCCAAAATGCCGCTGATCACGCGGCGCTGGTACGACATCCCGCTGCGCGCAGCACTGGTGGCGACGCTGGTGGCTGTCGTCACCACCCTGTCAGGCTGGGTCGGCCCCGGCGTGAGCGGAACGATTGCGCTTTTTCCGATCGTATTCTCAAGCATGATGCTGATCCTGCACCCGCGCATCGGCGGCCCGGCGACCGCGGCGGTGATTGCGAATGGTGGCTGGGGCCTGCTGGGATTTGGGATCGGGATTGCCGTGCTGCAGGTCACCGCGCTTCGGTTCGGCTCAGTGGCCGCGTTATGTCTTGCGCTGATGACCTGTGTCAGCTGGAATCTCGCCCTGTGGTGGATCGGGCGGAGAACGCTCGGGCGCTGACTCGTCATTCCGGGATGGTCCGAAGGACCAGACCTCAGATGTGCAATTGCACATCGGGGAATCTCGAGATTCCGGGTTCGATGCTTCGCATCGCCCCGGAATGACGGGTTCAATTATGACTTCGGCAATTTCGCCTTCAACGCATACAGCGCCTCCAGCGCGTCGCGGGGCGACATCTCGTCCGGATGCAGCGCGCGCACCGCTTCGATCAGTTTTTCCGCCTCGCTCGGCGGCGCCGCCTCGGCGGCGGCGCGTGACGGCACCGCGAACAGCGGCAGGTCGTCGGCGAGCGCGCGCGCGGTCTGGCCGCGGTCCTGCGCCTCCAGTTTTGCCAATACCGATTTGGCGCGCGCGATCACCGGTGCGGGCAGGCCTGCGAGCTTCGCCACCTGAATGCCGTAGGAGCGATCGGCCGAGCCCGGCAGCACCTCATGCAGGAACACCACGTCACCCTGCCATTCCTTGACCCGCACCGTGGCGTTGAACAGCCGCGGCAGTTTGACGGAGAGCGCGGTGAGTTCATGATAATGCGTCGCGAACAGCGCGCGGCAGCGATTGGCCTCATGCAGATGTTCGATCGCGGCCCAGGCGATCGACAGCCCGTCGAAGGTCGCGGTGCCGCGGCCGATCTCGTCGAGGATCACCAGCGAGCGTTCGCTGGCCTGGTTGAGGATGACGGCGGTTTCGACCATCTCCACCATGAAGGTGGAGCGGCCGCGCGCCAGATCGTCCGCCGCGCCGACCCGCGAGAACAGCCGGTCGACGATGCCGATGCGCGCCCGCGCCGCCGGCACGAAGCAGCCGGTCTGCGCCATCAGCGCGATCAGCGCGTTCTGGCGCAGGAAGGTCGATTTGCCCGCCATATTCGGGCCGGTGATCAACCAGATCTGGCCCGATGTCTGTCCCGGCCCCGGCGAGAGATCACAAGCATTGGCGATGAACGGCTGGCCGTCGCGCTTCAACGCCTGCTCGACCACCGGATGGCGGCCGCCTTCGATCGCGAAGCCGAGCGAGCCGTCGACCTCGGGCCGCACATAATTGTCGTCGACCGCGAGCTTTGCCAGCGCGGTTGCGACATCGAGGATCGCGAACGCATGCGCGGCGGCGCGCAGGTCGTCGCTGGCCGCGATCGCCAGCGCGCACAGCCGCTCGAAGATCTCCAGTTCCAGCCCGAGCGCGCGGTCGCCGGCATTGGCGATCTTGGCTTCGATCTCGCCGAGTTCCGAGGTCGTAAAGCGGGTCTGGCCCGCCAGGGTCTGGCGGTGGATGAAGGTCGCGTTCAACGGCGGCGTCATCAGTTTGTCGCCGTGCTGCGCGGTGACCTCGACAAAATAGCCGAGCACGTTGTTGTGGCGGATTTTCAGGCCCTTGACGGAAGTCGCGTCGGCATAGCGCGCCTGCATCGCGGCGACGACGAGCCGCGAGGCGTCGCGCAGATTGCGGGTCTCGTCGAGCGCCGGCTCATAACCTTCGCGCACGAAGCCGCCGTCGCGTTTGATCAACGGCAATTGTTCGGCCAGCGCGCGCTCGAATTCGCGCGCCAGCTCCCGCGAAGGCCCGCGCAGCGCCGCCATGACAGCAGCGATCTCCTGCGGCGGATCGTCAAGGCCCGAAAGCTGGGCCAGCGCCCGGTCGGCGGCGAGAATGCCGTCGCGCAACCCCGCCAGATCGCGCGGGCCGCCGCGTCCGACTGACAGACGCGCCAGCGCGCGCGACATGTCGGGTGCCGCGCGCAGCGTGGTGCGGAGTAGGTCGCGAACCGCGGTGTTGGCAACGAATGCCGCGATCGCATCGAGCCGGCGCGCGATGCCATCGCTGTCGGTCAGCGGCGCCGCCAGCCTTTGCGCCAGTAGCCGCGAGCCGGCCGGGGTCACGGTGCAGTCGATGGCATCGAGCAGCGATCCGCGCCGCTCGCCGGCCAGTGTTCGCGTCAGTTCGAGATTGGCGCGGGTGGCGGGATCGATCGCCATGGTGGTGCCGGCGGCCTCGCGCGCCGGCGGCGACAGCGGCGGACGCTTGCCCACCTGCGTGCGGTCGATATAGGTGACGGCCGCCGCCGCGGCGGTCGCTTCCAGCCGCGACATCGCGCTGAGCCCATCCATGGTGGCGACCGCGAAATAATCGCACAGCCGCCGCTCGGCGGTGGCGCTGTCGAACACATCGCGGGTCAGCGGCGTGACCGCCGGCAATTCGCGCAGCAACGGGCCGAGATCGGGATCGCCATACAGCGCGTCGGTGACGACCACTTCATTCGGGTTAATGCGCGACAAGGTCGCGGCGAGTTCGCCGGTCGAGCATTCCGTGACGATGAACTCGGAGGTCGAAATGTCGATCCAGGCGAGGCCAATACGGTCGCCGCCCGCCGAGCCGCGCGCCCGCGCGATCGCCAGCAGGTAATTGTTGGTCCGCGCGTCCAGCAGGGTGTCTTCGGTCAGCGTGCCCGGCGTCACCAGCCGCACCACGTCGCGGCGCACCACGCTCTTGTTGCCGCGCGCCCGCGCCGCCGCCGGGTCCTCCATCTGCTCGCACACCGCGACACGATGGCCGGATGCGATCAGGCGATGCAGATAATCGTCGGAGCGCTCCACCGGCACGCCGCACATCGGGATGTCCATGCCCTGGTGCTTGCCGCGTTTGGTCAGCATGATGCCGAGCGCGCGCGAGGCAATCTCGGCGTCCTCGAAGAACAGTTCGTAGAAATCGCCCATCCGGTAGAACAGCAACAGCCCGGGATTGGCGGCCTTTATTTCAAGGTATTGTTCCATCATCGGCGTGACGCGCGCCGCGGCCTCGGCGGCCGGTGCGGTGTCTGATGGCATGGATATGGGCTGCTGGATCGTCATTGGCCGCGCAAACTACAAAATTTTAGCCCCCGGTCCTATTGCTTTGCCGCGATCATGCATGTTTTCCACCCCTCGGTGGCCGCCTCAAACGGCACCCCCGACCCCATGGCATGACCGACCTCCCTCGAAAGCGCCGCTGAGGCGAAAGCGTCAATTGACCTGTCGCACACCCGCTCCTAAAACTCGCCATCAACTCCGGCCTATCAACGCGGAACCGCGGCATTCAGGGAGAAATTCAATGGCTGATGTATTTGTGTGCGATGCCGTCCGGACCCCGATCGGCCGCTTCGGCGGCGCGCTGGCCAAGGTCCGCGCCGACGACCTGGCCGCGGCCCCGATCAAGGCACTGATGGCGCGCCATCCCGGGCTCGACTGGTCGCAGGTCGATGAAGTCTATTTCGGCTGCGCCAATCAGGCCGGCGAGGACAACCGCAACGTGGCGCGGATGGCGCTGTTGCTGGCGGGCCTGCCGGAATCGATTCCCGGCCTCACGCTCAATCGCCTGTGCGCCTCGGGGCTGGATGCGGTCGGTGCCGCCGGCCGCGCGATCCGTGCCGGGGAAATCGATTTTGCCATTGCCGGCGGTGTCGAATCGATGACGCGGGCGCCGTTCGTGATGGGCAAGGCGCCGGAAGCGTTCTCGCGCTCCGCCGATATTTACGACACCACGATCGGCTGGCGCTTCATCAATCCGCTGATGAAGGCGCAATATGGCGTCGACGCGATGCCCGAGACCGGCGAGAATGTCGCCGAGGAATTCCAGGTGTCACGCGCCGACCAGGACGCGTTCGCGATCCGCTCGCAGCAGCGTGCCGGGCAGGCGATCGCATCCGGCTATTTCGCCGAGGAAATCACCGCGATTTCGGTGCCCGGCGGCAAGGCCGGACCTGTTACGGTCGACAAGGACGAACATCCGCGCCCCGAGACCACGCTCGAAGGCCTGACCAAGCTGAAGCCGATCGTGCGCAATCCCGGCACGGTGACGGCCGGCAACGCCTCCGGCGTCAATGACGGCGCGGCCGCGATGATTCTGGCTTCCGAAGCCGCGGTGAAAAAACATGGTTTGACGCCGCGGGCGCGGATTCTTGGCCTGGCCTCGGCCGGCGTGCCGCCACGCATCATGGGCATCGGTCCGGTGCCGGCGACGCGCAAGCTGATGGAGCGGCTGGGACTGAAGATCAGCGATTTCGATTTGATCGAGCTCAACGAAGCCTTCGCCAGCCAGGGCATCGCCTGCCTGCGCCAGCTCGGCGTCAAGGACGACGCCGACTTCGTCAATCCGCATGGCGGCGCCATCGCGCTCGGTCATCCCCTCGGCATGAGCGGTGCGCGGCTGGCAATGACCGCGGTGCATGGCATGGAGAAGCGCGGCGGCAAGCGCGCACTGGCGACGATGTGCGTCGGCGTCGGTCAGGGCGTCGCGATGGCGATCGAGAAGTTGAACTGAGGATCGTCTACTCGATCACCGCATGTTCAGCCGCTGCCGACTGCTTGCGCAGGGCGATCTTGGTTGAGCCGATCATGATCGCCAGCGGAATCG
>NZ_JBEKCZ010000183.1:0-10553 GCF_050014615.1 Bradyrhizobium sp. | reverse complement strand
ACCGCAAATCATCGGCTAATTCCGGCCGTCCTGTTCCGGCAAGAGGGGCGGTCGCGCGTCGTCACGAACGCGGGATGGGATGTGGTGGACGCGAGAACGTCGGCGCGCAGTCGCGGTCGCAGGGCGAGTGAGCCCCGTGATTGGCGGGCGCGCAGGACGAACGACGCTTGAGCGTACGGCAAAACCGTGTGGTCCTGACGCCCCGACGCTGGCGTCAAGTTTCGCGGAGTGATCTGCGGAGCGACGGTGACAACAAAGCCCGGTCACCGGGGAGAGCGCGGCATAAGCCGTAAAGCCATCACGCAGGGGATGCCGGGTGCCTCCGCTGAGCCTGTATGCTCGTGCGCGCACCCCACCCTTCTTTGCGCACGAGACCGCGGGTGCAGCGCGCACCCGGCATTCCCTGCGCCCTCCCATTCGAGGGTGAACCCTTTGCAAAACTCGGGCGCGTCGCGCCGCGAGACCGTGAAGTCATGGCCTTGTCCTCGCTCCCATTGACGCTGTCTAGCCGGCAACCGGAGAAAACCTCCCGAAAATGATCCAAAACCAAGCCATCCCAAGGGGTCGCGGCAAGGCCGCCTTAACCACCGGTGGTCTAGGATTCCGCCTATTCAACGCGGTGGAACCTCAGACATGGCGACCGATTCCGAGCCGATCAGCTACAGCATCGTGATCCCGGTGTTCAACGAGGAAGCCGTGCTGCCGGTGCTGCTGCGCCGGCTCGACCTTTTGCTCGCCCGGCTTCACGGGCCGGCGGAGGCGATTTTCGTTGACGACGGCAGCCGCGATTCCAGCCCGGTCGTGCTGCAGGCGCTGGCCAAGCGCGACCCGCGCTTCCGCTATATCGGCCTGTCGCGTAATTTCGGCCACCAGGTCGCGATCACCGCCGGCATGGATGCCGCGCAGGGCCAGGCCATCATCGTGATGGACGCCGACCTGCAGGACCCACCCGAGATCGTCGAACAGCTGATCGCCAAATGGGAGGAAGGCTACGACGTCGTCTATGCGCGCCGTCTGTCGCGCAGCGGCGACAGCCGGTTCAAGCGCGCCACCGCCCATCTGTTCTATCGGATGCTCGGCAGCATGTCCTCGGTCGGCATTCCGGCCGACGTCGGCGACTTCCGCCTGATCGACCGCAAGGTGCTCGACGCGCTGCGCCAGATGCCGGAGCGGGACCGCTTCGTGCGCGGCATGGTCGCCTGGCTCGGCTTCCGGCAGGCCGAAGTGACGTTCCATCGCCTCGAGCGCGCCGCCGGCGAAACCAAATATCCGCTGTTCAAGATGGTGCGGCTCGCCACCAACGCGGCGCTCGGCTTTTCCGACGCGCCGTTGCGGCTGGCGATCTGGTGCGGGCTCGCGGTGTCGGGCCTGGCGCTGCTCTACGGCGGCTGGGTGCTGATGTTATGGATGACCAACGACAGCCATCTGATCGCCGGCTGGTCCTCGACCATCGTCATCGTGTCGCTATTGTGCGGCATGAACATGCTGATGACCGGCATCGTCGGACTGTATGTCGGCCGCATCCATTCCGAGGTGAAGCGCCGCCCGCTCTATGTGGTGCAGAAGCGGGTCGGGTTCGAGCGCGACCAGGCGGCGCCGGCGCAGCCCGCGATCCACGCCGTCCACGAATAAGCGCATGACCGAACTGTTCGACAGCTACCGCAGCAACTACCGCGACGTGGTGCAGTCCTCGATCGACTTCTCCGGCCTGCCGCACAGTTTCTTCATGCGCGCCAAGGCCGACCTGCTGCGCGACTTGATCGCGCGGCGGCTGGGCGCGGAAAAGCCCGCGATGCTCGATGTCGGCTGCGGCGTCGGCAGCTTTCATCCTTTGCTGCGCGGCATGGTCGGCCGCCTCAGCGGCATCGACGTTTCCTCGGCCAGCATCGCGCAGGCGCGCGCCGACAATCCCGACGTCGACTACCGCGCCTTCGACGGCAACAGCTTTCCGTTCGACGATTCCGGCTTCGATCTGGTGACCGCGATCTGCGTGCTGCACCACGTCGCGCCCGCGCAATGGGCGCATTTCATCAGCGAAATGCGGCGCGTGGTGCGGCCCGGGGGACTGATCTGCGTCATCGAGCACAATCCGCTCAATCCGCTGACCCGCCTTGCGGTTTCGCGCTGCGAATTCGACCGCGACGCGGTGTTGCTCGGCGCCGGCAGAGCGCGGCAATTGATGGCGGCCGGCGGCCTGCGCGAGATCGGCGCGCGCTATTTCCTGCTGTTGCCCTGGGAGGCGAAGCCCGCGCGCCGTATTGAAGACGCTTTAGGCAATTTGCCGCTCGGCGCGCAATACGCCGCTTTCGGCACCGCCTGAGCTATTGCTGAGCTATTGCCGAGCTATTGCTTCGACGCGGCCCGCCGCTTGTGCACCACGGCCACGTCGTCGCTGTAGACGCGCTGCCAGTCCGGCAGGCGGTCGAGCAGCGCTATCGCCGGCGTATCCGGCGCCAGCAGCGTCGCGCCGAACTTGTACTGCTCGAGCAGCTTGAGAAAATCGGGCAGGTCGGCCAGCGACAGATCGCGATTGTAGCGCGCGATGAATGGGCCGCCATACAATTCGCCGCGGCCGTCGATGAACGTGGGAATCCCCGCGAAGATCAGATAGCCGCCGAACGAATAATCGTTGAGCACGGGTCCAGCCGTGGCGAGATCGGCATGGGCCACGGCCGCCGCCGGCGTGTTCTGCGGCGCCGGGCGCACGTCGCGCGCCAGCGCCAGCCCGGTCGCCACGATCATCACGCCCAACGCCGTCAGGTTAAAGGCGGTCAGGTTCACGCCGCGCGCCGGGCCGGCCGCATCATCCCCGGCCCGCGCCCCGAATTGCCGCGCCAGCGGCGCCGCCAGATAGAGCGGCGCCAGCACGGCCAACAGATCCGCGTTGCGCATCTGCGCCAGCGCAAAATGCATCAGGCCGAGCAGCACCAGCGCCCGCACCACCGGCAGCGTCACCCCGCGCGACAGCGCGAAGATGCCCGCCAGCAGCAGCAATTCGAAGGTACCGAAATGGCCAAAATCCTGCGGCCGCCATTCGGTGATCCAACGCAGCGCATCGCCGAGGCCGAGCGTGGTGAGCGGTATCAGCAGCGGCTCCGGCCCGTATGGCGTCAGGCAGCACGCGGCAACGCCCAAGACCGTGAACGGCAGCCAGCGCAACAGCACGCGCGGCCATTCGCTGCGCTTGCCGTCCAGCAACGCCTCAAGCACGGCCGGCCCAATCAGCCCGAGCGCCAGCACCACGCTGCCGTGCAGATTGGCCCACAGCACCAGCAACGGCAGCGCCCAATAGGGCGGCGGCGCATGGCGGTCCATGCCGCGCACCAGCGCCGTCGCCCAGGCCACCATGACCGGCAGCGTCAGCATATGCGGCCGCGCCAGCAGATGCGGTGCCAACAGGGCTACCGCGGCCATGACCATCAGCAGCGCCGGTGTCGGCGAAAGCTCGCGCAACAGGAAGCGGGTCATGAGAGCGACCGCGAACGCGGTCGCGGCCGCCGCCAGCGCCACCACGCCGGCCCAGCCGGAGAGCGCATACGCTGCCGCGTAGATGACTTCCGACAGCCATTCGAAAGCGATCCAGGGCGCGCCGTACATCGAAAAGGAAAACGGGTCGCTCGCCGGCACGGCGCCGTGTGCCATGATCCAGCGCCCGACCGCGATATGAGAATAGCTGTCGGGATCGTTGAGCAGCCGCGGCCCGAGCGTCAGCAACAGGACATAGACGCCCGCGCCGACCAGCCAGGGCAGCGCCGCCTGCACCGGAAACGGTCTGGCCCCGCTGCGGATGACCTGGTCGCTCATGGACAGCGATGTAGCCAAATTACGTTAGAATTCGCTTAAGTTCGGCAAGCTCGAAAAATTTGAGATGACCCGTAACCGATCGCTAACCACGATTTTTTCCCTGGCCTTAGGAGATACCGGCAATGATCCCGCATCCGAGGTGTGGCGGACCGCCCATATGCTGGTCTACGGTGCAATATGAGCGGTTGGGACGTCCGCCTGGCCTGGCGAACATTTAACCTGAACTGGATTCCCATCGCAGCCTTGGGCGTCGTGCTGCTGCTCGGGATTGCATGGACGGACTTCTCGCTGGAACCGGTCGCCATTGGCTTCGTCGCCGCGGTCGTGTTTGGTTTGGCCCTGATCGTCTATATTCACGCGTTCGTAAGAGCGGAAGCCGCGGACCCGAAGCTAATTTTCTGGCTTGGGACCACCGCCCAGGTGATCCTGGTCACCGCGATCATCGGGCCTCTCAGCTATATCGCCAACGCGCTGAACTGGCCCCTGCAGGACCAGGCACTGTTGTCGATCGATCGCGCCATGGGCCTGGATCCTGAATCGATCGCAGCTTTCACAAACCATCATCCATGGCTCGCGAAATGCTTTGATACCGGCTACGGATTTATCAAATGGCCATTGCTCGGTGTCCCGGTCATTCTGGCGATGACGTTGCGGTTGGTCAGGCTGCAGCAATTCGTATTGGCGCTCAGCATCGCCCTCGCTCTGACAATCCTCATTTCGGTATTCGTTCCGGCCGTCGGAACGTTCTACGGCCTGAACCTGTCACCATCCGAAAGATTTCCGTTTATCAATTCGTCGTTTTATACAGCGCAGCTGCGCGATATCCTGTCGCTGCGCGACGGATCGTTGCGCCATCTTGAGCTGTTCAATATGGCGGGAATCGTGTCATTTCCGAGCTTCCACGCCGCTTCGGCCGTGCTCTATATGTGGGCGCTGTGGCCGGTCCGGGGCATTAGATCAGCAATGATCGTCATCAATGCGCTGACGATCATAGCGGCACCTGTCATTGGCGCGCATTACGTCATTGACATCATCGGAGGTGTTGCCCTCGCCGCGGGATCCATCCTGCTTGCGAAGCATCTATTTCGAATTCATGCGTCCAGGAATGCGGCGGATGCGGTGGCAAATTCGTCGGATAAAACGATGCCACAACTGGTACTCAGTCAGGGCTGATATCCACGCACTCAACTTTTAGTCGTCCGCAAAATAAGAAAGGCCCTGGTACGCCAGGGCCTTTCGAATTTGCGAGGTGGGAAGTGGCTTACTTCAGGCCGGTCGAGATCGACGTGAACTTGGTGTTGAGCGTGGAGCCGAGGCTGTTCACGGCCGCGATGATCGCGAGCGCAATGCCGGCGGCGATCAGGCCGTATTCGATCGCGGTGGCGCCGGACTCGTCCTTCACGAAACGTGCAATAAGGTTCTTCATTTGGTATCTCCCGAGTGTACACGAGCTGCTGACAAAATTTGGTCTCACCGGCCCCTCAGCGCCGTGACCACGTGTGGAACCTAGGCGCCGCGAATTGAAGCCTAGTTAATTCGATCGCGTAAACTCGGGGGGGTTCCGCCCCGTTTCCGGCGAGGTAAATGCAAGCTTAAAATATAAGGAAATCCGGGACTCCGGTTGATTAAAATACGGTCGACGATAGTGGTTACCACTTTACGAAAATCATCGCGCTCCGTGCTTCGCCTTATGGTGCGACGACGATCCGGCCGATGGCCTGCCGCCGGCGTCCCCACTTAAGGGATCGCGCAAGGTTTCTGCCTTATGAGAGAAGCTTGCGGCCTGGTCTGGTCAAGGCCGGTCCTGTCGCTGCAGTCGCGGGAGACGTTTGAATGCCGGGCATCTTCGACGCACCGATGATTGTGACGCCGCAGAGCCGTCCGTTGGCATCGCGCCGGGTTGCGGCCGGCGGAATCTATCTGTTCCTGATTTCCTTCGCATCGCTGTATTACCTTGCGAACGCGCCGCTGCTGCTTGGCCATTATGATCTGGGATGGCATCTCGCCGCCGGCGACCTGATCCGGGACCAGGGTCATATTCCGTTCCAGGATCCATGGTCGTTCACCGCCGGCGACAGGCAATGGTATAATCTCTCGTGGCTGTGGGACGCGATGGCGAGCGTCATATTTCAGTATACGCATTTCAGCGGTCTGATATTTTTCGTCATCGCATGCGGCGCATTTATCGTCGGATATCTCACATCCCTCTGCCTCGGCCGCGGCGCCTCGACGATCGCGGTTTGCATTTCCGTTCTATCCGCGTGTTTGCTTTATCCCGCCTTCGCGGCGTACCCGAATATTTATCTCGCCGTTTCGCCGAACATTTCGACCATGCTGCTTTCGGTCATTTTCTACGGAGAATGCCTGAAGCGAACGAGGTGGTTTGTTCTGCCTGTCATGATGGTGCTGTGGGCTAATCTGCATGGCGGCTTCTTGCTGGGCTTTCTGATTGTCGGGGTTTTCGGCGGCGCGGCCTTGCTGAAACGGGACTGGAAAAACTTCAAAATCTATGGCTTGGCGGGAATAGGCTGCTTTATCGCGACCTTCATCAATCCTCTCGGCTGGCATATCTATGAAGGCCTGACGACTGTACTCGGCCACTTCTCTCAAGCCTACGTCACCGAATGGCTGCCCTATTCCGAGAATATCGTCATGCCCGGGAGCCTTCCCGGCATCGCCTACATTTTGATATTTATCGCGCTTGAGCTGTTCTGCAGAGCATCCTGTCCGATAGAGGCACGGCTGCTTTCCTGGCTGATGTTGTTGTTGGGACTCTATCAATTCAGATACATGTCCTTCTTCCTGCTGTTCTCGACGGTTCCATTGGCGCTTGATCTTGATCGGCTGCTGCGCAACCGGCTGAATAATTCCAAAGTCCAGAGGTCGCTGCTGGCTGCCGGCATCGCCGCGGCGTGCGCGCTGCCATGGACCTATCTGCGACTGGATCCGGCGCTCGGACTGCCGCAGATGCTCTCGGGGCAGGACGTTCTTTATCTGCAAACGCATCTTCCGCAGGCGCGGCTTCTGAATCACTGGAACTACGGTGGACTTCTGATCTTCCGCACGCGAGGCGCGATACCTGTGTTCGTCGACGGCCGCGCCGCCACCGCCTATCCGGATGCGGTGCTGCGTGACTATTTCAAGCTGGCCGAACTGGAGATCGATGAAACCGCCTGGGACACGGTGCTTGAGAAATACCAGATCGATGCGGTGCTTTGGGTCAAGGCCCATGAAGAGCTGAGGCGGTTTCTGGTCGGGAAGAGAGGCTGGAAAGAGGCCTACGCGGGAGCGTATGCGAGCGTCTACGTCAAGCCGTAAGCTGCACTTGCACAGTGAAGCGCGATGATCGAAAGCCACACTTGCGCATTCTCGCGGCGCGATGCGCCCGAGGTTTGCAGGAACCTTGTCCCTCCGAGAACAGAGGGCGCAGGGAAAGCCGGGTGTCCGATGCACCCGCAGCCCCCTGTGCAAAAAAACGCACAGGGGTAGAAGCCACAGGTTCACCGGATTCATCCGGCTTTCCCCGCGCAATGGTTTTAACGGCTTATTTCGCGCTCTCCCTGATGACCGGGCTTGTTTGCCACCATCGCCAGCGCCGTCTTCTGCGCCAACTTGACACCAGCGTCGGGGTGTCAGGACCACACGACTTCACCGTCCGCGCCCGTCTCCACAAAAGCCACCCGGCGGTCTTGGTACCCGTCCGCCGAAGCTTGTGCGAAGGCGGATCAGCGTCATTCGTCTTTTGACACTGCCGCGTCCACCGCATCCCGCACCCAACGTTCGTGACGACCGCGAAGCGCCCCTCTTATGAGCGCGGGATGGCGTGAGTCTTAAAGGTGTTTCTATCAGCCTGAGAAACGAATTATTTTTTCGGAGAGGACTGGACGTGCGGGCCGGATGCATACAGCAGTTGCTGCGCCTGATTTGCCCGTCGGGCAAAATCAATGTCTTGCGGCACGTTGGTGCCGAAGCATGAAAGGCCGAAACCGTGGGATGATTGAGCAGGTGCGAATTGCACGCTTGTCCGGGATATTTCTCCGGTCGTCTGCCTAAACTTGACAGTACACGGTGTATCCATATGCTGTCGATTAATCGCAGGCGCGACAGCTACGCCCATCCGTGCCGAGAAACTCGCCCCGCTTGGGGGAATCTCGCCGCTTCGGGAGAAGCCGAGTGCGCCCGGCTCCAGCGCATCCGAAGGAAGCGAGGGACGCACATCCGTCGCAAAGGCGGTCAGGGGAGGAGACCATGATGATCGATCGCCGCCGCCTGTCGCTCGGGATCGCCGCCGCGGGTTTCAGCGCCATTGCCCCACCGCTGGCCGCGCAACAGCGCGTCGTTCGCCTCATCGTGCCGGCCGCCCCTGGCGGAGCCATCGACGTGATCGGGCGGCTCTACGCGCAACATTTGTCCGGGCTTCTCGGACAGAGCTGGGTCGTTGAGAACAAGTCCGGAGCGAGCAACACGCTCGGCGCTGCCGAAGTAGCGCGCGCCGCCCCGGACGGATCGACCTTCCTGACCAACGCCGACATCCAGATCATGGCCCGCCACGTCATGCGGAGCGTGTCTTACGACCCGATCGCCGACTTCACACCGATCTCGCGTTTCGCGACTTCGCCGATGCTCCTGATCGGTAATCCACGCGAGACGCCCGATACGCTGGCAAAGCTCATCGACGCGCTCAAGGCGCAACCCGACCGCTTCTCTTTTGCAAATTCCGCGCTGGGCAGCATGGGGCATCTCGCGACAGAGAGTTTCAAACGCAGGATCGATGCCAAGGCGCTCATCGTCAACTATCGCGGAACCGCGCCGGCGATCAACGACGTGCTCGGCGGGCAGGTCGCGCTGATGATCGCGCCGCTCGGCTCCGCCCTCTCCCACGTCAACGCCGGCACGCTGCGCGCGTTCGCCGTCATGAGTCCGCAGCGAACAGCGCTCCTGCCGGACGTGCCGACGATCGACGAGGCGGGGCTGCCGGGCCTCGACTTCATGCTGTGGTACGGGCTCTGGGGTCCGAAGGGGCTGGCCCCGGAAACGGCGGGGCGCGTCAACGCGGCGGTGCAGGCGGCCTCCAGGGAGCCGGCGCTGGTCGAGCGGCTGGTGGCGCTCGGAGCCGAACCGGTGATGGAGGGCGCGGCGAGCTTTGCGCGCTTCGTCGACGAGGAGGTGCAGCGCGCCGCCCGCATCGTCCAGGAAGCCGGGATTCACCCCGAATAGTTCGAGTTGGGGCCGGCGAAGACCCGGCCTGGTGTTGCGCATCTCTTTTCAAGACAGGAAATCGCCCATGTGCCCGCATGACAATCATCCCCGATCCATCGCCGTCGACACGCCCGATACCGCCAGGCCAGGCCCGGCGCCTGGCCCAGGGTTGATTGAGGATCTTGTTGTCGCCAATCATATTCTCTTTGATCAGGGCGTCGTTGATGCCTTCGGACATATCAGTGTTCGCCACGACAAGCGCCCCGATCGATTCCTGCTCGCCCGGAACATGGCGCCAGGCCGTGTGGAGTCAAATGACATCATCGAGTTCACTCTGGACGGCGAGGCGGTCGACGCCGCCGGCCGCAAGGTCTATCTTGAGCGATTTATCCATGGCGAGATCTATCGCAAGCGCCCCGACGTAATGTCGGTCGTGCACAGTCATTCGCACTCCGTGGTGCCCTTAAGCGTTGTCAGGGGTGTGCGGCTGCAGGCCATCTTCCATATGGCCGGCTTTGTCGGACAGGGCGCTCCAGTCTTCGAGATCCGGGAGGCAGGGGGCGATACGACCGACCTCCTCATCAGCAGCAATCATCTCGGTCGCGCGTTAGCCGATCATTTTGTGGGCCACGACATCGTGCTGATGCGTGGTCACGGCTCTACGGTCGTCGGAGGCTCAATTCAACAGGCGGTCTACCGCGCCATCTATGCTGAGCTCAATGCCCGCTATCAGCTCCAGGCCATGCAACTCGGCGGCGAGGTCACCTTCCTGTCGGAAGGCGAGAGTCTTGCCTGCGTGCAGAGCATCGAGGGGCAGGTGCAGCGTCCCTGGGACCTTTGGGTCGAACAGGCCCAGGCGAAACGAACTACGCAGACACGCTAGGCTGCGCTAATGCTGCGCCGGGGCCTGCAGTTCTGTGGCCGCCTGGCAACTAATCTTTTGTTCCTGCTTTGGAACCGCGGATTTTGATTTGCGTTTGGCGCGACGTGGCGTTAGCTCGGCTCACCGGGGCTGGGTACATTTCATATTCATGGATTTTCGAACCCGGCGGGCCGCAGTGCGCAAATGCCTGCGGCTTTTTGCTTCGATTCGCTCAGGCGTTGCTTGCGTCCCTTTTTGCGGGCTCGCAACGTATCTCAATGAGAGACTCCAAAGAAACGGCCCCGGCGCGGGGCGACCGGGACCGTCCTTGGGATGTGCCTCGGGGGAAAAGGCACGACTCAACAAATCGCGAAATTGAAGATCGTTCCGGTCGCGGCGGCGGCTGACCGTCAAACGTGATAGTGCAAGACCAGCAGAGCCGTCGTTAGCACAACCGATGCGGTCAGCGCCGTGATGGCGACGTAAAATATCTTGCTGCCTGATCCACTACGCTCTTTGCGCCAATGCATGAGGGGTCTCCTGAATCCGAATCGAGTTCCAGAAGCCAACGTATCGGTTAGTAGGCGGTTCCACCACGCGGGCGTATCCGGGCTTGAAATGGCGCCACGCCGACGGATAATTCTCTTTATAAGACGCTGGTTACAGGGGTTACACCGATTACAGGTAA